>JASHNV010000106.1 GCA_030041455.1 Spirochaetia bacterium
GATGTACGGCGAGATGTCGAGGCGCCAGATCTCGTTGAGGCGGCGGCGGGCTTTCCGCCTTCCGACGAGGGCGCGGAAGAAACCTGCGATTCGGCGCGCAAGGCGCGCGAGCGTGCCCATAGTCCTCCCAGCTGAAGCGGCTCGT
This sequence comes from Spirochaetia bacterium, assembly GCA_030041455.1. Lineage (GTDB taxonomy): Bacteria > Spirochaetota > Spirochaetia > DAHUYW01 > DAHUYW01 > DAHUYW01. The sequence goes on from JASHNV010000106.1 coordinate 146, forward strand.
AACAGTCGCTTAGGGAACGAATTTCCACGAGATGCGCGAGCTCACGGCCCGAGGGGTTACGAGGAGGGTTCCAGAAGTATACCCGGCGGCCCCTCGCGCGTGTCAACCTGCCCGCTCCCGCCGCCGACTCCGGAGATCCCGTTTCTGCGGGAGCGGCCAGTCGCGCCGTCGCATTTGACCGACGGCGAACGCCTCGAGGTTCCATGCCGTCGAAACGCCGCGGACGTCCCGCTTCCGGCCTCGGCGAAGCCGGGCGCGGAGCTTCTCCCGCCTTCCCGGCAGGACGTATCCTGGGCGACCTGTTCCTTCGAGCTATTGGACGTATAATAAATATATTAATTAAATTATTAATTATATTGACTATCGAAGATCATTTTATTACTTTTTTCAAGGCGAGGTGCTGTCGGGCTACGAGGCCTAGGGCCGCGCGGGAGCTCCCGAGACGGAAGGAAGCCGCCGGCCCACGTTCCCTCTCCTCCGACACATCGGACGGACGGGCCCTCGCCCGCGTGAAGGAGACGATACAGTGAGCTCAAAACGGACGTTTCTGCTCGTCGGGCTGTTTGTCGGGATGTTTTTCTCGGCGCTTGACCAAACCGTCGTCGGGACGGCGATGCCGCGAATCATCGGCGAGCTGAACGGCTTGGCGATCTTCGCCTGGGTCACGATCACCTACATGCTGACCTCGACGGCGGTCGTCCCCATCGCCGGCAAGCTCGCCGACCTGTTCGGCCGCCGCGTCGTCTACGTAAGCGGGATCGCGGTTTTCATGGTCGGCTCGGCGCTGTGCGGAGCGAGCGCCGACATGATCGAGCTCATCGTTTTCCGCGGGATCCAAGGGCTCGGAGCCGGAGCCATGATGACCACCGTCTTCACCATCGCGGGCGATATCTTCCCGCCCGAGCAGCGCGGCAAGTGGCAGGGGATCTTCGGGGGCGTCTTCGCCCTCTCCTCGGTCGTCGGGCCCACCATCGGAGGCTTCCTCGTCGACCGCGCCTCGTGGCACTGGGTCTTCTACGTGAACCTGCCGTTCGGCCTCATCGCGGCGGCGACCGTTTTCATCGGTCTCGCCGGCGCCCATCGCAAGAAGGACCGGGTGGTCATCGACTATGCGGGCGCGGCGACCATCGTCGCCGGAGTCGTGAGCCTGCTCTTGGGCCTCAGCCTCGGGGGCAAGTACGATCCGTGGGGGTCCTGGCAGATCTTGGCGCTCTTGGCTGCGGGGGCGGTGCTTCTATCTGCGTTTGTCATGATCGAGCGCAGGGCCGCCGAGCCGATCCTCAGCCTCGATTTGTTCAAGAATCGGCAGTTCTCGGTGACCTCGGTCGTCGGATTTCTCCTCGGCTTCGGGATGTTCGGCTCGATGATGTTTCTGCCGCTGTTTCTGCAGGGCGCCGCCGGGCTCAGCGCGTCCAGCTCCGGCAACATGATGGTGCCGATGATGGGGGCGGTCATTCTCGCGAGCTTCCTCGGCGGGCAGATTGTCAACCGGGTCGCTTTCCGCACTCTCTTCATGGCGGGGATGGCGCTGATGTCGGTCGGCTTCCTCCTCATGAGCACGATGGCCGTGGCGGTCTCGCCGCTGCAGGCGATCGCCTACATCGTGATCCTCGGGCTCGGCATGGGTCTCGTGATGCCGACCACGAACATCGTCGTGCAAAACGCCTTCCCGGCAAGTCGGCGCGGCGTCGCGACCTCCTCGACGATCTTCTTTCGGAGCATCGGGGCGACGCTCGGCGTGACGATCCTGGCGGTCGTCCTGAACGCCGTCTCCGGCCGTCTCCTGCAGCAGGACTTCGTTCCGGGGCTCCTCGCTCTGTCGACGCACGACGCGTCGCAGAGCGCCGCCGGACTCGTAACGACGCTCGTCCATCAGGCGCACGCCGATCCGCAGGGGCTGTTCAACCAGCTTCTCAACCCCGCGATGCTCGCCCGGCTTCCCGAGCGGCTGCGCGAAGCGATCGTGCCGCCGCTGAAGGACGCGCTTGCGAGCTCGATTCGAGTCGTCTTCCTCGTCGCGATGTGCGTGACCCTATGCGGCTTCGCGGCGAGCACGCTGCTCGGAAACGCGAGAGTCAACAAGACGGCCGCGGCGGCGAAGATCGAGGAAGGCTCAGGCGACGCGGTAGGCGCCTCGGCGGAGGCGTGAGGGACCGGGTCGGGAGCGTCGCCTGAGGGCGCGGAATGCCGGCCGGGCGGCGAGAGCCCGTCGAGAAGCTTCCCGTCTCTTCCGAATCCGCCGTCCCGGGCGGGTCGCCGCCCGGTTCATCGCTCGAGATAGTACTTCAAGTCCCACACCGCCTGCTGCGGACGATCCGTGATCAGGCCTTCGAGCTTTCCGACGAGGCGCTTGAAGGCGCCGTTTTCCATGAACCTCCGCGCGTGGCTATTGCTTCGCCAGGTGCCGATCGACAGAGCGTTCGGCGGAGAGACGAGAAACTGCATGCGGACGAAGCCCGGCTGGTCCTTCGCGAGGATCGCGACCTCCTCCTCCCACAAGCTGCAAGCCTCCTCGAAATGCTCCGGTTTGAAATGATACATCATCGTTGCCGTGTACATTCTCAAGCCCCCTCGCGCCGCATGCGACACATTCGACAGGATATCATGAAACGCCGGTCTCTCCAGCTGCTCGTGGACAAATGCGCCCGATAGGTCTATCCTTGGCCCAGGGCTGAACGAGCGATGAGCGAAGAGCATGGTTCCGCTTCCGGCCGAGACGAAGACGCGCTCCCGCGCTTCCTCGAAGGCTACCTCCTGATCTCCGAGATCGGTCTCCTCGACCCCAACTTCTACCGCTCGGTCATCCTCGTGGTGACCCACGACGAGAACGGCGCCTTCGGGCTCGTCGTCAATCGTCCGGCCAAGCTCACGGCCGGGGAGCTTCTCGAGGGGATGGACGGATCGCCCGCCGCGTCCATCCCCGTCTACGTGGGCGGTCCTCTCCAGCAGGACTTTTTGTTTCTCCTGCACTCGGGGCTGCCCGAGAGCGTAAGCGGCTCGGCGGCGCGCGGCGCCGCCGAGGGCGTGATCTTCGAGCCGGCAAGCCAGCCGGTCGTCGACTACCTCAAGACCGAGTGGGGAAAGCGCCCGGAGGCCGAGCGGCCGGACGTCAGGCTCTACGCCGGGTACTCAGGCTGGGGTCCCGGCCAGCTCGAGTCGGAGCTGAAGCGGGAGTCGTGGGTCGTGCTGCGCTCCGCGCGCGGCATCGTTTTTCACCCCAATCCCGCCGAAGGGTGGAGCGAGGCGCTCGCGAAGAAGGGGCCGCTCTACCAGATCATCCTGCAGACCGGCTTCAAGCCTTCGGCGAACTAGGTCGGACTCCCGCCGCGCCGCTCCGGCGTCGTGCTCGGACGCCTCGCGGCCCCGCGGTACTCCTTCGTCGGAACGCGCTTGCCCTCGGCAAGACGCCCCGCCGCGGCCCTGACCGCGGCGGCGTACTGGGGGAGCCAGCGCTGCTCCGCGACGAGAAGCTCGTCGACCATCTGCCAGATCTCCTCGGGGTTGCATACCGCTCCGACGAGAGGGTCCAGCATCATCGCCTGCCGCAGCAGGAGGTCGTCGCCTCTCACCGCGGCTTCCGTCGCGAGGCGCTGCACCGAGACGCTCGCGTTGCAGACCGCGGCCGCGCCGAGCGGAAGGTCGCCCACGATCGGCGTGACGAGGCCGTTCGCGTCCACGTACCCGGGCGCTTCCACGACCGCGTCGGGCGGCAGGTTCGTGATGCAGCCGCGGTTTACGACGTTGAAGTGGCCGCGGTACATCCGGCCGGTCTCGAGCGCCTCGAGGATGTAGGAGCCGTGCTCCTGCGAGCGGGCCTCCGGGCTGTACCGAAGGGGCGGCCCCTCCATCCAGCTCTGATACTCGGCTTCGAAGGTCGAGCGCTGCTCCCGGCAGTGGCGGAGGTATCCCCCCGTCTCGCCGTTGATCCAGTCGCCCATGTCGATCCACCGCGGAATTTCCTCCGGCCGCTTGCGGTACCACGCCACGTACTCGCTGAGATGGCCGTTCGACTCCGTGCTGTAGTAGCCGAAGCGGCGGAGCATGTCGATGCGCACCTTCTCCTCTCGGCTGTAGACGGGATGTTTCTCGAAGGCTTCAAGGAGGCGTCCGGTCATGTCCTCGCCGCGGTGGCGGATCTGGATGTACCAGGTCTGGTGATTGATTCCGGCGCAGACGATGTCCACCTCCGACTGTTCGAGCCCGAGCACGTCGGCGATCTGCTTGTGCCCGTGCTGAACCCCGTGGCATAATCCGACGGTGTGGACGCCGCCGTAGCGGTTCGCCGCCCAGGTATTCATCGCCATCGGGTTGGAGTAGTTGAGGAGCAGCGCCTCAGGCGCCGCCGCCTCTCTGATGTCCTTGCACAGGTCGAGGATATAGGGGACGGTCCGCTGACCGTACATGATCCCGCCCGCGCAGATGGTGTCTCCCACGCACTGATCGACGCCGTAGCGAAGGGGAATCTCGACGTCGCTCTCGAAGGCGCCGAGCCCTCCGACCCGCGCGACGCTGAAGACGTATTTCGCCTTCGCGACGGCGCTCCTTCGATCGAGCGTCTTCGACAGCTTGAGATTCTTCAGGCCGTTCGCGTCGACGTCGCGCGCCACTAGGCCGTGGATCATGTCGAGATTCTTTTGGTCGATATCCATCAAGCAGATCTCGCAGTCCTGGAAGCGGCCCACGACGAGGAGGTCCGCAAGCAGTTTCCGGGTGAAGCCGATGCTTCCCGCGCCGATGAAGGCAATCTTCAATCCCACGACACGCTCCTTCAGGATTCCTCGCAACGTCCGGCCGCGCTCCCGTAAAGATACCGCTCGGCCGCGTCGAGGCGAAATATGTTGATTGTGCTAAAGATAGCACTGGTGTATTATCGAGCCCAGCTCGAAGAACCATGAAAGGACCCGTGCTCGGCGAGCTTCGGAGGCTCCCGGTCAAGTCGGTTTCCGTGCTCTTCCCGGAGCGGCGGATTCCCCTGCACTCGATGCTTTCTAGCGGCGGGCACTCCAGGGAGACCCAGCCGATCTATTCCTGGGACGGGATGTCGCGCGGCAAGTCGAGCTTCGCGGTGCTCCAGCTCACGCTTTCCGGCTCCGGGCGGCTTGAGACGCGGGCCGGTGCCGCGGACGTCCCGGAAGGCACCCTGATGCTCGTCCACGTTCCGAGCGTCCATCACTACTTCCTGCCTCCGGACAGGGATCACTGGGAGTTCGTCTACCTCATCGTCTACGGCCGGGAGCTCCTTCGGATCCTCCTCGGCGTCGAGCGGCGTCAGGGCAACGTCCTCGCCCTCAAGGACGACTCGCGGGTTCCCGGCGCTTTCCTGCGCGTCCTCACGGCGCTCTTTTCGCGCTCCTCCGACCAGACGGCGTTCGAGATCTCCTCGCTCGCCTATGAACTGTGCATGAGCATCCTCCTTGAGTCCTTCGCGCTTCCCGAGCGCCCGGACGCTCCGCGCTTCGAGCCCCTCAAGCGGCACCTGCGCGACCATCTCGACGTGACCATCCCGGTCTCCGAAATGGCCGACCTCGTCGGGTTGAGCCGCTCGCATTTCACGCGGCTGTTCAAGGAGCTCGAGGGGGTCTCCCCGCGCGACTACATCGAGGACCTCCGCCTGAAGAAAGCGCTCCACCTCCTCTATTCGCAGTCCATGACCGTGAAGGAGATCGCCTTCGCGTGCGGCATCCCGGACGTGAACTATTTTTGCAGGCTCTTCAAGAAGGAGATGGGAATGTCGCCGGGGGAGTATCGGAAGAGCGGATTCTAGCGCGACCGCTCCCGGGCTCAGGCGGTTCCCGCGCGCTATCCCTTCACCGCTCCGGCCGTGAGCCCCTCGACGATGTAGCGGTGGGCGAGGACGAAGACGATCAGGACGGGGACCGTGGTCACGGTGGCGCCGGCGGTGAGGTCGCCCCACTGCTGGCCCCAATTCCCGAGAAGATGGGTCACCTCGACCGTCAGGGTCCGCGTGGCGATCGAGCTCGTGAAGGTGTTCGCGAAGAGAAAGTCGCTCCACGAGAGGAGAAAGGCGTAGACGCCCGTCGTCATGAGCCCGGGCGCCGAGAGGGGAACCGCGATGCGGATCATCGCCTCGAAGCGGGAGGCGCCGTCGATGAACGCGCTCTCGAAGAGCTCCATGGGCAGGCTGCGGTAGTACGAGGAGGCGAGCAGAAAGCAGAAGGGGATCGTGAAGGTCGTGTAGCTGACGATGAGCCCGTAGTAGGTGTTCAGCAGGTGAAAGCTCCTGAGGATGATGTAGAGCGGGACGACGAGCATGATGCCCGGAATCATCTGGAGCGACAGAACGAGCCTCGAAATGAGGGCGGAGCCTCGGACCCGGAGGATCGCGATGGCGTAGGCGGCCGGGACGATGACGACGAGGCAGGTGGCGACCGTCGAGAGCGAGACGAGCGACGTGTTGAAGAAAATGCGGCCGAGGTTCGCGTTGACGAACACGTTCACGTAGTGCTCCGCCGTCAGCTTCGGAGGCAGCAGATAGAGCTTGTCCGACACGGTGTACATGTCCGGCCGAATGGAAGCGCTGACCATCCAAAAGAAGGGAAAGACAACCACCACGAGGAGGAGCACGACGAGGAAGATCGTGGCCGCCTGGACCGCGCGGCGCGCCGAGGCGTAGCCGGAAAGACTCCGTGCGTGCATGGCGCCTCCTACCGATTGAGCCTGCTGTAGAGCGGTCCCGCGGTGAGGCTCAGGACTCCGAGGAGAAATACGCCGATCGAGGAGGCGTACCCCATGTCGAACTGCACGAACGCCTGGTGGTAGAGGACGGTCGGCAGCACCTCGCTTGCGTGGAGCGGCCCGCCGTCGGTCAACAGGTAGATGACGTCGAAGTTCGTGAAGGTCCAGATGACGTGAAAGGTGACGATCACCGCCGAGACGCGCCGGATGCCGGGAAGCGTGACGTGCCAGAAGCGGCTGAAGCGCGCCGCGCCGTCGACTTCCGCCGCCTCATAGAGCTCGCGCGGAATGGTCGCGAGGCCCGCGGTCAGCACGATCGTGTAGAACGGAAAGCTTCGCCACACGTTGACGGCGATCACCGTCGGCATGACGAGGGAAAGATTCGTGAGCCACGTCGCCTCCGAGAGGGAGCGGAATCCTATCAGGCTGAGGAACTGGTCGATGAACCCGAAGTCCGGCGAGAGCATGAACTGCCAGATGAGCGAGTTGATCGCGATCGGCACCGCCCAGGGAAGCAAGACGAGCGCTTTCGAGACGTTCTTCAGTCCCACGAAGGGGCTGTTCAGCACGAGCGCGGAGGAAAGGCCGACGAGATACTCGAAGACCACGGAACCGACCGTAAAGACCACCGAATGCTCGGTCGCCGGGACGAACAGCGGGTCGCCGAGGAGCCTGAGGAAGTTGCCGAGGCCGACGAAGCGGTGCCTGCCCGGCTCGAGGTAGTTGACGTCGTGGAGACTCAGGCTGACCGCGCTCGCGAAGGGATAGAGGTAGATGAGCGCGATAAAGAGCGCGAGAGGAAGGAAGTAGAGGTAGCTCGTGCCGTCCCGCTTCATCATGGATACCGGGGCTCCCAGGGAGGAGGAGCGGGGCCTCTTCGGCGCCTGCCCCGCCTCCCGTTTTCACGCTCTGCGTTCTACTGGTTGTTCACCGACGAGTCCAGATAGCTCGACACTTTGTTGTAGAAGTCCTGCCCGGCCTGCGCGGGCGTCATGCGCTTGTAGAAGACCTCTTGGAGATCGTCCATCGTGAACTTCAAGGCGGGGCCGAACGGGATCTGCGGCATGGCGTGCCCGTCCTTCACGGTGTGCAGGAAGGTACCCTTCCACACCGGATCGGGCACCCAGGCGCTTGACTGCTCGGAATCGATGCGCGAGGGCAGGTTGTCGGTACCCGCGAGAAAGACCATGTTGTCGCGGCTGAAAAGCCACTTGAGGAGATCCACCGCCTGAGCCTGGTGCGTGGAGAACTTGCTCACGCCGTCCACCTTGACCTCCAGATAGGTCGCCGGGACCTTGTCGTACGGGAAGGGCGCGGTCTTCCAGTCCTTGCCGTTGGGCGCCTGCTGCGCTCTTCCGGACATCCACGCGCCGTTCTGTTCCATGGCGACCTCCCCGGTCTGGAACGCCGGGTCGAGCTGCTGCCACTCCCAACCGATGCTCGACGGGGGAAGCGAGTGGTCCACGAACATCATGTCGGCGTAGAGCTGATAGACCGAGGTGGCCTGGTCGGCGGTGAAGGCGGGAACCCATTTTCCCCCGTCCTGCTTGACGAAGTCGGCGCCGGTCGACCACAGGAGCACGGCGAACTCCTGCGGGCCGCGGATCGCGCTCGTCGCGGAGCACCACCCCATTCCGTAGTCGTCGGTGTTTCCGTCCCGGTGGAGGTCGTCGGTGAGCTGTTTCGCCGCCGCGCGCATGTCGGTCCAGGTCTCGGGCACCTGGATGCCGTATTTCGCGAAGAGGTCGGAGCGGTACAGCAGGACCCGGGTGGAGGCGGTAATCGGCACGCCGTAGATCTTCCCGCCGACCGACGCCACGTTCCAGGTGCTCGGCGGGAACTTGTCGAAGTCGGCCCAGGATTTCATCTGGTCGCTGAGATCGGCGAGGATGTCCATCTTCACGAAATCCGGTACCCACTCCCCGAGCATGTGGAGAACGTCGGGGCCCTGCTGCGCCTGCCCGGCGACGATCGCCTTCTGTTTGAGCTGGTCGTAGGTCATGATATCGTGCTCAAGAACGATGCCGGGATTCAGCTTCTGGTACTCGGCGTACTTCTCGGCGTACGCCTTTCCCCCGCCGGGCGTGGTCGGGTCGAAGACGTCCCAAACGGTCAGCTTGACCGGCGCGGCGGCCTGCTTCCCGCAACCGTACAGCGCGAGAAGCGCGAGGCCGAGCGTAACGGCGACGGCAATCTTTCTCATCATCAATACCCCCATGTGCGGCGTGAAGCCCGGTCGAGGGTCGCGACAGGCCTCCTTCGCCACGAGAAGTGTCCACCCGGGGGAAAGGGGTGTAAATATAACGATTTTGCTACCGTTAGCACAATTGTGCTCCGGCGCCCTTTTTTCGCGCCGGCCGCCTCCTATGGCGCCGACCTCCGGCGCTTCTTCTCGCCGTGGAGCTTCTTCGCGGCGATCCGCCGCTCCGAGGAGGCGATCGTCGGTCGCGTCGCACGGCGGCGCTTTCGCGCGCGAGCCGCCTCGGCGACGAGCTCGATCACCCGCCTTTCGGCGATCTCGCGATTGCGGAGCTGCTCGCGCGTCTCCTGGACCGCGACGACGAGCCTCCCCCTCGCGTTGGTACGGCCGCCGAGCGCCGCGCGCACGCGGTTCGCTTCCGCCTCGGTCAGTCCGAGGATCCCGTCGAGCGCGAGCGCGGCGACGACCTTCGTGTTCACCTTGTTCACGTTCTGACCGCCCGAGCCTCCCGAGCGGGCGAAGGTGTAGGCGAGGTGGTCTCGAATCCAGGCTTCGAGTATCGCGCGGTTCATGTCAGGCGAGATCCGCTCGGCGCGGCTTCGTGACCGCGTGGCTCAGGGAGTCGGAGAATCTGAGCGGGGCGTCCCGCCATTCCCCGGCGTACGCGATCCCGATTCGCTTCGACACCTCGATCCGCGGGCGGGGGGAGAGAGGATCGCGAAGCACGTGGAGCGCGTCGCCCGCGAGGTCGAGACCGTTCTCGGCGCGCGTGACGGCGAGCGCGCGGCAGAGCTTCCCGGGTCCCGAAAGGTCGGCGTTCCAGCCGTCGAGCGGCTCGGCCGACCGGAGCAGCACCGCGTGCGCCTCCCCGGGGCGCCCGGCGACCACGTTCAGCATGTCGTGAACGCCGTAGATCAGGTAGACGTAGGCGAGTCCGGGCCGCTCGAAGAGGACCCGCGTCCGGGCGGTCCGTCCGTGGAAGGCGTGCGAAGCGCGATCGACGGCGCCGAGGTAGGCTTCCGTCTCGACGATCCGCGCGCGAAGCTCCGCGCCGCCGATTCTTCGCACGAGAACCCTGCCGATCAGGTCGCGGGCGACCAGCCGGCCGGACCTCGCGTAGAAATCGAGACCGAGGCGCGGCTCCTTCCTTCCTCGAGGCGCCTCGTCGGCCCTTCGGTGTCCCGCCATGCGCTGCTTCAGAGCGCCGCGCGGCCGGGAACCGTGGGCTCGGGCTCGGCGCGTAACCTTGCGCATGCTAAGTTGTTCATAGTAGTATTGTGCAGGTTGTCGTAGGAAAAGAAAAGGGCGCGCGGTGCGCCCTACCCGCCGCACGTCGGCATCCGTGACACGCAGGAGCTCTGGAGGGGACTCGGCATGAGGTTTCTGGCATACGTTTCCATTCTGCTGCTCGCAATCGCCGGCTCGCTCGCCGCGGCTCCGATCCCGGGCGGAGAGGACGTCGGGGCGCTCTACTCGCCGCTTTTCCTCGCGGGGGCGCCGAGCGTTACCTCGACCGCTTCTCCGGAGGCGGACGCCATCAACCCGGCGGCCTCAGGCGGCGCGCAGCGCGCGGTCCTCGACTTGAGCTACATCGCGCTCGCGGATCTCGCGAGCAGCACGTACGAAGGAACGGCCCTCAACCTCGGCGCGACCTATCCGACGAACTTCGGCGTCTACTCGGGCTCCGCGCACTTCCTCACGACCGCCGCGTCGAGCCCCCTCTACTACGGCACGCTCGGCACTCTGAACCTTTCCTTCTCGAAGGACCTCTACTCGAATTTTCTCGTCGGCGCCGGCCTCGGGCTTACCGTCGGGAGCGCCGACGAAGCGGACTGGGGGCTCGGGCTCGATCTCGGCTTCATCGACATGCCGGGGGACATCGGCGTCCTCAAGGACTTCCGGTGGGGCGCCGCCCTCGACAACATCGGCAAGGGCTACTACGGCTACGGGAGCTCGGCGCTCGCGGTTCCCGCGGCCTTCACCCCGGCGGTGGGAGCCGCCTTTACCCTCGTCAGGACGAAGCCCGTCGGCCTCGAGCTCAACTCCGATTTGAGCTTTCCCTCGTTCCAGGACGTCCGGCTCGACCTCGGAACGACGATCGACTTCGGCGAGTTCATGAGCGTGCATCTTGCGACGGCGGTCAGCACGAGCAATCTCCTGCCCTACGGGGCGCCGGAGACCCCGGGGCGCTGGTTCCCGATCGCGGGCGGCATCACGTTCGACTTCAAGACCAACCTCCCCTCGAACCTCAAGTACCTCGCGGACAAAGGATGGACGAGAAGCGAGATCGATCCGACGGTCGCCTTCGCGCCGCTCGCAAACAACGTCACGGCGATCGGCGCCGGGGTGAACGTTCCGCTCGGTCAGATCGATCGAACGCCTCCGGACATCACCGTGACGTACCCGAGCGAGCAGTACATCTCTCCGAAGAACACCGGCAGCCACGACTACCTCGACGTTCCCATCACCATCACCGACAACCGGTTCGTCTACGGCTACCGCTTCAAGGTCTACGACGCCGACGGGACGCTCGTGCGCGAGATCGACAATCCGGACTACCGCCCGGAGTCGAAGGGCATTCAGAACGTTCTCGATCGGCTCGCGGCCGTGAAGTCGGGCATTCCGATCCCCCCGACCTTCCGATGGGACGGAAGGGACAACCTCGGGAAGGTAGTCCCCGACGGGGCGTATGCGTTCACCGTGACCGCGTGGGACGAGAACGGCAACCTCGCGACGACCTCCTCCTACCCGGTCGTCGTGAAGGTGACGCCGCCGCGCCTCGACCTCAAGCAGCTCACGGGCGACGACCTCATCTTCTCCCCGAACGGCGTGGGACTGAAGAACTCGATCGAAATAACCGAGACCGGCTCGACGGAGGACAGGTGGCAGGGCCAGTTCGTGAACGCGTCGGGGAAGGCCGTCCGCACGATCGCGTGGACCAATTCCGCCCCCCAGTCGTTCCTCTGGGACGGCAAGGACGACTCCGGCCAGATCGTCCCCGACGGCGTGTACGCCTACTCGGTGAGCGCGACCGACAAGGCCGGCAACACGACCCAGGGCAACATTCAGAACATCATCGTCGACACGACGCCGACGCCCGTCGGGCTTTCGATCAACCCGGCCGCCTTCGCGCCGGGCACCAAGAGCCCCATTCAGACCATTACGTTCACCTTCGACGTCCCCGTGAGGACCGACATCGTGTCGTGGAGCTTCCAGGTCGTCGACTCGACCGGCGCCGAGGTGCGCAGGCTCGACGGCAACGGGGCCGACCTTCCGAGCGTCTACGTCTACGACGGCAAGGACGACGGCGGAAACTACCTGAAGGAGGGGAGCTACCGGGGCGACCTCTCCGTTCTCTACCGCAACGGCCACAACCCGACGGCGCAATCGCCGGAGATAACGGTCGACCTGACGCCGCCGAGCGCCACCCTGACCGCCGACTACCTCGTGTTCTCGCCGATCCCGGGATCGCCGCGGCCCGAGATGCTCTTTCACTCAACCGCGAGCAGCGAGCAAACGTGGACGGGGTCCGTGGACACGGCCGACGGCACGACGGTGAAGACCTTCAGCTGGATCGGGACGCCGGACCCGGTCATCGCGTGGGACGGCCGCGGCGACGACGGGCGTCTTGAGCCCGACGGGACGTATCTCTTCTCGCTCGACTCGATCGACGAGGCGGGGAACTTCGGACAGTCGAACACGATCTCCTTCACCCTCGACACCGAGAAGAAGCAGGTCTTCCTCAACACCGACTACGACGCCTTCTCTCCGAACGGCGCGCGAAGCGTGATCCATCTCGTGCCGCAGCTGAGGACGACGAACGGCTTCGTCTCCTACTCGTTCGACGTCGTCGACCAGAGCGGGGCGGTGCAGACGTCGGTCTCCGGGACGACTCCTCCCGCCGGCCCGTTCGCGTGGGACGGAAAGCGCGCCGACGGAAGCGCGGCGCCCGACGGCCTCTACCGCGGAGAGATCACCGTGAACTACTCCAACGGCACGAGCCCGAAGGCGACGACGAGCTGGTTCGAGCTTCTTACCAAGATGCCCACCGTGACGGCGCAGGCCAACTACCTGCTCTTCTCTCCGAACGGCGACGGCTACAAGGACACCGTCACGCTCACGCAAAGCTCGTCGACGACCACGACGGTCTGGACCGGAAAGATCCTTCGGTCCGACGGGCAGACGGTGAAGGAGTGGAGGTGGCCGGGGGCGGTCCAGACGGTCGTCTGGGACGGCACCGACACCTTCGGCAACACGGTTCACGACGGCGCCTACAGCTACGTCGTCTCCACCGTCGACGCCGCCGGCAACAGCGCCCAGGCGGAGATCGACAACATCGTCGTCGACGACCGGCCGACCCACGCCTTCGTGACCGTCGACAAGTCGGGATTCTCTCCGACCGCGAACGCCTCCCTCCAGACGGTGACCTTCACGAACCTCGTGACGCTCCCCGAGGGCATCGGATCGTGGGATCTCGCGATGGTTCTCTCGGACGGCACCGTCGTGAAGGACTTCCGGGGAGGCGCCTCCGTTCCGACGCCGAGCATCGTGTGGGACGGAAAGGGCGACGACGGCCAGATCCACGAGGGGACCTACACCGGCCGCCTCACCGTGACCTACAACAAGGGCGACGTCGACATCGCGACGACGCGGAGCTTCGTGCTCGACGTCTCGCCGCCGGCGACGACCGTCGACCTTTCTCCGCTGCCGTTCACGCCGGACAACAGCGGCGTCGCCGACATCCTCACGATCGCGATCAAGGTGGCCTCGCCGGTCGACGTGGCGACGTGGAATTTCCAGATCTTCGATCCTACCAACCAGCCCTTCTACGCGTTCAGCGGCTCGGGACTTCCGGCGAGCGCCCTATATTGGAACGGGCTCTCGACGAGCGGAGAGCTCGTGCAGTCGGCGCAAGACTACCCCTATACGCTCACCGTCACCGACGTGCTCGGAAACGTGGCGGTGGTGAAGGGGAAGATCCCGACGGGCATCCTCGTCATGAAGGAGGGCGATCGGTACCTCATCCAAATATCGAGCATCAACTTCGCTCCGTTCAGCGCGGCGCTCATCTCGCAGCAGGAGGATCCCGTTCTCTACGCGAGGAACAACGAGGTGCTCGATCAGATCGCGAAGACCTTGAAGACGTACGGAAGCTACCAGATCAGGCTCGAAGGGAACGCGGTCTCGGTCTACTGGGCCGATCCGGCGCAGGCCGCCGTCGAGCAGCGCGACACGCTCATTCCGCTCTCCCTCGCGCGGGCCGAGACCGTGAAGCAGGCGCTCGTCCAGCGCGGCGTCTCCGCCGCCCGGATGTCGACGGTCGGGCTCGGAGCCTCGAACCCGATCGTGCCGTTCAGCGACACGGTGAATCTGTGGAAGGACCGCAGGGTAGATTTCGTCCTGCTCAAGTGAGGAACAGGACCCGGCGGGAGGGTTACTGGGCGGCTCGAACGGAGAGGGCGGAATTGACCTTGTCGCGGATGGTGCGCGCCTTGTTGAGTACGTGCGACAGGCGCGCGGTCTCCTCCGGATCGCTCGATTTTTGAATGCATTCCTCAAGGTAGGCAATGAAGTTCGTTATGGCGTCGTACATCTCTTTCCTCGGCTTCCTTGGACTCTCTCCTGCGAGTATCGGAAGAATCGGGGGGCCGAATGAGGCCGTTTCAAGAAATATCGCCTGAACGAGGCCCCGAACGCGGGACGGGACGGGAGGGGGCCGTCGCGCTCCGTCCCGCCCGCTCAGGCGATTCCGACGCCTGCGCCGCTCTCGTCGTCCTGTCCGACTCCGGGTTGCTCGGCGCGGTTTTCATGGATCGCGCTCCGGAGCTCCTGCGGTATCTCGCGTGCCGGCGGCCGAACCCCTTCAGCCACATCCACATGTCGGTCGCCGAGGTGGGCGGCGCGGTGGCCGGCATGGTATTGGGATATCCGTCGTGGGTCATGGCCGCCGAGGCGCTCTCGACCGGACTCCTTCTCCTCGAGTTTTTCGGCCTTAGGCTCGCCGTGATGGCTCCGAGGCTTCTCGCCGCCTCGCGTCTCGTCGCCGACCTCGGCGCCGACGACTACTACCTGAGCAACATCGCCGTCTATCCGGGATTCCGCCGAAGGGGCGTCGGCGGGCGCCTTCTCGCGCTTTTCGAGGAGCAGGCCCGAGGGACCTCGGCGGGATCCGGACGCTCGCGGGGCGGCGTGCTCCTCGACGTCGACGAAGCAAGCCCGAGCTCCCTCGCCTTCTACGAGCAGGCCGGCTACCGGCCGGCGGCGCGCGTCTCGGCGAAGGTCGGCGGTCGCCTCTTCAGCTTCCTCAGGATGGCGAAGAGGCTGTAGCGCTCGATCAGGCCCGACCGCGCGCGATCCGACGCGCGATCTCGTCGTGGGGCGCCCGGAGGAGCAGCCAAGTTCCGGCGAGGATTCCGGCGAAACCGATCCACAGCTCCGCGCCCGCCGAGCTCGACGCCCCCTCGCCGAGAGCGAGGAGGCCCAAGATCATCGCGGTGAGCCGCGAGGAGAAGTCCGAGACCGCGGTCACCACGAGCGCGCGGCCGCGCTGGTAGCCGCGCGACAGGATGAGAAAGCCGGTCAGGTAGAAGAGCGCGAGAAGGGGCCCGAAGAGCCCGAAGGCAAGCGCGTCCCGGCCGAGCGCCGCCTCGATGAGGAGCGCTTTCGTCATGAGGTCTCCGAGCCCGATGAGCACCCCCGCCTGGACCGACACGGCGACGAGGGGGCTCGTCGCTCCCTTCAGGAGACGCGCCGCGGGGTAGCCCGCGAAGGAGAGCAGGGTCATGGCGGCTGCGACGCCGGCCACCCGTTCCGCCTCGACGTGCTCCGCGCCCTCGGGAGAGCGCGACTCGCTCAGGCCGAGCAGCACGACCGAGGCCGTGACGACGAGGATGCCGACCCACTCGATCGCGCTCAGGCGGTGACGCAGGAAAAGAATCGAGAAGAGCGCGAGGATCACGAGGCCCGATCCTTGGACGGCCCGCGCGACCGAGACGGGGGTCGCGCTCAGCGCGACGGCGAAAAGGCCCCATCCGAGCGCGGTGACGGCGAGGCCGAGGATCCACCGCTTCGACCGCGCGAAGGCGAGAACGACCTCGGGAAGGCGCGAGCCGAGGGTAAGTCGCGGGAGCTCGTCGGAGGCGAGCTTCTGGAGCACGATCCCGACATCCCAGCACGCCGCGCACAGCGCGATGAGCCCAATCGCAAGCCAGATGGACATCCCGGTCCCCTTCGTCAGTCGCCGAGGAGGTCTTCCCAGCGAAGGCCCTCGCCCGAAGGGACGTCGCGCGCGGCGCGCCTTCCGAGCACCACCTGAAGCATCTCGGGAGGGAGCCCCGGACGCAGCCTCTTCTCCGTGCGAAGGAGCGCGACGTTCTCCTCGCTGAACGTGGCGCCCGCCGGGATAGGCGAAAGCGCATGGACCGAGCGGTTCGTTCGAGCGTAGCTCTCGCGCTCGGAGCCCGCGAGCTCCTTGATCCCGGAACCGAGGACGGCCTGGACCCGCTCGGCGCCGTGCAGGCGCGAGAAACGCTCGACGGTCTCCTCGGCGCCCGACGCCTCCGCGAGGCGAATCGCCTCCACCATCGCGCGAAACTCCGCCGGGGGGAGCGCGATCGGATCGTCGAGCCCGCCCGCCTCCCGCGAGAGGCAGATATGCTTCTCCACCACGGCTCCTCCGAGCGCCGCGCAGAGCCCGGGCACGAGCGCGGGATCGAGCGAGTGGTCCGAGACCCCGACGGGGACTCCGAACAGCGAGCGCAGCGACGGTAGCAGCCTGAGATTGTAGTCGGTCTCAGGCGCCGGGTAGGAGGTCACACAGTGGAGCAACGCCACGTCCCGTCCGGTGAGCGCGAGCGCTTTCTCGATGTCGGCGAGAAGCGAAACGCCCGAGGAGAGGAGAAGCGGCTTTCGGTAGCCCGCGACCTGGCGGAGGAGCGGGAAGTGGTTGAGCTCGGGGGAGGCGATCTTGTACGCCGCGACGCCGAGCTTTTCGAGGAGGCCGGCGCTCCGGGACCCGAACGGCGTGCAGAGGAACAGGAGCCCCGCGCCCTCGGTAAGCTCTTTCAAGGAAGCGTAGAACGACGGGTCGCGCTCGAGCGAGCGGAATCGCTCGAAGAGCGCGATCTCGCCGCCGGGAAGCGGCACCGTTCCGGCGTTCGGGTGGATGATCTCGTCGGCGAAGACCGCCTGGAACTTCGCGCAGTCCGCTCCGGCGTCCGCCGCCGCTTCGATCAGGCTCCGCGCGGTTGTGAGGCTTCCGCCGTGGGAGGTCCCGATCTCGGCGACGACGAGAACCGGAGCGCCGCCGCCGACCGTTCTCCCGCGGATCGAGATCGTCGGGCCGCTCCGCGCGGAGCTACCCACGCCGTCTCCCCATGAGGCCGAACTTGAGCTCGACGAGCGCCTTCGTGAGGGAAACCTTGTAGAGGTGCGGGTTGAGGATGCGCTTGAAGGACTCGTCGAAGAGCGCAAGCGCCCCGGCGGCCCGCTCCTGAATGGCCGGGAGCGTCTCCGGCTCGCGCT
This sequence comes from Spirochaetia bacterium, assembly GCA_030041455.1. Lineage (GTDB taxonomy): Bacteria > Spirochaetota > Spirochaetia > DAHUYW01 > DAHUYW01 > DAHUYW01. Next base: position 17,565 of record JASHNV010000106.1, read on the forward strand.
CGCGCTCGCCGGAGCGGATCGTGCGCGAGAGGAGCGGCTCGACCCTCCCGTAGTCGCTCACGTTGAAATAGGTGCTTTCCATCATAGGGTGGTAGAAGCGGACCGGTCCGCGCGCGGGAAGCTCCTCCTCGACGAGCGACAGCAGGTCGGCGATCGGCGCTCCGGCGGCGTCGTAGAAGCGGTGTACCTGCTTGATCCCCGGCGTCGTGGTCTTCTCGGGGTTGTTCGAGATCTTGATCGTCGGCTTCATGAGGCCGTCGCGCCTCTTCGCGACGAGCTTGTAGACGCCCGACAGCGCCGACTCCGATCCGCCCGTCACGAGCTCGGTGCCCACGCCCCAGCCGTCGATGGGCGCCCCGGCCGCGACGAGCTGCTGGATGATCTGCTCGTTGAGCTCGTTGGACACGAAGATCGACGCCTCCTTCAGGCCCGCGCCGTCAAGCCGCTCGCGGACCCGCTTGCTCAGGTACTCGAGGTCCCCGGAGTCGAGGCGGACTCCCATCGTTTTCCCCCGAGCCTGAAGGCGCTTGCCGACCCGGATCGCGTTCTCGATGCCGCTTCCGAGCGTGTCATAGGTGTCGATGAGGAAGATCGAGGCGTCGGGGTAGAGATCGGCGTACCGGTCGAACGCCTCCGCCTCCGTCTCGAAGGCCATCACCCAGGAGTGCGCCATCGTTCCGCTCACGGGAATGCCGAAAAGCTTGCCGGCGAGGACGTTCGAGCTCGCCTGCGCCCCGCCGATGAACGCCGCTCGGGCCGCCGAGACCGCGCCGTCGACGCCTTGGGCGCGCCTGAGCCCGAACTCGACCACTCGCCCGCCGCGCGAAGCGAGACGCATCCGGGCGGCCTTCGTGGCGATGAGCGTCTGGAAGTTCACGATCGCGAGCAGCACGCTCTCGATGAGCTGCGTCTCGACGAGCCTCCCGTGCACCCGCATGAGGGGCTCGTTCGGAAAGACCACGGTTCCCTCGTCCATCGAGTAGAGATCGCCCCGGAAGCGGAAGGCGGAAAGGTAATCGAGGAACTCTCCCCTGAAGTGTCCGAGGCTCGCGAGGTAGGCAAGGTCCTCCCCGGAGAAGCGCAGGCCGCAGAGCGCTCGAATCACGTCCTCGAGACCCGCGAACACCGAGAAGCCGCCGCGGAAGGGCTGCCGCCTGAAGAAAACGTCGAAAACGACCTCCGGATTGTTATCGCTCAGGAGGTAACCCTGCATCATCGTGAGCTCGTAGAGATCCGTGAGGAGAGCCGGGATCCCGTTCTGGCCGATCATGGCTCGCCGATCTCCGACGAGGAGCGCAGCCGCGCGCCGTCGCGCTCGAGCGCGGCGAGCGCGCGCTCGACGCTTCCGGCCGGCAGGTCGACGCCGCGCGCGGCGTCGACCACCACGGTGGTCGTGAAGCCGAGCTTCAGCGCGTCGGCGGCCGTCGAGGAGACGCAATAGTCGGTCGCGAGGCCCGTGACGTAGACCGCCGAGCATCCGAGGCCCGACAGATAGAAACCGAGCCCGGTAGGGGAGACCCGGTCGTTCTCAAAGAAGGCGGAATAGGAGTCGAGGCGGGCGCTCGTCCCCTTGTGGACGATGAGGTCGACGAAGCGGAGGTCGAGGTCGGGATGAAAGTCCGCCCCTTCGGTTCCCTGAACGCAGTGATCGGGCCAGAGGACCTGCGGAATGCCGTCGGCCTCGACGACCTCAAGGGGCTTCCTTCCCGGATGGCTCGACGCGAAGGAGACGTGTCCGGCCGGGTGCCAGTCTCTCGTCGCGATCACGAGGTCGAAGAGCGGCGAGATCCGGTTGATGACCTCGATGACCCTGTCGCCCCCGCTCACCGCAAGACTGCCCCCGGGGCAGAAGTCGTTCTGAACGTCCACGATAAGTAGGGCGCGCCGTCCTGAACCTGCCCCCATGATGCCCCCTCCTCGGGAAAGACGAGACCGGAAAATGATACACCGGGCGGGCCGCACAGGGAAGGGAGCCGCGCTCGAGTCGATCGACCGTACCGCGATCGTACGAGAAAGCTCGAGACGGGGAGAATCGAAGGAGGGGGACCGGAAGGCGGACGCGCGCGCCTCGCGCGAGCGCATGAAGGCCCGGCGGGGGCCTAAGGG
>JASHNV010000107.1 GCA_030041455.1 Spirochaetia bacterium
CCTCGGTCACGCCGTAGTCCCCTCCTCGACGAATGCCCCTTGAGCCGCCCGCGTCCGGCAGTCCTCGACATGAAAATCCTGGCTCCCCGGCGGGCCGCTCATCCATGGGTGATCTGGCCGATGAGCTTCAGGAAGGCCTCCGCGGCCTGCGGGTCGAAGTGCGTGCCGACCCCGGCGCGAATCTGCTCCGCCACCCGCTCCTCCGGCCACGCGGGGCGATAGGGCCGGTCGGAGCGCAGCGCGTCCCACACGTCGACGAGCGCGAAGAGCCGGGCGGAGAGCGGAATCTGCTCCCCTTTGAGGCCCCGCGGGTAGCCGCTTCCGTCCCATTTCTCGTGGTGACAGTAGGGGATATCGAGTGCGGGGCGGAGGTAGGCGATCGGGGAGAGCATCTCGAAGGCGTAGTCCGGATGCTTTCGCATGACCTCCCACTCCTCGGGGGTGAGCTTGTCCGGCTTGAGCAGGATCCGGTCGGGGATTCCCATTTTGCCGATGTCGTGGAGAAGGGCGCCTCTGCGCACGTGCACGAGCTCGGCGTCGGTGAAGCCCATCGCCCGCGCGAGGCGCACCGTCGCCTCGGTCACCCGCTGGGTATGCCCCTCGGTCTCCTTGTCGCGCAGGTCGAGCGCCCGCGACCAGCCCTCGATCGTCGCCTCGTAGGCGAGCACGAGCTCGACGTTCGAGTGTTCGAGGTTCTCGAAGAGCTGCGAGCTGTCGATCGCGATCGCGGCCTGGCCGGCGAGCGCCTCGAGGAACTCGATCCATTCGCGGCCCACGTTGAGCGGAGCGCGGTTGAAGATCTCGAGCACGCCCTTCACCTGGCCCTTCGCGATGAGCGGAACGGCGAAGTACGCGACGAACTCCTCGCCCGCGAGGAGCCGGGCCCGGCTGAACGCGGGCTCCCGGGGGAGATCCGGGGCGCTCACGATCCTCCGCTCGAGCGCCGCCCGGCCCGCGATGCACTCGCCGAGGCGCACGCGGGTCAACCTGATCGCCTCGGTGCGAAAGCCGTGATCGGCGCTGCACTCGAGCGTCTGGAGGTGGGGGTTCAGAAGCAGGAGATCGGCGGCGTCGGCCCCGAGGCGGGAGGTGACCTGCTCGAGGAGGATGTTCAACGTGACGTGCAGGTCGAGACTGCTCGTGATCGCCACGTCGATCGAGCGAAGCGAGCCGAGGCGCTGCAGCTGATTCTGAATCTCCTGCTCGGCGCGCTTGCGCTCGGCGATCTCGGCGGTGAGCAGGAAGGTCCGCTCCTCGACGATCTTCTCGAGGTGCTCGCGAAGCAACGCCCGCTCGAGGGCGATTCCCACCTGATTTCCGATCGAGACGAGGATCTTCTCGTCGTCGTCGGAAAAGGCGCCGTCCTCGGGTCCGATCAGGTCCAAGATGCCGACCACCTGGTCGTTCGCGCGGAGCGGCACGCTCGCGTGCAAGTGGAAGGGCTGCGAGCCGCCGGCCCCTCGCCCGAGGAGGTCGCAGTCGGGGAAGCTCGCGAAGCCTTCGGCGTCGCCCGCGAGAAGGGCGCGATGGCAGGGGCAGTCCCGCTCGAGCCTTCCGGGAGCCTCAAGCTCGGGAGGAAGGCCGCGCGAGGCGACCACGTGGAGCGCCGAGCTCTCGTCGCGCGCCGAGACCCATCCGGCCTGGACCCCGGGCAGCTCGAGCGCCCGCTCGAGGGAGGTGCGATAGACCTCCGACTGCGTCGTCGCCTGATTGAGGCCCGCCGCGACGTGGTATAGCCCGTTCAGCGTGAGAAGCGAGCGGTTGAGCTTGTCGTTGAGATGGACGGCCTCGTCGTAGGTGCTGATGAGGAGGTCGAGGATCTGCTGGCGTTGCGCGGTGATGAAGTAGCTTCGGCCTCCGAGGGAGATCTCGACGCCCATCCTGAGCTTCTCCCGCGCGCCGAGCTCCCGGTTGGTGAGGATGTACTCGATGCGCGCGAGAAGATACTTCCCCTCGTAGGGCTTGCGGATGAAGTTGTCGGCGCCGCACTCGAGGCCTTTGAAGACGTCCTCGGGGCCCGAGAGCGCGGTCACGAGAATGACCGGCGTGTCGCGCAGCGTTTCGTCGGACTTGATCTCCTTGCACAGCGCGTAGCCGTCCATTCCCGGCATCACGATGTCGCTCACGATGATCGTGGGCTTGCGCCGCCGCGCGAGCTCGAGGGCTTCCTTGCCGTTCGTGGCGACGAGCACCTCGTAGCCGCTCGCGATGATCAGGTGCTTCAGCTGCTCGGCCTGGGTCGGGCTGTCCTCGACGATCAAGATCTCGATTTTCGCCTCCGGCGAAGCCATGTGTTCCCTCCTTCGTTCTCCGCGCCGCCTTTAGGCGCCCTACGGCCGTCTCGTGAGCTCGTCGAGCGCGGCGGCGATCTGATCCGGGGGCAGCACGTGCGTCGCTCCGCCCTTCCTGATCGCCTCGCCGGGCATCCCGAAGATGACCGACGAGGCCTCGTCCTGCGCGAAGGTGATCGCGCCGCGATCCCGCATGAGCTTGAGCTCCGCCGCTCCGTCCTGGCCCATTCCCGTGAGGATGACTCCCGCCGCGCACTCGCCGAAGGCCTGAGCGACCGAGCGGAAGAGGTAGGAGACCGAGGGGCGAAGGCCGTTCTCCGGATCGTCGGCGGCGAGGCGCGCCGCCGGACCCGGAGCCACGCCCAGCTGAAGGCCGTCGGGCGCGACGTAGACGGCGCCCGCCTCGAGCGCTCCGCGGTCGCTTGCGATGCCGACCGGCCGCCCGCAGGTCTGGCCGAGCCATTCCGCGAATCCCCCGATGAATCCGGCCGCCATGTGCTGGACGATCACGATCGGGACCGGAAAGGCCTTCGGGAGGAGCGAGAGAATCGTCTGGAGAACGACCGGCCCTCCGGTCGAGGCTCCGATGGCGACGATCTTGATCCCCGACGAGGCGCGCTCAAGCCGTGCGCGCGCGGGGGGCGTCTCGGCCGCCTGACGGGGCCGGCGGCGCACGAGCTTCACCTCCGACATGAGCTTCACGGTCTGGACGAGCTCCTTCACGGTCGTATCGTGGTTCGGATTTCCGTATCCGGCCGGCCGTGGCACCACCGCGAGCGCGCCTGCGTCCATGGAGCGGAAGACCGTCGCGACCTCCTTGGTCTCGTAGCTCCCGCTCACGATGACGATCGGGGTGGGCGAGGTCTCCATGATCTTCCGCGTCGCCTCGAAGCCGTTCATCCTGGGCATGTTGATGTCCATCGTGATCGCGTCGGGGCTTTGAAGCCTCACCGCCTCGATCGCCTCCTCACCGTCGGCGGCGGTGCCGATCACCTGGATCCCGGGATCCTGCGAGAGCACGTGCACGAGAAACTCCCGCGCGACGGCTGAATCCTCGACGACCAACACCCTGATCACCTTGGGCGCCTCCTAGAGCAGCCGCTTGATAACCCCGAGGAGGTTACTCTGGTCGAAGCTGCTCTTCACGATGTAGGCGTTCGCGCCCACGTCGATCCCGCGCTCCCGGTCCTCGCGCGACTCGAGCGCGGTCACGAGCACCACCGGCACGTCGGCGAGCTTCCGGTCGGCGCGGATCTTGGCGGTAAGCTCGAATCCGTTCATGCGGGGCATGTCGACGTCGGAGACGACGAGATCGAAACGCTCTTCCCGCACGGCGACGAACCCCTCGAACCCGTCGGTGGCGGTCCGCACGCGATAGCCGGCGGTTTCGAGGATGCTCTTCAGGAGCGTCCGCGACGTGATCGAGTCCTCGACGACGAGGATCGATCGCCGTTCCGCCGCGGCAGGCTCCTCGGGAACCTCTCGACGAGGAGCGGCCGCAGCGCGGATCGCGGACCTCATCAAATCCGAGACGTCGAGGACCGGCACCACCTTGCCCGTGCCGAGGACCGCGGCGCCGGAGACGTTGCGCACGCGCTCAAGCTGCGGTCCGAGACCGCGTACGAGCACCTCCTGCTCGCCGAGAATCTCGTCGACTCGAAAGGCGATGCGCCGCTCGGCGGTGCCGAGGAGCACGAGGGGGAAGCGCTCGGGCGGCTTCGCTTCCGTCCGCTTCGGCTCGAGCTCCAAGGCGGCCTCAAGCGCCACGAGCGAGACCGCCTGTCCGCCGACGAGGACCGTCTCCCGGTTCTCGACCGTCTGGACCTCGTCCTCCCGCGCGGCGCCGACCCGCTCGACGCCGTTGGTCGGCACGACGAAGCTCTGACCGGCGGCCCGCACGAGGAGCCCCCGCGAGGTGGCAAGCGCGAGGGGCAGGAGGAGGCGGAAGGTCGTGCCCTTCGCGGGGGCGCTCTCGATCCTCACCGACCCCCCGAGCTTCGCGGTCTTCTCCTGAACGATGGCGAGGCCGAGCCCCCGCCCGGAGAGATCGGTGATGAACGGGCTCGTCGAGACTCCCGACTCGAAGACGAGCGGCAGCACCTCCTGGTCGCTCATCGAGGCGTCCGCCGCCAAGATCCCGAGCTTCGCCGCGCTTTTGCGCACCCTCGCGACGTCGATGCCGGCGCCGTCGTCGGAGACGAGGACCTCGACCTTGCTTCGGTCGCGCTCGGAGATGTTCAGCGTTATGGTGCCCTGGGCCGGTTTTCCCGCGCGCTTGCGCTCCTCGGGCGTCTCGATGCCGTGGTCCACGCAGTTTCGCATGAGGTGAATGAGGGGGTCCTTGATCTCCTGGAGTATCCTGCGGTCGATCTCGGTGGCCGCGCCGACGACGCGCAGCCGGATATCCTTGCCCTGCTCCCGGGACAGATCGCGGACGAACTTCGGGAAGATCTCGGTCAGGGTGGCGAACGGGAGCATCAGGGCCTGCTTGGTTCCCTGGAGCAGATTGTCGACCATCCGCGAAACCGTCCGCTCGTCGCGGTCGATCGCCTGCGACAGGGCGTGGAGCCTGCTCTCGAGGGAGGCGGCGAAGGCGTCGTTCCACTCGAGAAACTCGAAGATGTCCTGCCTCTCCTGCTCGCCCGAGGTCCCGCCCCGCTCCCGCGAGCCCTTGATCGAGCGCGCGGCGTTCTGCGCCCTCGACCGCTCCTGCTTCCAGCGCGAGAGCTCCCCCGTGACGTCGTGAAGCTCCACGGCGCGCTGCGCCACGGCGAGCTTCGCGGTCAGGAGCTCCTCGGTCTGCAGGAGCAGGTGTTCGAGCCTCGACACGGGAATGCGCACGGTCTCGTCGGGTGCCGCCTTGCCCTCGGGAGCCGCCGCCTCGGCCTTGGCCGGCCGAGGGGCGGGCTCGACCGCGGCGGGCGCCTCGGCGCGGGCGCTCTCGGCCCGATCGGGAACCTGGGCCGGGGCGGCGATGGCCTCCCGGGCCGGGACGACCGCCTCCGCGAGGAGACGTCCGAGCTCGCGGCCGAGCTCGGATGCAAGCGCGCGGCTTTCGGGCTGCTTGGGGCTCTCCTCCTCGATCAGCCGTTCGGCTCCGTCGACTGCGCGGTGGAGCCGGTCGAGCACCGGGCGCGAGGGATCGAGCTCTCCGCGCTTCATCGCCGCGAAGACGCTCTCGAGAGACTGGCAGAGCCCCTCGATCACCGTCAGGTTGACCGCGCGCGCGGCCCCCTTCAGGCTGTGCGCCTCCCGGAAGACGACCTCCACGACAGCCGCCCGCCGTTCCGGCTCGACGGCTCCCTCGAGCTCGATCAGGCCCGCGGATATCCCCCGGACGTGCTCGCGGGCCTCGACCTTGAACGTCGCGAGCAGCGCCTTCAGGAACTCCGCGTCCGACTTCCCCATGATCTCCCCGCTACACCGCAAGCTGGTCGAGCAGCTGCTTCAGCCGCTGGCCGAGCTCATGGAGATTGCGCGCCGCCGCCTCGGCCTGCCTCGTGCTCGAGACGTTCGCCTCGCTCGCCGACTTGATGCTCTCCATCGCGACGGCGACCTGGTCCATCCCGACGAGCTGCTGCTGGCTTGAGGCGGCGATCTGGGTCGCCGCCTGCGCGGCGTCCGATATGCTCCCGGTGAGAGCCCGAATTGCCTCGCCTGAGTCCTCCGACTGCCTCACCCCCGCCTCGGCGGCCTTCGTCCCCTGCTCGGCCGCCATGACCGCCGTACCGGTCGCCTTCTGGATGTCGCCGAGAATCCCGCGCACCTGCGCGGTCGCCTGCTTGGACTGCCCCGCGAGGCTCTTGATCTCCTGCGCGACCACCGCGAATCCGCGGCCCTGGTCGCCCGCCTTCGCCGCCTCGATCGCGGCGTTCACGGCAAGGAGATTCGACTGCTCCGCGAGGTCGTTGACGGTCGCGATCACCTCGCCGATCGCCTGGCCCTGCTCGCTTAAGGCGGCGACGCTCGCCGCGATGGTGTCCATCTGCGCGCGGATGCGGCTCATGCCTTGGATTGTCTCCTCGATCGCCGACTTGCCGGCCTGCGAGACTTGGACCGACTTGAGTGCGGTGTCGGAGACCTGTCCGGCCTTGCGGCTCGTCATCTGCGCGGTCTGCTTCACCTCCTCGACCGTCGTGGTGGTCTCGTTGACGGCGGTGGCGGCCTGGCCGGCGCTCGAGGCGATCTGCGTGGCGGCGGCGAGGATCTCGCCGGTGGAAGAGGCGAGCACGTCGGCCGCCTGGACGGTCTCCTCCGCCGCGCGGGCGATGTTGTCGAGCATCCGTTGGGTGCCGGAACCGTACAGCCAGGAGACGATCGCGAGAAGGTAGAGGAGCGTCGCCGGCACGATGATCGGCCCGAGCCACGCCGGCACGTTGCCCGTCGCCGGGGGCAGGGGCGCGAGGGCGGTCGCGACCGCCGTGGCGCCCGTCGCGAGGGTGGCGAAGATGAAGGGGGCGATCGGCGAGACGAGGCTCCCGCTCAAGACCACCGCGACGCCGAGAAAGTAGCCCGAGGTCGCCGCCCCCGACGGAGTGATCATCATCGAGACGACGAGGAGGAGGCTGTATCCGAGAAGGACGATCCACGCGGCGATGTGGACGTACCCGGCGCGGTTCACCGCGAAGGCGGCGACGCAGGCGAGCACGAGGAATCCGATCTCGGCGAGCGCCGCGTAGGCGGTCGGCGCGTAGACGAGCACGAGCACGACGAACACCACCATGATGCTTCCGATCCCGCCGCTCACCGCGGCGACGATGCGCGAGCGCGTCGCCGCGAGGTCCGAGCTGCGGGCCCGGGTTTGCCCGAAGCCGGCTGCTGCCATTCTCCTCTCCTCCTTTGCTAGATTCGATACCGGGCGACGAGCTCCATGAGCTTTTGACCGAGCTCATGGAGGTCCCGAGCGGCGATCTCCGCCTGGCGCGTGCTCGCGACGTTCTGGGTGCTCGCGAGCTTGATGCTTTCCATCGCGAGGGCGACCTGGTCCATTCCGACGAGCTGCTGCTGGCTTGAGGCGGCGATCTGGGTGGCCGCCTGCGCCGCCTCCGCGATGCTGTCGGCGAGCGTCCGGATCGCGTCGCCGGTCTCTTCGGACTGTTTCACGCCGCTCTCCACCGCCTTGGTGCCCTGTTCGGTGGCCATGACCGCCGAGCCGGTCGCCTTCTGGATGTCGCCGAGGATCGAGCGGACCTGCGCCGTCGCCTGCTTGGATTGCGCGGCGAGGCTGCGCACCTCCTGGGCGACGACCGCGAAGCCCTTGCCCTGGTCGCCCGCCTTCGCCGCCTCGATCGCCGCGTTCACGGCGAGCAGATTGGACTGCTCCGCGAGGTCGTTGACCGTCGAGATGATCTCGCCGATGGCCTGGCTCTGGTCGCTTAAGGCGGCGATGCTCCGGGAGATCGCCTCCATCTGCTCGCGGAAGCGGCTCATCCCCTCGATGGTCTGGTTCACCGAGTGCCTGCCGTTCTGGGACACCTGGGCCGAGCGCTGCGAGCTTTCCGAGACGCTCTTCGCCTTTTGGCTCGCCACGTGCGCCGTCTGCTTCACTTCTTCGACGGTCGTGGTCGTCTCGCTCACCGCCGTCGCGGTCTCCGCGGCTCCCGCCGCGACCTGCGTCGTGGAGGCGAGGATCTCGCTCACCGCCGCGGCGAGGAGGTTCACGAGCTCCCGCACCTCCCCGGTCATCCGCCTGAGGCCCTCCACCATCGTGGCGAACGCCACGCCGAGGGAGTCCTTCTCCGACTGCGCTTTCACCTCGACGGTAAGGTCCCCCGAGGCGATCCGCTCCGCGAGCTTCGCCATGTCGCGGAGCGACCGCACCATCCTCCCGAAGGCGCGCGCGAGGGAGCCGACCTCGTCCCGCCTCTCGGTGGGCGGCACGTCGACCGAGAGGTCGCCCTGAGCGATCCGCTCGGCGATGTTCGTCATTCTGCGCACCGGGCCCGAGATCGCTCGCGTGATGAAGAACGCGGCGATCGCGACGAGGATGAAGGCGAGCGGTATTCCGTAGAGAATGAAGGCGAGGGTGGCGCCGCCGCTCGCTCTCGCAAGCGCGTTCCGTTGATCGAGGACCCCGGTCTCCGTGGTCCTGATCGAGGCGGCGATCCGCCTGATCTCGTCCATCGTGGTCTTGCCCTCGCCGCTCGCGACGAGCGCCTCTGCGGCGGCGAAGCCCGAGGCCCGCCGCACGTCGATGCTCTTCTTGAGCTCGGCGGTCTTCGCCGCGGACAGGACCTGGATACGGCTGAGCTGCCGCTGCTCGTCGGGTTCGTCCGAGAGCAGCGTCTTCAAGTCCGCGAGATCCGCCCCGATGACCCGGAGCGCCGCTTCGTAGGGGGCGAGATAGCTCTCGTCGCCGGTGATGACGAAGCCGCGCTGTCCGGTCTCCGCGTCCGTCAGGGCCTGCACGACCTCTGCGAGCTCTCCGAGGACGCGGTAGGCATGGGTCACGCGGTCCGCGGTGTCGATGAAGCGGGCGGTGTTCAGGTACGAGATGATTCCGAGGGCCGCGAGGATCGCGAGGGCGAGCGCGAAGCCCGTTCCGACGGTTCTTCCGATGGTCCACTTCATCAGGAGCCTTCCTTTTCCTTGACGACGATGTCCTCGTGGTACAGGAGCTTCGCGCCGTCGAGGACGATCGTTCGGTCGGGAGTGACGCCGAGGAGAAACTCGCCGCGGATCCCCTCGAGCGTCGGAAACGAAGAGCGGATGCCTTCGGCCGGGATTCGCCTGACGCCGAGCAGGGAGTCCGCGAGAATCCCGAACTCCATGTGCTCGTCGTGGAGGATGATGATTCTGTCGAGGTCCGCGAGCCCCTTGTGCGGCAGGTCGAAGAACTTCTTGAGATCCACGATGGAAAGGATCTGGCCGCGCACGTTGACGATTCCGAGAACGAACGGCGGCGTGCCCGGGAGGGGGGTGAGCTCTTTCAGGGGGTAGACTTCCCGCACGTAGCGCGATTCCACGCCGTAGCGCTCGTGGGCGAGCAGGAACTCGACGACCTCCAGATGGTCGCCCGTCGTCTCGTCGGCTTGCGCCGAGCGCGCCATCTCCCTCGCGCGCTCGCGCAGGAGCTCGCGTCGCGCCTCGTTCCCGGACGATCGAGGCCGGTCGGGCTTCGCGTTCTCGCTCATGGAACGAGCGCCTCCCCTTCGACGGTCGAGCGGATGATCTCCTCGAGGCGGCCGGCGGTGATGCCCTCCGAGCCCGGTAGCGGATCGGAGGCCGGAAGGTCGCGAAGGAGGGAGAGCGCGCTCCGGAAGTGCCTGCTCGCGGCCGCTCTCCTGCCCCCGAGGCGGGCGAGATTGCCGAGGGCGAAATGGGCGAGCACGAAGAGCGGATCGAGGTAGAGCACGCCGCGCAGCGCGCTTGCCGCTCCCTCGACGTCTCCGCTCTCAAGGAGTATCGCGGCGTAGAGGTAGCGGTGACCGGGGTTCAGCTTCTCGATCGCGATGGCTTTCTCGCACCACGGCAACGCCTCGGCGAGCCGTCCCTCGTTCGCGAGGACCCGGGCGAGAAGCACCATGCCCTCGGGTCGGACCGGATCTCGAACGACGAGCTCGGAGGCGCTCTCCTCGGCCTGGCCGAGGAGGCCGCGATCGAGGAGCTCCCGGGCGCGGACGAAGGGATCCCCGGCCCGATCGTGGCGGGGATCCCCGGGCTGGACGGAGGCTCGCGGAGGCAGGGGCTGCGGGGCGCCCGTTTCCCGGAAATCGATTTCATCGTTTCGAGCCGCAAGCGGGGTCGAGTCCCACTCGAGCTTGCGGAACATGAAGGCGCCTTGGGCTTCCCGCGGCTGGAACCGCGCGAGGTGCGCGAAGGAGGTCTCGCTCGCGCCGAGCATGAGGCAGCCGCCCCTCACGAGCGAGCGGTGGAAGGCGCCGATCACCTCCCGGATGCGCTCCGGGGCGAAGTACATGAGGACGTTCCGGCACAGGATGACGTCCATCGCGTTCGTGTTGTTGAGAAGCGACGGGTAGGGATCCTCCGCGAGGTTGAGGTACTCGAAGGTGACGAGCTTGCGGATGCCCGCGGCGACCTTCAGCTTTGTCGGAGCGACCGGCTCGAAATAGCTCCGGCGAACCCACTCCGGCGCGCCGCGGAAGGACCACTCCCCGTACACGCCCTCGGACCCCTTGCGGAGGAAGCGCGGATTGATATCGGTCGCGAGGATCGTGACGTTCCAATCGTCGATGTCAGGGATCAGCCTGCAGAGGAGGATGGCGAGCGAATAGGCCTCTTCCCCGGTGCAGCAGCCGGCGCTCCAGAGCCTGAGGCGCCGCTCGGAGGCCCTGCGCGCCTCGATGAGCTCCGCGAGAAGGTGCGCCTCAAGCGCTTCGAAGCTCGCAGGCTCCCGGAAGAAATAGGTCTCCCCGACCGTGAGGTTCCCGGCGAGGAGCTCGATCTGCGCCTGGGTGAAGGGCTCGCAGGCGAGCTGCCTGAGGAAATCCTCCGGGCTCTCGACGCCGAGCTCGCGCGCCGCGGCGGCGATTCCCCGATCGAGGTCGTCCTGTCGCTCCGGGGGGAAGTGAAGTCCCATCCTCGACCTCACGAGCTCCGCGATCTCGGCGAGGAGGGGATCGGACCGCGCGCCGGTCTTGGTCATACGCTCCGGAGAGCCTCTTCCAAAGACTTCCCCTCCTCGGGCGAGAGAAAGGCGTCGAGGTCCTGGATCAGGAGCAGCCCGTCCGGAAGCCTCGCCACGCCCTCGAGGTATCCGAGGCCGGGAAGGGCGCCCTCCTCGAGGAGGAGGTCCCGGTCCTCGACCTCGATAACCTCGCGCACCTCGTCGGCGACGAGCGCTACGGCGCGCCCTTCGGGAGCGAGCGTGGAGGGCTTCGCGATCCGCGCGACGATGATGCTGTCCTCCGGCACGACCTCGCGCCCGGGGAGGTGGAATCTCCAGCGCAGGTCGAAGACTGGCACGATCGAGCCTTGGATGTTGATGACGCCGAGCACGAAGGGGAGCGATTCCGGGAGCGGAGTCACCTCGACCGCGCGGATGACCCGCTCGACCACCTCGACCCGCAGGGCATAGCTTCGCTCGCCAAGCGCGAAGACGAGCAGCCTGCTCACACCGTTCATCGCACACCACCCCTTTTTGCGCTCGCGTTCGAGCGCGACGAGCCCACCGGAAGACCCGTCCGACACGCTTTTCTCTATTGTCGACGATTATTGTCAGGAAGTCAAAAGGAAGTGTTAGGAAACGTGAGCCAATCGCAAAACCATTTTTTGACGAGTCGTCGAGCAACGCGACGCTATCGACGGCGACAGTGAAATACTTTTTTCCGATTGTTTCACAAGATTATGAAAAATAGTATCGGACGGCGAAGCACGACGGCGCTTCGCGCGATCGAGAGGGCTATCCGAGGAAGGGAACCTTGATCCGCCAGGCGAATACGAGCGAAAGGAAGATGAGGAGCGCCATGGACTGGTGAAAAACGGTCAGGATGCCGGGCCGCGACGGCCGGTCGTTCACCGCCTGGTAGAGCATGAAGCCGAGGAGCAGCTGCAGGAGCGCGAGCAGGAGCGCGACGCTGTAGGATTGCACGTAGTAGGCGAGCGTGAGAACGAGCAGCGCCCATCCGAGCCCATGCACGAGGAAGACCCATTGTCCTCCCGTGCGCGGATAGACGAACGCGCCGATCGGCCTCCGGTAGCCCCGCTGGCCCGTCACCATGCCGCCGAGGAAGACGATGAGCAGGAACACGTGAACCGGAACGATGGCCACCATGACGCTCCAGACCGAGGGCGAGCGGGGGAGCAGCTCGCTCACGTAGGCGAACAGGGTGGCGTAGGCGAGAAGGCCGTGGAGGCCGTGGAGGAAGGCGGGCGCCTTTCCCGCGAGGACATGGAGCGTCGCGACCCCGAGGAGCGCGGTCCCGGCGATGAGGGCGAGGCCGGAAAAGGCGTTCTCGTCGCGGAGGAGGAAGGCGAGGATGACCGCGTTCACCCCGAGCGTCGTCGCGAGGATCCGGTGCCATGCCTCCGGATCGCCCCGCATCGCGAGGGAGAAGATATCGTTTCGATAGGGCCAGTTCGTGCCGAGCGACAGGCCGTAGCCGTACGCTTCGACGACGCTTCCGACGAGGATGAGGGCGCCGGAGGCGGCCGCCTGCAGAATGAGGAGCACGTACGCGACGCCGTTCATTGCGCCTCCGCCCTTCCCGGATTCTCCCCGCGCGTCTCGAGCGGTCCCTAGGAGGCGCGCGAGCGGCGAGGAGCTCCCGGTCGGGTCGTCCTAGTGAGCCACCATGTTGTAGTTGAGGTGGTACATGATCCAAATCGAGGCGCCGACGACGACCGCGAGGACCACGACCGTGTACGCGAAGGCGATGACGTTCCAGCGCCCCTCGGAGGAGCCGTTCAAGTGCAGGAAAAAGATCAGGTGGATCACGATCTGCACGACGGCGAAGACGAGGATGGTCACGAGGATGGCGGTTTGGGAGAGCGCCGAGGTCATGACCAGGGCGAAGGGGACCGCAGTCAGGACGACGGACAGGACGAACCCGACGAGGTAGGTCCTCAACGTGCCGGGAGCCGCGCCGGCGATGTGCTCGTTACTCACTTACATGGCCCCCATGAGATAGACGATGGTGAATACGCAGATCCATACGATGTCGAGAAAATGCCAGAACAGGCTCAGGCACATCATGCGCGTGCTCGTCGCCACGGTCAGGCCCTTCTTGGCGATCTGGGCCGTGAGCACGACCATCCAGATGAGCCCGCAGGTGACGTGAAGGCCGTGGGTGCTCACGAGGGTGAAGAACGACGAGAGGAAGGCGCTCTGCTGCGGTCCGTGGCCGGCGAGGATCAGCTTGTGGAACTCGGTCACCTCGAGGCCGACGAACGAGGCTCCCAGCACGAAGGTGACGGCTAGGCATCCGATCACGCCGGACTTGCTGCCGCGGTTGCGCGCGAGCATCGCGAGACCGTAGGTGAAGCTGCTGATCAGCAGGCAGAACGTCTCGACGAGGACTCCGGGAAGCTCGAAAAGGTCCCGGCCCGTCGGACCCCCGGCGAAATTGTTGTGAAGCACTGCGTAGGTCGCGAAGAGGCTCGCGAACAGAATGCAGTCGCTCATGATGTAGATCCAGAAACCGAACACCCTCACCGACGTCACGTCGTCGTGCTCGTGTTCCTCGATGCGCGCCGAATAGCTGCTCAAAAGTCTTCCCCCTGTTGTGTGCCGTGCCTAGCGCGCCAGCCGCTCGGCCCGTTCGTTTTCGATCCGCGCCACATCCTCCGCCGGCACGTAGTAATGGATGTTGTCGCTCGAGGTTCGGAGGATCAGGGTCACGACAATGCCGAGGAGGCCGAGGATCGCGAGCCACCAGATGTGCCAGATCAAGGCGAATCCGAGCGCCAAATTGAACAATCCGATGAACACCCCCGCGCCGGTATTCTTCGGCATGTGGATGCTTCGATACTCGGTCGGCCGGTGGTTCACCGCGCCGTTGTGCTTCATTTCCCAGAACGCGTCCCGGCCCGTCACGACGGGAATCGTGGCGAAGTTGTAGGAGGGCGGCGGCGAGGAGGTCGACCACTCGAGGGTCCGGCCGTCCCAGGGATCGCCGGTGAGGTCGAGGTTCTGCTTCCGCTGCAGGAAGCTCACGACCACCTGGGTGACTTGAAGCAGAATGCCGATCAGCGTGAGGAAGACCCCCGCCGCGGCGACGATGAGGAGGGGATGCCAGGTCGGGTTGTCATAGTGATTCACGCGGCGCGTCATGCCCATGAAGCCGAGGATGTACAGCGGCACGAAGGTCAGGTAGAAGCCGACGAACCAGCACCAGAAGGCCCGCTTGCCGAGCTTCTCGTTGAGCTTGAAGCCGTACGCCTTCGGGAACCAATAGGCGAAACCCGCGAACGCGCCGAAGACCGTGCCCCCGATGATCGTGTTGTGGAAGTGCGCGATGAGGAACTGGCTGTTGTGCAGCACGTAGTCGGCGCCGGGAAGCGAGAGCATCACCCCCGACATGCCTCCGATCGTGAAGGTCACCATGAAGGCGAGGGTCCAGAGGACCGGCGTCGTGAAGCGCAGCCTGCCCCGATAGATCGTAAACAGCCAATTGAAGATCTTCACGCCCGTCGGAATGGCGATGACCATCGTCGTCAAACTGAAGAACGCGTTGACGTCGGCGCCCGAGCCCATCGTGAAGAAATGGTGCAGCCACACGAGGAACGACAGGACCGTGATCACGACGGTCGCGTAGATCATCGACGTGTAGCCGAACAGGCGCTTCCCGGTGAAGGTGGCGATGACCTCCGAGAAGATGCCGAAGGCCGGCAGAACGAGAATGTAGACCTCCGGATGTCCCCATGCCCAGAACAGGTTGACGTACATCATGGCGTTGCCGCCGAGGGTGTTCGTGAAGAAGTGCATCCCCAGGTAGCGGTCGAGCGACAGGAGCGCGAGCACCACGGTGAGGATCGGGAAGGCGGCGATGATGAGGACCATGGTGCACAGCGCGGCCCAGGTGAAGACCGGCATCTGCATGAGCTTCATGCCCGGCGCGCGCATCCTGATGATCGTGACGAAAAAGTTGATGCCGGTGAGGAGCGTTCCCACGCCGGCTATCTCGAGGCTCCATATGTAGTAGTCGACTCCGACCCCCGGACTGTAGTTCAGCTCCGAGAGCGGCGGATAGGCGACCCACCCGGTCTGGGCGAACTCCCCGATCGCGAGAGAAAGGTTGACGAGGATCACGCCGACGACGAACAGCCAGAAGCTCACCGAGTTCATGAACGGAAAGGCGACGTCCCGCGCGCCGATCTGCAGCGGCACTGCGATGTTGATCAGGCCGATGAGGAACGGCATCGCCATGAAGAAGATCATGATGACGCCGTGCGCGCTGAAGACCTGGTCGTAATGCTCGGGCGGCAGGTAGCCCTGGGAGGAGCCGAACGAGAGCGCGAGCTGCGAGCGCATCATGACGACGTCGGCGAAGCCGCGGAGCCCCATCACGAGCGCGACGATAATGTACATGACGCCGATCTTTTTGTGGTCGACTGAGGTGAGCCACTCGTACCAGAGCCATTTCCATTTATGGAGGAAGGTGATGAGCGCGAACAGCGCGACGACGGCGAGGATCATGAAGCCGAAGGCGCCCATGATGATCGGATTGGTATAGGGTATCTGCGACAGCGTCAACTTTCCCAACATCGGTAACTCCTTGGGCTCCCGCGCGCCTTAATTGCTTGCCTGCGCGCCGACCTGGCCCGTCATCTGCATGCTGCCGGCCCCCGTCATGTATTTGGCGATCACGTCCTCGAAGAGGTGCGGCGTCACGTCGGAGAAATACTGCACCGGCACGTCCTCGCTCGGCTTCTCGAGCGCCTCGAAGGCGTCGAGATCGAGCTTGTCGGGCGACTGCCTCGCCTTGCTCACCCAATCCTCGAACTGCTCCTCGGAGGTGGAGATCGCGCTGAACCTCATGTTGGAGAAGCCCTGGCCGCTGAAGTTCGACGAGAGGCCGGCGTAGGTGCCCGGGGCGTCGGAGATGAGATGCAGCTGCGTCCGCATTCCGGCCATCGAGTAGATCTGGCTGCCGAGCTGCGGAATGAAGAACGAGTTCATGACCGTGTCGGAGGTGATCTGAAAATTGATCGGCACGTTCGTCGGAAACGCGATCTCGTTCACCGAGGCTATCCGCTCGTCGGGATAGATGAAAAGCCACTTCCAGTCAAGCGAGATGGCCTCGATCGTGACGGGCGTGCCGCTCGCGGCGAGCGGCCGGTAGGGATCGAGCTTGTGGGTGGAGATCCACGTCAGGATCCCTAGGGTCGTGATGATCGCCAGGGGGACTAGCCAGATGACGGTCTCGATTCGCTTCGAGTGCGACCACTCCGGGGTGAACTTCGCCTTCGTGTTCGACGCTCGGTACCTCAGCGCAAAGACCACCGTGAGCACGATGACCGGGACGACGACGAGAAGCATCAAGATCGCCGCCGTCAGGATGAGCGTCTTTTCCTCCGAGCCGACTTGGCCCCTAGGATTGAGAACCGTCAGGTTCGCGCAGCCGCTCAGCGCGGCGACCGCCCCTACCGGCAATCCCTTCCAAAGATGATGTCTAGCATTTCTCACTTGCTGTCCTCGTTGCCTCGATCCGGGGCACCCGTAGATGATAGCCACGATCCTATCGGGCATGTCAAGATTGGCGGTCGACCGCTCCTCGGCGACTCCGGGCTCCGCCCGGAGCGGGAGCGCGAGACCGTGTCTGCGGAGGCGTAACGATGACGATCGAGATTTCTTCGACGGGCGCGCTCGCGGCCCGCGCGGCGGCGGAGCGGGCGGCCGGGCTCCTCCGCGAGGCGCTTCGGGAGGCGCTCCCTTCCGGGAGGCTCGTTCGATTCGTCGCGGCGACCGGCGCTTCGCAGATCGAGATGCTCGACCGCCTCTGCTCCGCGCCCGATATCGACTGGTCGCGCACCGAGATGTTCCACCTCGACGAGTACGTCGGGATTCCCGCCGACCATCCGGCGAGCTTCCGCAGGTACCTCGTCGAGCGCCTCGTGGGCAGGGTGCATCCGGCGAAGATCCACCTCCTCGTCGGAGACGCGCTCGATCCGGAGGCGGAGGCGAAGCGCGTCGGCGCGCTCATCGCAAGCGCGCCGGTCGACGTCGCGTTCGTCGGCATCGGGGAGAACGGCCATCTCGCCTTCAACGACCCCCCGGCGGATTTCGAGACGACCGAGCCCTATCTCGTGCTCGACCTCGATCCGCGATGTCGAGCGCAGCAGGTCGGCGAGGGATGGTTCCGCTCGGTCGAGGAGGTTCCCGAGCGCGCGATCTCGATGTCGGTCCGCCAGATCCTGCTCTCGCGCTCGATCGTCTGCACGGTTCCCGACCGACGCAAGGCCGAGGCGGTCCGCGCCTGCCTCTCGACGGGCGCCAAGGTCTCGCCCCTCGCTCCCGCCTCGATCCTCAAGCGGCACGAGCGCGTCTTCGTCTATCTCGACGGCGACTCCGCCTCCCTCCTCGGCTGACGAGGGAGCGGTCGGGTTTTTTGCGGCGTCCTTGACTTGTTCGCCGCCAAAGGATTAGCTTTTTCCTGTCATGCCCCCTTTCTTCTCCGAGTTTCCGGTCTTCTGCGTCGGGCTAAGTCATCATACGGCTTCGGTGGATCACCTGGAACGCGCTTCAATCGCCGAGCCCGACCTGTCGCTCGCCCTCGGCGAGCTCGCATCGAAGCTCGACGGCGAAGGCCGCCGGGCCGAGCTCGTCGTTCTCTCCACCTGTAACCGGACGGAGATCTACGGATCCTGGCTGCCGGACCCGGAGCTTCCTCCCGCGGCGCTCTCGGAGGCGGCTCTTCGCTACCTCCTCTCGCGCCTCGGCGACCCGGATGCCGAAGGGCTCCTCTATTCCCTCCAGGGCGTCGAGGCGGCGCGCCACCTTTTCCGCGTCGCCTCGGGCGTCGAATCCCTCGTCGTCGGCGAGGCGCAGATCCTCGCGCAGGTCGGACGGGCGCACGCCGCGGCGCAGGCCGCCGGCACCACGGGGCCCGTGATCTCGCTCCTCTTTCAGAGCGCCGTGCGGTGCGGAAGGCGCGCTCGCGCCGAGACCGGCATCGGGAAGAGCGCGGAGAACATCAGCTCGGCGGCCGTCAGGCGGGCGGAGGCGATCGTCGGCGCGCTGTCGAAAGCGCGCGCGCTCGTCGTCGGCACCGGCGAGATGGGACGCCTCGCGCTGAAGAGCCTTCGCAGCCGCGGCGCGATCGAGATCGATCTCGTGAACCGCAGCGAGGAGCGGGCCCGGGAGGTCGCCGCGCGGTGGGGCGCGCGCGCGCGGCGGCTCCGCGAGCTTCCCGGGCTCCTCGCCGCGAGCGACCTCGTCGTGAGCTCGACGAGCGCCCCCGAGCCGATCATCTCCCGCGGCATGGTCCTCGACGCCCTTCGCGACCGCGGCGGGAGGCCTCTCGTCCTCATCGACATCGCCGTTCCGCG
Organism: Spirochaetia bacterium; assembly: GCA_030041455.1. Classification (GTDB taxonomy): domain Bacteria; phylum Spirochaetota; class Spirochaetia; order DAHUYW01; family DAHUYW01; genus DAHUYW01. The sequence goes on from JASHNV010000107.1 coordinate 18,240, forward strand.
CGACGTCGATCCGCGCGTACGCGCCATTCCCGGCGTCCATCTCATCGACATCGACGCGCTGAAAGGGCTCGACGGCGGCGGCCTCGACGCGGAGCTCCCCGCGGTCGAGCGCGTGATCGAGGAGGAGCTCGGAAGCCTCTCAAGCCACCTCGCGGAGTACGCGCTTCGCCCCGTCATCGCGGAGCTGTGGCGCAAGGCGGAGGAGATCCGCTCGGAGGTTCTCGAGCACACCCGATCGCGCCTGAGCGGGCTCGACGAGGAGTCCTGGGGACACGTGGAGAGCCTCGCCGACGCGCTCGTGAACAAGCTGCTCCACCTGCCCGCGACGCGCCTTCGCGCGGAGGCGGCGAACGGCCGCGCCTACCAGTACGTCGAGGCGCTCCGCTACCTCTTCGACCTGCCACCCTCCCGGGACGCCACGTCATGACGCTGCGGGCCGGCACGCGCGGCTCGAGGCTCGCGCTCCGGCAGACCGAGCTCGTCGTCGCGCGCTTGCGCTCGGCCTTCCCCTCCGACGAGTTCAGCGTCGTGCCGATCTCCACCCGCGGCGACCTCCTCTCGGACGATCCGCTTCCCGAGATCGGAGGCAAGGGCCTTTTCACCGAGCGAATCGAGGGGGCGCTGCGCTCGGGGGAGATCGACATCGCGGTCCACTCGCTGAAGGACCTTCCGGTCGAGGAGGCGGACGACATCACCGTCGCGGCGGTGCTCGGACGGGAGGAGGCGCGCGACGTGCTCGTCGCGCGGGAGGGCCTGAGCCTCGACGCCTTGGAGAGGGGAGCGGTCGTCGGTAGCAGCAGCACCCGCCGCAGGGCGCAGCTCCTCGCGCTCAGGCCCGATCTCGACGTCCGCTCGATCCGCGGGAACGTCGAGACCCGGATCAAGAAGGTCGAGGCCGGACAGTACGCGGCGACCGTGCTCGCCGCGGCGGGCGTGATGAGGCTCGAGCTCGAGGGGCGCGTCGCCGAATGGCTCGACGCCGACCGGTTCCTCCCCGCGCCGGGCCAGGGCGCGATCGCGGTCCAGTGCCGAAGCGACGACCCGCGGGCCCTCCGCGCCCTCCGCGCCATCGACGACCGGGACCTTCGCCGCGCGACCGAGGCCGAGCGCGCGTTCCTCGCCGCGATGGGAGGGGGCTGCTCGACGCCGGTCGCCGCGCTCGCCGAGGCGCTTCCCGGCGAAGGCGGTCGCCTGAGGCTTCGCGCCCGCGTGCTCGCCGAGGACGGGAGCCGCGTCGTCGACGTCGAGGGGATCGGCGTCGAGCCGCTCGCGCTTGCGGGCGAGCTTGCGCGCCGGGCCCTGGCGGAGGGCGCGGGGGAGCTCCTCGCCCGCCCGCTTGCGGGGAAGCGGATTCTCGTGACCCGCTCGGAAGACCGGGCGGGCGAGCTGTGCGGCGCGCTTGAAGCGCGCGGCGCCCGGCCGCTCCTCCTGCCCCTCATCCGCGTCGAGGCCGACGGAGACGCCGTCGACGAGCGCATCGACCGCCTCGGCGCGTTCCGCTGGCTCGTGTTCACGAGCCAAAACGGCGTGGAGCACTTCCTCCTCCGCCCTCGAGCTCTCGAGGCGACGAAGGCGGCGCTCGCGCGCGGGCTCGCGATCGCGGCGGTCGGGAGGGCGACCTCAGGCGCGCTCGAGCTCCAGGGCCTTCGGGCGGATCTCGTTCCCTCCGAGCAGACCGGCGCGGCGCTCGCGCGCGAGCTCGTCGGGCGCGCGGGCGCCTCTCGCGGCGGCGCTCGCCCGCTTGAGGGCGTCGGGATCCTCCTGCCGCGCGCGCGCGAGGGGAGCGAGGAGATCGTCGCGATTCTCCGCGCGGCGGGCGCCGAGGTCGACGACGTGGCGGTGTACCGCACCGTGCCCCGGGAGGTCGGCGAGAGCGAGGTCGAGGCGCTCGCGCGAGAGGGCTCCCTCGACGCGGTCCTCTTCCTGAGCGGATCGGCGGTGCGCTCCTACGCAGTCCAGGCCGGCCGCCTTCCCCTCCTCGCGCGTCTCGCCGGGGCGGCGGCGGTCGCCTGCGTCGGCCCGTCGACCGGCCGCGCCGCGAGCGAGATCGGCATGGCGGTGCACGTGGTGCCCGACGACTACACGGCGAGCGCGCTCGTGCGCTCGCTCGAGGGCTATTTCGCCCGAGGCGGCGGGCGGCCGTGACGGTCCGAAGCGCCCTCGGCGGCCTTCGCCCGCGAAGGCTCAGGACCACGCCGGGCCTCCGCGCGATGGTTCGCGAGACGGAGCTCTCGCCGGGCGATCTCATCTACCCGCTCTTCGCGGTGCCCGGGAGCGGCGTCAGGCGCCCGGTCGGCTCGATGCCGGGGGTCTTCCAGCTGTCGGTCGACAATCTCGCGGCGGAGGCGCGCGAGGCCGCCTCGCTCGGAATCTCCGCGCTCCTCCTCTTCGGCGTCCCCGAGAAGAAGGACGCGATCGGAAGCGGGAGCTACGCCCCCGACGGCATCGTCCAGCGGGCGCTTCGCGCGATCAAGGACTCCGGGGCCGACATCGTCGTGGTCACCGACGTCTGCCTGTGCGAGTACACCGACCACGGCCATTGCGGCATTCTCAACGCGGGGACCGACCCCCGGGCCGGAGCGCTGCCCGAGGGCTACCTCCTCAACGACGAGACGCTCGACGCGCTCGAGACGATCGCCGTATCGCACGCCGAGGCGGGGAGCGACATCGTCGCGCCGAGCGGGATGATCGACGGCATGGTTCGGGCGATCCGCGCCGCCCTCGACGGCGCGGGCTACGCGCACCTGCCGATCATGTCCTACGCCGTCAAGTACGCTTCGGCGCTGTACGGGCCGTTCCGCGAGGCGGCGGAGGGGGCGCCCGCCTTCGGCGACCGGCGGAGCCACCAGATGGATCCGGCGAACGCTCGCGAGGCGCTGAAGGAAGCGGCCCTCGACGCGCGGGAGGGCGCCGACTTCCTCATGGTGAAGCCCGCCCTGCCCTACCTCGACGTGGTCCGTCGAATCCGCGATAGCTTCCCGGAGTATCCTCTCGCGGCCTACAATGTGAGCGGCGAGTACTCGATGGTCAAAGCCGCCTCGGCGCGCGGCTGGATCGACGAGCGGAGCGCGGTGCTCGAGATTCTCGCGGGGATCAAGCGCGCGGGCGCCGACCTCGTCATCACCTACCACGCAAAGGACGCGGCCCGCTGGCTCTCGTCGTGAGCGCGCCGCCTGGAGGCGGCGTCGAGTCTTGAAAGGAGCGTCAGAATGACAACCGATGCGACATCATCCGAAAAACGTGCAGCTGTCGAAGGGAGGGAGGGCGAGTCGGCGCTCGACTTGAGCGAAAAAGGACGGAATCGGAGCGGCGAGACGGTCAGGAGCGACCGCAGGCTCTACATGCAGCTCCTCGCCTTCGGCGCCTGCCGCGACTCGGCGCCCCTCGTCGCGAGCCTCAAACGGTCCGGTCTTCCCGCAGTCCTCTACGAGGACGTCAACGATCCCGCCGGCATCGCGCTCCTCCTGTTCAGCGAGCGGCCCGATTTCTTTCTCGAATCCGCCCGCCCCTTCCTGAGGAGCGCCCCCTTCGCGCGCCTCGCGCCCAAGGCGGAGTACACGATGCTCGGCCGAACCTACGCCATGGGTTGGGAAAGCGACCTCGAGGAGACCTTGATCACGCGCCCGAGGCGGCGGGTATGCGACCCGAAGCTTCCGTGGGCGGTCTGGTATCCCCTGAGGCGCGCCGGCTCCTTCGAGGAGCTGAGCGAGGAGGAGCAGCGCTCGGTTCTCGGGGAGCACGGCGGGGTCGGCCAATCCTTCGGAAAGGCCGGCGTCGCTCACGACATACGGCTCGCCTGCCACGGGCTCACGAGGGACGACAACGATTTCGTGATCGGCCTCCTCGGCGCCGACCTCCATCCCCTCTCGGCGGTGGTGCAGCGGATGAGGAAGACGCGGCAGACCTCGCGCTACCTCGCTCGGCTCGGGCCCTTCTTCGTCGGGCGGGTCGCCTGGCAGGCCTCCGCGTGAGCGGCCCCGGGCGGGAAGGATCGCCCGGCGCGGCGGGGACGTCCGAGCGCGTACAATCCTCGGCCTTCCTGCGCGCATGCAGGCGCGAGCCGGTCGCCTTCACGCCGGTCTGGCTCATGCGACAAGCGGGCCGCTACCTTCCCGAGTACCGCGCGCTCCGCGAGCGCCGTTCGATGGTCGAGATTCTCGCGAACCCCGAGCTTGCAGCCGAGATCACGCTGCTTCCGATGAAGCGCTTCGAGCTCGACGCCGCGATCATTTACGCCGACATCCTCCCGCCTCTCGCCGCGATGGGGCTCGACCTCTCCTTCGACCGCGCGGAGGGCCCCGTCATCCAGAACCCGATCAGGAGCGCTCGCGACATCGACCTGCTCGCGGCGCCGAGCGCCGAGGAGACCATGGGCGCGACTCTCGAAGCGGTGAGGATCGTCCGCTCCGAGCTCGACGCCCTCGGCAAGCCGCTCATCGGATTCGCCGGGGCGCCGTTCACCCTCGCAAGCTACGCGATCGAGGGCGGGGCGAGCAGGAGCTACGCCAAGACGAAGACGCTCATGCTCAGGGAGCCGGCCGCGTGGCGCAGGCTCATGAGCAAGCTCGTCACGGTGCAGGCCGACTACCTGCTCGCGCAGGCGAAGGCCGGCGCGTCGGCTCTCCAGCTCTTCGACTCGTGGGTCGGGATCGCGCTCGGCGCGCCCGACTACGAGCGGTACGTCCTTCCCTACAACCGGCGCCTGTTCGAGGCGCTTCGCGCCGCGCGGGTCCCGGTCGTCAACTTCAGCACGGGGACGGCGGCCTACATCGAGCGGGTCGCCGAGGCCGGCGGGGAGGTGATCGGCGTCGACTGGCGGATGCCCCTCGGCTACTACCGGGAGCGCATCGGCGCCGAGCGCGCGATCCAGGGAAATCTCGACCCGTGCGCGCTCCTCGCGCCCTGGACCGAGCTCCGCGCGAGGGCGGACGGGATCCTCGAGGCGGCCGCGGGGCGGCTCGGGCACGTCTTCAATCTCGGCCACGGCATCCTCCCCGAGACGCCGGTGGACGCCGTGGCGCGTCTCGTCGACCACGTCCACGCCCGAAGCCGCGAGCGCCTCGACGGGGACGGAGGCCGAAAGTGAGCGCGGCGCCGATCGGGGTTCTCGTGATGGCGTACGGAGGGCCGAGCTCCCTCGACGAGGTCGGCGGCTACCTCGCCGACATCCGCGCGGGCCGCCCGACGCCCCGTCGCGTCGCGGAGCTCGTGAGAGAGCGCTACCGGAAGATCGGCGGAAGGTCGCCCCTTCGCGAGATCAGCGAGCGGCAGGCCGCCGCGCTCGAGGAGAGGCTCGGCCGGGGGTCTTTTCGCTGCTTCGCCGGGATGCGCCACTGGGCTCCGTGGATCGAGGAGGTCGTGGGCTCGATGTCCGAGGCGGGCGTCGAGCGCGCGGTGGGGATCGTGCTCGCTCCGCACTACAGCGCGATGAACACCGAGCGCTACTTCGCGAAGGTGGCGGAGGGTCTCGATCTCTACCGCGCGCGGACGGAGTTCGTCTTCGTCGAGAGCTACCACGACTCGCCCGAGCTCATCGAGGTCCTCGCGAGCCGCCTGCGGGACGGCCTCGCGCGCTTCGAGGCCGGGGAGCCGGTCCACGTGGTCTTCAGCGCGCACAGCCTCCCCGCGCGGACGCTCGCCGAGGGGGACCCCTACGACGGCCAGCTGAAGGAGACCGCGCGCCTCGTCGCCTCCCGTGCCGGCCTTTCGGACGCGGATTGGTCGTGGGCCTACCAGTCCGCCGGGCAGAGCTCCGAGCCCTGGCTCGGGCCCGACCTCCGCGAGCATCTCGGCGAGCTCGCCTCCCGGGGCGTCCGCCGGGTCGTGAGCCTGCCGGTCGGGTTCGTCGCCGACCACGTCGAGGTCCTCTACGACATCGACGTGGAGGCGCGCGCGCGCGCGGCGGAGCTCGGGATGAGGCTCGTGCGGCCGGATTCTCTCAACCTCGATCCCCGATTCATCGAGGCGCTCGCGCGTGCCGTGCTCGCGAGGGCGCGCCGGGCGGGCTGGCTCCCGGAGGCGGGCGGAACATGACGCGCCTCGTGATCGTCGGCGGCGGGATCGCCGGCCTCGCCGCCGCGTGGCGCGCGCAGGCGCTCTCCGCGGAGAGGCCCGTCGAGATCACGCTCGTCGAGCGCGAAGACCGCCTCGGCGGAAAGATCCGCACGGAGCTCTCAGGCGGCTTCCTCTTCGAGATGGGCGCGGAGAGCTTCCTTTCGAGGAAACCCGCGGGCGTCAAGCTCTGCGAGGAGCTCGATCTCCTCGACCGCCTGCAGGGCAGAACCCCGCGCTCCGGCCGCTCGTTCGTCATGCACCGTCACGCGCTCCATCCGCTTCCCGAGGGGCTCTCCGGCTTCATCCCGACCGACCTCGACTCGCTGAAGGCGAGCTCGCTCCTCTCGGAGGAGGCGAAGCGACGTTTCGAGCGGGAGCCCACCATTCCGCCCGACCCCGGCTCGGGCGACCAATCCGTCGCGCGCTTCCTCTCGAGGCGTCTCGGCCCCGAGGTCTTTCATCTCCTCGTCGAGCCGCTCGTGAGCGGGATCTACGCGGGCGACGCCGCGCTCCTGAGCGTCAAGGCGACCTATCCGCAGCTTCTCGACCTCGAGCGGAGATACGGAAGCCTCCTCGCGGGCCTGAAGGCGCAGGCCGCGCCCGCCGGGGGCCTTCCGGCGTTCGTGTCGTTTCCCCTCGGCATGGCCGAGCTCGTGAGCCGCCTCGCCGGGCGCCTGACGTCGGTTCGGATCGTCTTGGGCGCGGCGGCTCGATCGGTCGAGACCGCTCGCGAGGGGATCCGGGTCGAGCTCGCCGACGGCGGGAGCCTCGAAGCCGACGCGGGGATCCTCGCGGTCCCCGCCTACGAGGCGGCGCGGCTCCTCGCGGGGCTCGATCCGGAGCTCGCGGCGCTTCACGAGCGGATTCCCTACGCCTCGAGCGCCGTCGTTCAGCTCGCCTTCGACTCGCCCGCCGCCGCGGGCCCGCTCGACGGGTACGGCTACGTCGTGCCGAGCGTCGAGGAGAGCGACATCCTCGCCTGCACGTGGAGCTCGAGCAAGTGGGAGCATCGCGCCCCCGACGGCTCGGCTCTCATCCGCTACTACCTCGGACGCTTCGGGCGGGACGATATCACGCGCAAGAGCGACCGCGAGCTCGTCGAGGCGGCGCGCTCGGAGCTCGCCGCGACGCTCGGCATTCAGGCGGCGCCGGCGAGGAGCCTTGTCGTTCGCTGGGATCGCGCGATGCCGCAATACCTCGTCGGCCACCTCGACCGGCTCGAGGCGATCGAGGAGCGGCTCGCCCTCCATCCGGGCCTCTACCTGGCCGGCGCAGCCTACCGCGGCGTCGGGATCCCCGACTGTATCGCCTCGGGGTGGAAGGCCGCCGAGCTCGCCCTCGGCGGAGGCAGCCGGTGAGGAAGGTCGAGCGCTCGCGGGAGCTTTTCGCGCGCGCCCTCGAGTTGCTTCCCGGGGGAGTCGATTCGCCGGTCCGCGCCTTCAAGGCGGTCGGCGGAGAGCCGCTCTTCATCGAGCGAGGCGAGGGCGCCTTCCTCCACGACGTCGACGGCAACCGCTATATCGATTACGTCCTCTCCTGGGGCCCGCTTATCCTCGGCCACGCCCACCCGCGGGTGCTCGCGGCCGTGAGCGAGGCCGCCTCCCGCGGGACGAGCTTCGGCGCGCCGAGCGCGCTCGAGCTCGACCTCGCCTCGAGCATCAGGGCGCTCATGCCCGGAATCGAGATGATCCGCTTCGTGAGCTCCGGGTCCGAGGCGGTCATGAGCGCCGTCAGGCTCGCGCGCGCCTTCACGGGACGGTCCCGGATCGTGAAGTTCGCCGGCAACTACCACGGCCACGCGGACATGCTCCTCGTGCAGGCGGGCTCGGGGGTCCTCACCCTCGGGCTCCCGGACTCGCCGGGCGTCCCGGCCGGAGCGACCCAGGACACCCTGAGCTGCGCCTACAACGATCTCGACGGAGCGAGAGCGCTCTTCGCGGGCCACCGCGGAGAGATCGCCGGGGTCATCGTCGAGCCGGTCGCGGGGAACATGGGGCTCGTCCTTCCGAAGCCGGGCTTCCTCGCGGGGCTTCGGGAGCTCACCCGGGAGAACGGCGCGCTCCTCGTCTTCGACGAGGTGATGACGGGCTTCCGCGCCCACCCCGGCGGGGCGCAGGAGCTCTACGGGGTACGGCCCGACCTTACGACGCTCGGCAAAGTCATCGGAGGCGGCTTTCCGGTCGGCGCCTACGGCGGCAGGCGCGACATCATGGAGCTCGTGGCGCCCTCGGGGCCGGTTTACCAGGCCGGGACCCTCTCGGGAAACCCCGTCGCCATGAGCGCGGGCATCGCCACCCTCGCCGAGCTCGCCCGTCCCGGGACCTGGGAGCGCCTCGATCGCTTCGCCGGGGAGCTTGTCTCGGGTCTCGCCGAAGGCGCCCGGGAGGCCGGCGTGGCGCTCTCGGTGAGCCGCGTCGGGTCCATGTTCGGGTTCTTCTTTTCGGAGGGCGAAGTCGCCGACTGGGAGGCGGCGCAGCGCTCCGACGCCGACCGTTTTGCCCTCTTTTTCCGCGAGATGCTCGAAGGCGGCGTCTACCTCGCTCCCTCGCGGTTCGAGTCGGGGTTCGTCTCCACCGCGCACGGC
>JASHNV010000108.1 GCA_030041455.1 Spirochaetia bacterium
GAGGAGATTATCACCCCAACCGGGAGCGGTTGTCAACAAAATAAAAGTCAATTTTACAGAATGGAAACGGGTCCGGGCAGCTTTTCGCCGACTCCGATCGCGCGGGATCCGTCGACCCTTGATCAACCGGGGGAGGTCTGAGACACTGCGGATCCGAGCGGCTTCCGCGAGGGACCGGCGGAAGCCTTCAGGGGTGGCGCGTTGAAGACTGCTCGAGTGAGGATAGTATCGGAGCCGCGGTGGGACATGGTGAGCTGGGCGGTCTCCGTGCTGCGGGAGCGGCTGTCCGCCGCGGGTTACGGACTGCGGGAGGGTGACGACGAGCCCGGGCACGGATCGGCGAATGTGGAGCTTGCCGTCACCGTGACGGTTCGCCCGTCCGGCCCTGCTCCGGCGAGAGACTGGGACGAGGCGGCATCGGAGCTCGAGTCCTTCGAGATCGAGACCGCGAGCGTCCCCGGGGGCTGGACCGTCGACGTCGTCGCGTTCGGCCCCCGCGGGGCGATGTACGGCGTCTGGGAGGTCGTCGACAGGATCGAGCCGTCCGGCGCGCTGAGGAGCGCCGCGAACGGGAGGCGCAGCCCCCGTGTCCGCTTCCGTGCCGTGAAATTCGACCTTCCGTGGGCCTCGTATCGACGGGGTCCCGCGATGGCGCTCCACGACGAGACCTGCCGCTCTCGCCGCTTTTGGCGGGAGTACATCGACATGCTGGCGCGAAACCGGTTCAACGTCCTCACGCTCTGGAGCCTGCATCCCTTTCCGTGGATGGTCCGGGTAGCGGGGTTCGAATACGCGACCCCGTTCAGCGACCTCGAGCTCGCCGAGTGGCGGGAGCTCTGGAAGTTCATCTTCCGTCACGCGAAGGACCGCGGCCTCGATACCTACATCGTGACCTGGAACATTTTCGTCTCCGATGAGTTCGCGCTCCGGCACGGCGTCGACTTCTCCGACGGCGAGTATCACTTTGGAGCGGGCGACACCCGCGATATCGTCAAGGAGTACAACCGCCGCTGCATCTCCGCGCTGATCGACGAATACGAGGACCTGACCGGCGTCGGAACGGGGCTCGGCGAACGCATGGAAAACCTCGATCCGCTTCAGCGGCAACGGTGGGTCGACGAGGTCGTCGTAGCGGCCGTCAAGGCGGCGAAGCGGGCGGTCAAGTTCATCCTGCGCGCGCCGTTCACGGCGGATCCACAGTTGGCCCGTGACAGCCTGGCCGCGGCGAACCTCGACCGCACCGTCTGGATGGAGTACAAGTTCAACTGGTCGCACGGCCATTCGACCCCGACGCTCTGCATGACCCACGATACCGGCGCCGGCCCCGAGGGCGCCCCGACGGTCGACGATCGGTACTGGAATCCTCCCCCCGAGAGCTACCGTCTGGCCTGGATGGTGAGGAACGAGGACTTCTTCGTCCTGCGATGGGGGAGCGCGGACTTTATTCGATCGCACGTCCGATCGAACGCCGCGCCGTCCTCCTGCGGCTACTTTGTGGGCTCGGAGGGCATGATCCCGGCGAAGGATCTCTCGCACCGGCGCCCGCACCGTCACCTGACGTGGGAGTACGCTTTTCAGAAGCAATGGCTTTTTTATGCGTTGTGGGGGAATCTCCTGTACGATCCCGGCGCCGCCGACCAGATGTTCGCGGACATGTTCGCGCGCCGCTATGGCCCGGCCGCGGCAGGCCGAATGCTCGAGGCGTTCGCGAGGGCAAGCGTCATGCCGCTCCGGTTCGCGAGCTTCTACCGGGCGACCTGGGACTACACGCTCTACTCGGAGGGCTTCCTCGCGCCGTTCGGCCCGAAAGCCCTCCGGTCCGACGGTTCCGCCACCCCGTTCGTCACGCTCGATCGGCTCATGGCGCAGCCGACTCTGGATCCGGCCTACGTCTCAATCGCCGAGTACGCCGATTCGATACTCACGGGACGACCCGGAAGATCCGGCATCTCGCCGCTCGCGCTCGCCCGAAGCTGCGCCGCCGACGGAGCGCGGGTCGCCTCGCTCGTCGCGGAAGTCCGCCGCGAGGAGCTCGCCGATCCCGACACCTGCGACAGCGAGCTCGACGACCTGCTCGCGTGGTCGCACCTTCTCCTCTACTTCGGCGAGAAGATCGAGGCGGGGGTCGCGCTCGCCCTTTACCGCGGCCGCGGGTCCGAGGCGGATAAGCGGGAGGCTCTCGGCCACATTCTGCGGGCCGAGGAGCACTGGAACGGGGTATGCAAGGCCACCGACTCGCGGTACGGCTCCCTTCCCTACATCGAGCGCGGCGAGACCGGCTACCGATTGACCTTTTCCTGGTCGGACTACCGAGGCGAAGTGCATCGGGACGTCGACCTCGTGCGGGAGAGCCGCCCGCCTGAGGACCCGCGCTGACGAGACCTCAGGCCCGCGGCCGCCCAGCGTGGCGATCCGCTCTCGCGTGAGCCGCGGGCGGATCGCGCACACAGCCACGACATTCGGCAGACGGATCGCTCCCGCCCCTCCCCAGCGGATCCGCGGAACTCCATCGGGAGACGAGAACGGCGGCCCTCCAGCCGAGCGCGTTCGATGTTCGCCGCGGCAGCCTTTTTGAGGACGGATTTTGACGCAATTTCGGCCTTGGGCGGAAGGAGCCAGGACCGTTCGGACCGGTTGGATCCGTCGCGTACCGGAGGCTCGCGCAAAAATCGGGGTAGTGTCGCGGGGAATGAAAAAAGGTCGGATAGCGCGCCGTGGCCTGGTCTGACGGCGTATGCAACAACATCGTCAATCGGGAGGAACACCCCTCCGGAGCATACCGCCGACACGAAGAACAAACCGCGATCAGCTCGGTAGCACCCGCCTCGGATCTCTTCCCTACGTACTCGTTTCCTCGCAGCCTGTGGCTTGATCAACGAAGTCGGGGATTGAAGAACTGTAGCCAGTGTGCTACAACGTCGACATGTCGGTGCATGTTTCCGTTCGCATAGACGATAGCTTGGCCGAGCGGCTTCGGCTGAAGGCACGCGCGGCCGGCGAGACTCTTTCAGATCAACTCCGACGGTACGCCGAAGAAGGGGATCGGCGCGACGAGCATCCTTTGATCACCTTCCGAGACGGCCCCACGGGTCGGCGCGCCGGGCTCGTAGGCGGTCCCGACGTGTGGGAGATCGTCATGTGGATCGAGGATGTGGCGACAGAGCCGGACCCGATCGAAGCGCTCGCCGAAGGCTCGAACCTCACTCGGCCTCAGATCGAGGCCGCGCTCCGATACCGGGTCAGCTATCCGAACGAGATCGAAACCCGAATTGAGCTCCACCGTCGTGAAACGGCCGCAGCCTCAAAGTCTTGAAGCTGCTCCTTGACGAGATGTACCCCTCGGCGCTCGCGGAGGCGTTGCGCGCGGAGGGAATTGACGCATCGACCGCCGCCGAACATGGGCTGGGCGGCCAGTCGGATGCTGACGTCCTGACGGCTGCTACCGCAAAAGGCTGCGTACTGCTCACGGAGAATGTCGCGGATTTCACTCGCCTGGCCGGCGAGCGCCTCGTTGCGGGCGGGCACCATCCCGGACTACTGATCGCGCTCTCTTCCCGGTTCTCCCGCAGGCGCGGCGGGATCGTCGCTCTTGTCGCCGCCGTTCGCGCAGTGACCGACGAGCGCCTGGAAGACCGCGTCGTGTATCTCAAGCAACCGCCCCGATAGCGGGCCCCTGTGGAATCAACCGGAAACCGGACTGCCGCCGTGTCTATCGACCACCTATAATCAAGGGAAAGGCAGTCGCCGACTCGTATGTGCGCGATTTGGCGCAGGCAGGTCAACCTCATCCGACCGTATCTCACGACGATCAATGAGCGGAGCGAAGACCTGCAGGCGAAGAAGCTGACCGAACAATTGAGGCTCCTGGACGCCGCAGGAGTAGACGGCGCGTTTGTCTTCTGCTTCGTCTTCCCGATAAATCCCTTCGACGAACATGCGTATCTTGACCTCGATCGTGAAAGCGCGAGTCTCGTGAAGACCTATGCCGGCGGACGGCATGGGGTCGCCTATCCTGATATGACCTGGGAACCGAAGAAGTCCTTCGGGATGGTTGCGGATTATTACCGTGCTCTGGATGAGGAGAAACGCAAATGAAGAAGCGCATCGTTGCACCGCCCCATGTCGATCCGACCCGCTGGCATGTACTGATAATCAGGCTGTCGAACCACTATGTTCCCCGGGCGATTTTTCTTGTGGCGCCGCGGCGCATGGGTAGGACGAGCGATCGGTGAAAAACGAGAGGGACTGCATGTCGACGTTCATGGAGCCGAATCGATCGCAGATGGTGTTACTGCCGGAGGGCGACCTTGGGTCGGTTGCGACGGAGGGCAGTTTGGTGTTGCGCACGAGAAAGCAGATCCCCATTCTTGAGTCCTGCCCATCCCATCTCTGGCACAGTCGATACTGAATGCGTCCCGAGCTCTACCTTCAACCGTTTTGGAAGTGATTCATCGAGGAGAATTGTCACGAGCGGTGGTCACTATCGCGGCCTTCGCGAGTTCAAGGGCAGCGACAGCCGCCTCTCGAGAGACAGTCGGAAAATCCTCCAAGAATTCGTCGAGTCGATCGCCCGCTTCCACGTAGTCGAAAAGACTCCGTACCGGCACACGTGTACCTCGAAAGACTGGCACCCCGCCGAGCTTGTCCGGATCGTACTCAATTACCGTCACTGACCCCATCACAGAAGTGATACTACCACTTTTTTTCTGCCCCACAAGAATCTGGAAATCGTATTTCTCCAGAATGAAGTGCCTTGCCGACGCGTTCGTGCCGGTAACGGCCACGGATCCCCTTTACGTATGGGGTTCGCTCGCAGATAGCAGGCTCTCGTCGGCATGCTGCACCGTGATGCCGGAAGGAACATCGATCAGCGCCTGGTCGCGATTGAGCGCGAACAGCCGAAGTACTGCGCGTGGATACTCACCATGCACGCGCTCGAAGGCGCGAACTTCACGCCGCAGAGTCGAGGAATCTGACGGGTCGGCACAGACCTGCGGGTACTCCTCACCTCCTCGGGATAGCGGACGTGAAAATCCACCTCGAATCCCGCGGCGCTTTTCACGTATCCGACCTGGGCGCTCCGCCGCGCGCTCTCGTTCAAACTGCACTCCAATGCGTGACCGAGGTTGCTACTGCCGCTTGGGAAGAAGCGATATCAGGGATCCCGAGGGTGAGCCGTTCGACACATAGCTTTCAGCAAGAGAATTACGAATACCCCGGGCGAGAATCGAACTCACGACCTACTGCTTAGGAGGCAAGCAGATCGCTTGTCAGGTGATGTATTGGAATGTTGGCCGCGCATTCCTTCAATAGAGACCGAACGTGTTGCGCCATTCCAATGTTAGCCGTGGTCGGAGAAGATTGGCAATAAAATGTAAATAGA
>JASHNV010000109.1 GCA_030041455.1 Spirochaetia bacterium
CGGAGCTCCACGCCGCGCGCAGTCTCGTCCGCTTCTCGGCCTTTCGGAGGGCCGAGAGAAGCGACCGATTGAGCTCTTTCGAGGTCTCGCCGACCATCTCCGCCTGAACGCGAAACTCGCCCTTTCCGCCGTGAGCGATCTCCTCCTCGGCCACTTCCAGGACGGTACCTCGCTTCCCGATGAGCTCTTTCAGCGTCGAACGAACGGCGGCGGGATTCTCGGTGCTGACGGTCGCGGTCAGCCTGAAGCGCTTGGCGGCCATGGTACCCCCTTGACGGTCTCCCGAAGTCCGGAGACCGAAGCTTGGTACCGCGAATCCTATCACAAGGCTTGCGGCGGATCGACTCGCCGGATGCCGCGTCGTCGCCCGAGCCAGGCCGCGAGGCCTCCCCGCGAGCTCTTCGGCACCTTCGCGCGGGAGGGCGGGGCCCCTTTACTTGACCTCCGGCTCGGACTATCCTCATCGAAGGCACCGGAAGGGGGGCTCCATGGCAGAGACGGCGTGGACAAGGGTCTTCGCCGAGCGGGACTTGATCGAAGGCAAACCGCTCGCGGCGAAGGTGGGCGACGAGGAAGTGGTGGTCGTCAGGGCGAAGGGAAAGCTCTACGCCTGCGGCAACAAGTGCACGCACTACGGGAGGGCGATGTCGAAGGGCATCGTCGTCGGGACGTCCCTGATCTGCCACGCGCACGCCGCGCGCTTCGATCTCGCCTCGGGAAAGCGCCTCGCGCCCCCCGGGCTCGGCGACCTGCCCTCCTACGACGTCAAGACCGACAACGGCGAGGTGCTCGTCCGCGCCAGGGAGCGCTCGGGAGGAGCCCGCAAAGCGAAGAGCGGACCCTCGGTCCTCCTCATCGGCGCGGGGGCCGCCTCCGACATGGCCGCCGCGACGCTGCGGGAGGAGGGCTTCGGCGGCCGCATTACCATGGTCACCCGGGAGAAGGGCGTCCCCTACGATCGCCCCACCCTCTCGAAGGAGCTGATCTCCGGGGAGGCGAAGCCGGACTGGCTCCCGATCCGCTCGGAGTCGTTCTACAAGGACAACGACATCGAGATCGCAAGCGGGCGGTTGGTCACCGGCTTCGACCCGCGCACGAAGACCGCCACGCTTTCCGACGGCGAGCGGCTTTCGGGCGACCTCGTGCTTCTCGCCACCGGATCGGTCCCGCGCAAGCTCGCGATTTCCGGAAGCGATCGGCCGAACTGCCATTACCTCCGAACGATCGAGGACGGAGAAAAGATCGTGGCGTCGGCTGAGCGCGCGAAGAGGGCGGTCGTGATCGGCGCGAGCTTCATCGGCCTCGAGGTGGCGAGCGGGCTTCGCGCGCGCAACATCGAGGTCCACGTCGCGGCCCCGGAGAAGTATCCTCTCATCGCGGTTTTCGGAAGCCGCATCGCCGAGCGCATTCGGCGCCTGCACGAAGAAAACGGCGTGATCTTCCACCTCGAGACCGGGCCGGTGCGCTTCGAGGGCGGCGAGCGCGCCGAGCGCGTATTCCTCGGGGACGGAAGCTCGCTTGAGGCCGACTTCTTCGTCATCGGGATCGGTGCCCTTCCCTCGGTCGACTATCTCGCCTCCGCCGAGCTGCTCGTCGACGGCGCCGTGCCGGTAGACGGGCGGCTCGAGACCAAGTATCCCGGCGTCTACGCGGCGGGGGACATCGCGAGCGTTCCCAATCACTATAGCGGCGAGAGCCGGCGCATCGAGCATTGGGTCGTCGCCCAGCGCCAAGGAATGCACGCGGCGAAGGCGATGCTCGGATCGAAGGAGCCCTTCGTGGAGCCTGCCTTCTTCTGGACGGTTCAGTTCGAACAGTCGTTCAAGTACGTCGGGGACGCTCGAGGCCACTACGACCTGTACTACCGCGGAGACGTCGCAAGCGACTCTTTCGCGGCGGGCTACTACGTGAAGGGCCGGCTCGCGGCGTTCGCGGGCCTCAAGCGCAATCGCGAGCTCATGGTCGTGGGCGAGATTCTCAAGGCGGGGAAAACGGTCCCGGCCGACCAATTCGAGCGCGCCGAGGACTTGGAGCCCTTCCTCAACTGAAGGCTCGTCCGGGCCCCCGGCGCGCTCCTTCGACGAGCGCGCTCATGTTGACCGGAGCGCCGGGTACCGCTACAATCCCGGCCATGGGCACCTCCCTCGAAGCGGGCGGCTACACCGACGAACACGCTCGAAGCGGCGTCTCCGATCCGCTTCCGCGCCTCGAGTGTTTCGAGAATCAATACCCGGAGTCCGACTACGTCGTCGACATCGAGAACCCGGAGTTCGACTCCGTCTGTCCGAAGACCGGCCTGCCCGACTCAGGCACCGTCACGATCAACTACATTCCGGACCGCAAGTGCGTCGAGCTGAAATCGCTCAAGCTCTACATGCTGGGCTACCGGAACCTGGGGATCTTCTCCGAGAACGTCGTGAACCGGATTTTCGAGGACTTCCGGTCGGCCGTTTCGCCGAGGTGGCTCAAAGTGCACGGTGACTTCAACTCGCGCGGCGGCCTGTCCACGAGGGTGACGCGCGAGTCCGACGTTCGAAAGGAGCCGATGAAATGAGCTCGGAACGGCAGGTTGTGACGCCTCTCCTCGTCCTCGTCGCGGCGATATTCATCGCGTTTCTCATCGCCGCGAATCTCATCGCCGTGAAGCTCGTGTCGTTTTTCGGCGGTCTGCTCTTTCTGCCGGCGGCGGTCGTCATCTTCCCCGTGACCTACATTTTCGGGGACATTCTCACGGAAGTCTACGGTTTCAGACGGTCGAGGATGGTGATCTGGCTCGGTTTCTTCGCGAACCTCATCGTCGTCCTCGCGATTTGGATCGCTCAGATTCTCCCGCCCGCCGCCTTCTGGCACGGCCAGCAGGCGTATGTTCAGATCCTCGGCCAGACCCCGCGCATCCTCGCGGGCTCCTTCGGTGCCTATCTGGTCGGCGAGTTTCTGAACTCGATCGTTCTCTCGCGCCTGAAGCTCGCGACGAAGGGCCGCTTCCTCTGGACGCGCACCGTGGGCTCGACCATCGTGGGGCAGGCCGCCGACTCGCTGATATTCATCACGGTCGCTTTCGTCGGTACCATCCCGTCGGGCGCGCTCGTGCAGCTCATCCTCGACCAATGGCTGTTCAAGGTAGCCTACGAGGTCGTGGCGACGCCGCTCACCTACCTCGTCGTCGGCTTCCTGAAGCGCCACGAGCAGATCGACACCTTCGACCGCGACGTGAGCTTGAACCCGTTTCGAGTCTTCGAACTTCAGTAGGCCGGCGTTATGTAGTGCTCGAGCTGCTCGATGAGCACCTCGCGGTCGGCGATCGCCGCCTTCATGACGTCTCCGATCGAGATCATTCCCACGAGGCGATCGTCGTCCACCACGGGGAGGTGCCGGATGTGCCGGTCGGTCATGAGCGCCATGCACTCGTCGATCGAACGGGACGGGCTCACGGTCAGGACCCCGTGGGTCATGACCTCGTCGATCGTCGTCTCTTGGGAGCTCTTGCCCTTCAGGATGACCTTCCGGGCGTAATCGCGCTCCGAGAAAATCCCCGCAAGCCGGTCATCGCCGTCGAGGACGACGACCGCGCCGATGTTTTTCTCCGCCATCAAGACCAGCGCGTCGTACACGGTGATCTCGGGACGGACGGTCCAGATGTCGGAACCCTTCTCACGAAGAACGTCTCGAACGTTTCGCATAGACAACTCCTTGAGCCGGACACTCGACCCAAGCGCGCCGCATTGCGCGCGACGAGGGCGTTCTTTCAGTGTAAACCCGATTCCCCGGGAGGGAAAGTTTTTCCTCAGGGCTCAGACGGGCGTCGTTGGGTGCTAAAAGGCGCTCCCGGCCGTCACCTGGCGGCAGTCGTTCTCCGGGAACAGGCGCCCGGTACCCCTGAGAGCGCGGCGGACACGAGCCGGTCCTCAAACGTCGAGCCTCCCGCATCGACGTCGAGAACGGTTCGCCTCCGTTCGGCCTCGTCAGGATGTTCTGCTGCCTGGGCGCCGCCCGCCGGAAAGGATGATGCGCGGGAAGCGGAATCACGGAGGAGGCACTGCCGCGAGGGTGAGAAGGTTTCACGTTTTCTGTTTCCTGAAGTCATACGATCATGAGATAGGGATATTCCCACGATTCGCGTCCGGCGCCTTTTCGTCTTCCGGGAAGCGGGATCCGGTCGCCAGTGAACATCCGCGTATCGGCAGTGTTCCCTATGTATCCGAGGCCGGACGTTTTCAGGTTGGTGAGAAGCTGGTCAGCAACGGCTTCTTACTGGTTGACTTTCTAGCTATTCAGTTATACTTTATACCGGTACTACGTACTACTTCATACGGGGTAGTCGGGAGAGGAGAGACTCTGGAAAACCTTACGGAGATGCTCAAGGGCGTGCTGGAGGGCTGTGTCCTCGAAATCATCAGCCACGAGGAAATCTACGGCTACGAAATCACTCGACGGCTGAAGGCCCTTGGATTCTCGGACGTTGTGGATGGGACGGTCTATACCATCCTGCTGCGGCTCGAGAAAAACAAGCTCGTGGACATAGAAAGAAGGCCGTCCGACATGGGCCCGTCGCGTAAGTTTTTCGCGCTCAACGATGCCGGGCGCAAGGAGCTGCGACGCTTCTGGGAGAAATGGGAATTTGTCGCGTCGACAATCAACGGGTTGAAGGGGAAGCACACATGAAGAATCTGTTGAGGTATTTCACATACGTCCGGCGGGAAAAGCTCAGGTACCGGCAGGTGGTGGCCCGCGTACACGCGCTGCCGGAGGAGTACCGTTTCACGTATCACAAAATCCAGCACTACATGTGGAATCATGCAGGGGGGGACGGTATGGATATGATACGGGTCCTCGCCGACCTCCTCGAGTTGTTCGAGGCGGGCGCGGCAGACGGCAAGCGTGTTCTCGAAGTAACAGGTCCTGATGTGGCCGGGCTGTGCGACGAGCTTTTGGATACTACGAAAACGTGGACCAACCATTGGCATGAGGCGTTGAACCGCGACATTGCGAGAAGACTTGGAACGGGAAACGAATCCGAATGACTGACTCGGCGATAACACTAGCCATATGAAGACCACGAAATCCAACGGGGAGGCGGTGCGGCACATGGGTACGACAAGCGGAACACTCGTGCAGGGACAGGTCGAGGAAGGCTGGGGGAAGGTCGCCGATGCCTTCCGTGCGAACTTCGACGGGAATCCCGGAGAAGTCGGCGCGGCGTGCTGCGTCTACGTCGGCGGTCGCCCCGTCGTCGATCTCTGGGGCGGGTTCGCCGATCGCGAGGCGAACCGGCCGTGGGACAAGGACACCATTGTCGCCGTCGCATCCACGACCAAAGGCGCTACCGCGATCTGCGCGCACATGCTGGCACAGCGCGGCGAGCTCGATATCGACGCCCCGGTGGTCACGTATTGGCCGGAGTTCGGCGCTGCCGGCAAGGAGAAGATCCCGGTGCGGTGGCTGCTTTCACACCAGGCCGGTCTGCCGGTCATCGATGGACCCCTCACCTTCGAGGAGGCGTGCGCCTGGGATCCGGTGATCCTGGCACTCGAGGCGCAGAAGCCGGAGTGGGAGCCAGGCACCGAGCACGTTTACCATGGCGTGACCTTCGGGTTCCTGGTCGGGGAGCTCGTGCGCCGGATCACCGGCACGTCGCTCGGCCGCTTCTTCGCCGATGAGGTCGCGGCCCGGCTCGGGTTGAGCGCATGGATCGGGCTACCCGAGGAGCAGGAGGAACGGGTGGCACGCCTGGAGTACGCCGCTCCATTCACGATGGAGGACATGATAGCCGGGATGATCGAGACCACCGGTCTCGATAAAGCCACGGTCATCGCCTGGATGAACGCCGTCTGGGGCGCGGGCTCCGTGATGGCCCGTGCCGGATTGCTCGGGGGTGCCATGGATCCCTCCACTGGCTACATGAACACGCGTGGTTGGCGCGCTGCCGAGTTCCCCTGTTGCAACATGTTCGCGGATGCTCGATCGCTCGCGCGGATGTATGCGGCCACGGTGAGCGAGGTCGACGGCGTACGGCTGCTCGATCCGGCGACGGTCCAGCGGATGACCGTCGTCCAGACCGACAGGACGCGAATGAACGGGCTGCCGCCGGAACTGGATATCCCGGCCGACCGTTCCTTCTATATGTCGCTCGGGTTCTGGCGGGCCTGCCCGCCGATGCCCTGGGTCGGGCCCCGGTCATTCGGTCACCCCGGTTCCGGCGGATCGGTCGGTTTCGCCGACCCCGACTCCGGTGTCGGCTTCGGCTACGTCACGAATCTGTGGTCATTTCGGGTTGGCGAACCACGAGCATCGAACCTGGCCGCGGCGGTCGTGGCCTGCCTCGGGTGACGGATATCTCAGGTGAGGACCAATGAGGTGTACGCGCCCAGGCTCCGGTACCCGGCGCTGCCGCAGCTATGCGGCGAATATCCCGCGATCGTGCATTTCTCCCCGCAGGTGGCGAGCGGCAGGTGCGAAGAGACGTACGATCGCCCGCATGGAATACTCGACTTTCGTCGCGGTGCTGGCGCGATCGGGTGAAATCATCTCAAAATCTCCGACCAGAACGCGGGAGCTTACAACGGCCTGCCGAAAGGGGCACGATACGACGGTCCCTTCCGATCGCTTCAGGAGGAGCGCGAAGAGGGAGCCTACGACGCGGGGCGGCCAAGCCCGGCCGTCTTTTCAGGCTCCGTTGCGGCGGACTATAATGACTGAGGAAATCAGACATGAATACGTGGAACAGGGAAGCCATTGCCGGGATTATGGCGGAATGCGGCAAGATCGCGCTTGAGCACTACGATTCGCCGCACGTCGACTTCAAGAAGGACCGCACGGTGGTCACGCAGGCGGACAGGGAGATCGAGCGCCATCTCGAGCGGTACTTCGATCTTCCGCAGGAGGGCAGCTACCTCATCGGCGAGGAGACCCTCGAGAAACGAAGCGAGCCCTATGTCGAGAGCGCGCTCTCGAAGACCGCGTGGGTGATCGACCCGATCGACGGCACCTCGCTCTACGCGAACCATCTGCCGGACTGGGGCGTCTCGATCGGGTTCATGCGCGGGGGCGTTCTCGAGGAGGGCGCCGTCTACCTGCCGATCCAGAACGAGCTCTTCATGACGGCGCAGGGCGGGCTCTTTCACGGGGCACCGGAGGCTCTCATGCGGATCGAAGGCCAGAGGAGGCCCTACTCCCACGACGGGATCGTCGCGATCACGCAGGAGATCGCGCGCACCGCGGGATTGGCGGTCGTCAATCCCGTCTTCGCGGGCGGAAGCGCGGTTTTTCCCCTCACTCACCTCGTCCTCGGGCGATTCATCGCCTACGTCGGCCAGCTCAAGCTGTGGGACGTCGCGGGCTCGCTCCCGCTCCTCCGCGTTTCGGGCTTCCGGCTCCAGCTCGACGACGGCACTCCGGTCGGAAACCGGGTGGACGAAACGATCTGCTTCCTGCAGGCGGGCGATCCGCATCGCTGGCGCTTTCGCGCCAACCTCATCTGCGCCGGGGCCGAGGAGTCCGTCGCGAAGGTGATCGAAGGCCTCTCCCTGGCGCGCGAGCGCCGCCGTTAAGCGCGGCCTCGCTTGCCGGGGCTCAGGCGCCCTGCATATATTTGCGCGTGCGGCGCGGAGGGTCCCCGCCGCCTATCGCCTCGACCTCCGAGGGGAAGGAACCATGAAGTACGCCGTTCTGAGTCTCGACGGGATCTATCGCGAAACCGCGCCGCTGGTGAGGTCGCTCTTCGCCGCGGGGCGGGGCCCGGCCTTCCGCCACGACGCCTTCCTCGCGCGCGTCGAGCGGATCCTTCGGGACAAGAGGATCCTGCGCGTCCTCGTCGACCACAAGGTCGGCTTCCACGCGCGCCACCTCGCCGGCCTCGAGGCGGTCCGCCGCGAGCTCGATCGGCTGAAGGCCGGGGACAAGGAAGTCGTCTACTACGCGCGTTCCTACGCGGCGGCCGAGCTCTACCTGGCGTCGGCCTGCAGCTGGTCGGTCATCCATCCGCTCGGCTCCCTCGAGTTTCTCGGCCTGTCGCACTCGTTCGTCTTCCTGAAGGGGCTGCTGAAGAAACACAAGATCGAGGCGGACGTGATTCGGCGCGGACGATACAAAAGCGCGGGGGATCCCTTCCGAGTCGACTCCATCGACCGTCACAACCGGGAGCAGTACGAGAGGATACTCGACAACGGCATGGACGAGCTTCGCGAGAAGATCTCAGGAGGCCTCGCGAAAAGGCGCGAGGACCTCGACGCGCTCCTCGAAGGGCGCGCGCTTTCCGCCGCCGAGGCTGTCGAGGAAAAGTGGGTCCGCAGGAGCGCGACCCGCGAGGACCTCCTCGAGGAATGGAAGAAGGAAAAGCTCGGAAGGGATCCGTTGAAGGGCGCGAGGATCGGCCGGGGGCGCAAGCGGATCGCGGTCCTCTTCTTCGAGGGCCTCATCATCGACGGCGCTTCGCGCGTCGATCCGCTGAGCGGCCAGGCGATCGGCGCCGACTCCTACCTCCCGGTGATCGAGCACCTCGTGAAGCGGCGGAGCGTGAAGGGGGTGGTCTTTCGCATCAACTCACCCGGCGGATCGAGCGTCGCGTCGCAGGAGATCGGGGAGGCGATTCGGCGGCTCGCCGCGAAGAAGCCGGTGGTCGTCTCGATGGGCGAGGTGGCGGGCTCGGGCGGCTACTGGATCGCGGCTCCCGCCGAGCGCATCTTCGCCGAGCGCACGACGCTGACCGGCTCGATCGGCGTGATCTCGATGGTCTTCTCCGCCGACGGCCTCCTCGCCGAGCGCGGGGTCACGGCCGGGACGCTGAGGCGCGGCGAGCACGCCGACGCGGGCTCCCCCTTGAGGCGACTCACCGCCAAGGAGCGGTCGATGTTCGACGCCCGGGTCGAGCGTGTCTACCGCGCGTTCGTCGAGACGGTCGCGGCGAGCCGCAAGCGCTCAAGCGAGGAGATCCGCAAGATCGCCGAAGGGCGAGTCTGGGCGGGCGAGGACGCGCTCGGCGTGGGCCTCGTCGACGAGGTCGGGGGACTCTCCGACGCGATCGAGCACCTGAAGAAAAAGCTCGCGCTCAAGAAGGCGCGGATCGAGTTCCATCCGAGGCTCCGCTATTCGCTCTTCGAGCGGCTCGTGCTCCGCAACGCGCGCCTTGAGCTGCCCTTAGGCGGCGCGATCTCGGAGGCGGCGTTCGGGCTCCTCGCCGAGCTGCCTCGAGAAGCCGCGGCCGTCATGCTCGAGGCGATGCCGCGGATTGAACTTTTTCGGAAAGAATTCTTATAGTTGAAAGGCGCGCAGAGGCACCGTGAGGAACGCACCGTGATCATCAGACAGCTCCCCCTCGGACAGCTCCAGACCAACTGCTACATCGTCGGGTGCGAGCAGACCAGGGAAGCGGTCGTCATCGATCCGGGCGACGAGGTCGGGCGCATCCTCTCGGATATCGAGAAGTACGCGCTGACCGTGAAATACATCCTGAACACCCACGCTCACTTCGACCACATCGGCGGCAACGCCGCGCTCGTGCGGGCGACCGGCGCGCCCCTCGCGATCCACAACCTCGATCTTCCGCTTCTGAAGGAGCGCGGCGGAGCGCGCTACTTCGGCTTCGAGATCCCGCAGAGTCCCGAGCCCGACCGCTTCCTACGGGAGAACGAGTCGATCCGCTTCGGCCGTCATAGCCTCGCCATCCTGTTCACTCCCGGTCACACTCCCGGCCACGTGAGCTTCTACGAGCGGAGGGAGGCCGCGCTCTTCGACGGCGACGTCCTCTTCGCGGGGGGCCTCGGAAGGACCGATCTTCCCGGGGGCGACCTCGCCGCCCTCATCTCGAGCATCCGCGACAAGATCATGAAGCTCCCCGACGAGACGGTGATCTATTCGGGTCACGGCCCGACCACGACGATCGGACAGGAGCGGGACGTCCTGCTCGCCTACGGCTGAGATAAGGGCCTGAGCGGCTCGGAAAAGGGGCGGTCTAGCGCTTTTCTCACCGTATTCTCGCGGTTTCCTAACCGCTCGATGGGATCCTCCTGCAAGCAATGGAATCTTCTTCTGAGAGTCCGCTGCCTCAGACGGTCGCGGCGATCGACATCGGCTCAAACGCCCTGCGCTGCTCGATCACGCGGATCGTGTCGCCGATTCTCACCGAGGTGGTGGATTCCGCTCGACTTCCGTTGCGGCTCGGCCACGACGTCTTCCAGTCCGGCAGGCTCGGCGTCGCGGCGATGGAGCGGGCGCTCAAGGGTCTCGCGCACTTTCGCGACATGATGGACGGGCTGTCGGTGGCGCGCTACCGCGCGGTCGCGACGAGCGCGGTACGCGAGAGCAAGAACGGCCGCGAGCTCGTGGCGAGAGCCCGAAGGGAGTCCGGCCTGCGGGTCGACGTCATCAACGGCGCGGAGGAGGCTCGGCTCGTCTTCCTCGCGGTGCGCGACCGCGTACCGCTCGGCGACGGACGCTGGATCATCGTCGACCTCGGCGGGGGAAGCGTGGAGATCTCCTTCGCGAGCAAGGAAGGCATCCTCTGGACCGAGTCGCGGCCGATCGGCTCCGTGCGGCTCATCGAGGAGCTTTCCGGCTCAGGCGAGCAGCCCGAGAGCTTCGGCCGACTCCTCGCGGATTACGTTTCCGCGATTCGCCTTCCGCGCTCGGCCCGTCCCGGCAAGATCTCGGGTCTCGTCGCGACCGGCGGAAACATCGAGTCGCTCGCGAGGATCGGCGCCCAGGCGGACTCCGAGGAGCGTACCGTGCGGCTCCCGGTCGCCCGGCTCAGGTCGCTCGCCAGGGAGCTCTCGCGCATGTCGTATAGCGAGCGCATCCAGGCCTACCGTCTGAAAGAGGACCGCGCCGACGTGATCCTCCCCGCCGCGCACGTCTACCTCAGGCTCGCGGAGCTCATGGGCTCCGACGAGATCGTCGTTCCGTTCGTAGGCCTGAAGGAGGGCATCATCATGGAAATGGTCGAGGACCTGACCGGCAGGGCCCCGAGCGCGGAGGACCGAAGCCGCCAAACGTGGGACACCGCCTTGAACCTCGGCAGGAAGTTCGGCTTCGACGAGGCGCACGCGGTTCGGGTCGCGACGCTCGCCTCCTCGCTCTTCGAGCAGCTTCAGGACCTGCACGGCCTCGAGGCAAGCGACGGGCGGCTCCTCGCCGCCTCCGCGCTCCTCCACGACGTCGGAACCTTCGTGGCCTACAGCAGGCACCACAAGCACTCCTTCTATCTGATCGCGCAGTCGCAGCTCACGGGCTTCTCGAGTCACGAGATGCATCTCGTCGCCCTCGTCGCCCGTTATCACCGAAAGAGCGCGCCGTCCCTGCGGCATCCCGACTTCTTCCGGCTCGCGGAAGCCGACCGGCTCAGGGTGCGCAAGCTCGCCGGGATCCTCAGGATCGCCGACGCGCTCGACTGCGAGCACGCCCAGAAGGTATCCGGAGTCCGCGCCGGGATCGACCCGCAGGCCGTGACGCTCCGCTTGGAAGGCTCGGGCGATCTCCTGCTCGAGACCTGGGAAGCGCGGAAGAAGGCCCGGCTGTTCGTGAGCCTCTTTCGGCGCGGCTTCGAGATCCAGGACGGGGGGACCCGCTAGCCATGGCGCGCGAGACGGTGCGCGGCAAGCTCATCGCGGTGGAGGGCCTCGACGGCTCCGGAAAGAGCACCCAGGTGCACCTGCTCCACACCTGGCTCTCGGGGCTCGGCTGCAAGGTCTTCTTCTCGGAGTGGAACTCAAGCGAGATGGTGAAGGGAGCGACGACGCGCGGAAAGAAGAAACAGCTCCTGACCCCGACGACCTTCAGCCTCATTCACGCGACCGACTTCGCCGACCGCTACGAGCGGCAGATACTGCCCGCGCTGAAAGGCGGGTACGTCGTGCTCTGCGATCGCTACATCTTCACCTCCTTCGCGCGCGACGCCGTCCGCGGATGCGATCCGGCCTGGCTGCGGCGCCTCTACGGCTTCGCGCTCATGCCCGACATGGTCTTCTACTTCAGGCTGCCGCTCGACGTCGCGATGTCCCGCATCATCGACGGCCGCCCCAACCTGAAATACTTCGAGGCCGGAATGGACATGGGACTGTCCTCCGACGCCCAGGAGAGCTTTCAGATCTTCCAGGAGCGCGTCATGAACGAATACGATCGGATCGCCGAGGAGTTCGGTCTCAGCGTGATCGACGGGACCCTCGGGATCCGCGTGCAGCAGGAGCTCGTCCGCGAGCGGATCGAGCACGCGATCGACCTTTCCCGGTATCGGGCGCGGGTGGTGCGATGACCCCCAAGCGGTGCTTCGGAAACCCGCCGGCGGGCGTGAGACTCGGGCAGCTCGCCGGCCATCTCCTCGTGATCGAGGGGGCGGACTCCTCCGGGAGGTCGACGCAAGTGAATCTCCTCTCCGAGTGGCTCGAGCGCTCGGGCTACGCCGTTGCGCAGGTGGGCCTGAAGCGCTCCAAGCTCGTCACCCCCGAGCTCGACGACGCGAAGAAGGGCAACATCCTGAGCCCGCGCACGATGTCGCTCTTTTACGCGACCGATTTCTACGACCAGCTCGAGAACCGTATCGTACCGGCCCTTCGCGCGGGCTACATCGTGATCGCCGACCGGTACATCTACACCCTCATGGCGCGGGATCTCGTGCGGGGCGCCGAGCAGCAGTGGCTCGACTCGCTCTACTCGATGGCGCTCGTTCCCGACATG
Organism: Spirochaetia bacterium; assembly: GCA_030041455.1. GTDB lineage: Bacteria > Spirochaetota > Spirochaetia > DAHUYW01 > DAHUYW01 > DAHUYW01. Next base: position 12,664 of record JASHNV010000109.1, read on the forward strand.
GTCTTCTTTCTTCAGACCTCGATCAGGAACCAGATCGAGCGGAAGCTCTCCCTGCAGTACCGTCTGGACTACTGGGAGTCGGGAATGGACCTCGGCCTTTCCCCGGACTGGTTCGACAGCTACGTCCGCTACCAGCGGAAGCTTCAGGCGGTCTTCCTGCGGCTCCACGAGCTGTACAAGTTCGAGCTGCTGAACGGCAACCGGAGCGTCGCCGCCATCCAGCACGATCTGCGCGCCCGGGTGGGTACGATGCTGAGCGCGCTCAGCGAAGAACCGATTCTTTAAAGACAAGGGAGGCAGGTCCATGACGAAGGAAGAAGAACAGCGCCAGCGCCTGATTCAAGGCCTGACGAGCCTGCAATCGGCGCACAAGGAAATCCTCGAGAAGTACAGCATCAACGTCCGCTCGCAGCTCAACGAGCTCCTAGAATCCTTGAAAGAGGGCGCGGATGCGACGCGGCCGTCGCGGCGTACGGTGAAGGAGATGCTCGAGGAGCTCACCGATCTGAAGCTCAAGCCGGAGAAGGGCCGCGGCAAGGACCTCTACCGAATCGAGAAGACGATCGGGGAGCTCTTCGACCTCTATCCGGGACGGTAGCTCGAGGGCCGGCTCGCCCGGCAACGCCTCCCGTCGCGTCAAGCGGCCGAAGAGGCATCTCACCCGATTGAAGCCGCGGCAGCAGCCGACGGCACGATCCCGTCTTCGGGGCGGCGAAGCTCCGGAAGGCGCGCTCTTTCGAGCCTGCGGATTCCTCCAAATCGCGGAATGGTGTATCATCCCGAAGCCTGGGACGCCGACGCTCTCGATGGCAATCCGCTTCGGCGAAGGAGCACGATCCCCATGTTCGGTGAAAGGGCCTTCCGGGCGCTCCTCGTCGCGAGCACCTTGGTCGTCGCCCTCCTCGTCGTCGGCCTGTTCGTCACCCTCTCGATCGGCTCCGTCCCCTCGATGGGAAGGTTCGGGCTGCGCTTCCTCGTCTCGACCACCTGGGACCCCGTGAGGGAGATCTTCGGAGCGGGGGCTTTCATCGTGGGCACCCTCCTCACCGCCTTCATCGCGCTCCTCGTCTCGCTCCCGTTCTCCATGGGCGTGGGCATTCTGCTCGGCGAGTACTACAACAGGGGCGTCCTCGCGCAGGCGATCAGCGTCTCGATCGACCTCCTCGCCTCGATTCCCTCGGTGGTCTACGGCTTCTGGGGCGTGGCCGTCCTCGTTCCCCTCGTCCGCTCGATCGAGATGCGGGCGGGCGTTACGCCGTACGGCGTCGGAATCTTCACGTCGGCGCTGGTCCTCGCGATCATGATCGTTCCCTACTCCGCCTCGATCGGGAGCGAGGTCATCAAGCTCGTTCCGAAGGAGATGAAGGCCGCTGCCTACGCGCTCGGCTCGACGCGCTACGAAACGGTCAGGAACGTCGTCCTCGCCTACGCGCGCTCCGGGATCCTCGCCGGCGTCATGCTGTCGCTCGGCCGCGCGCTCGGCGAGACGATGGCCGTGACCATGGTGATCGGGAACGTATCGAGGCTTCCCGCGACCGTCTTTTCCCCCGGCAACACGCTCGCGAGCGTCATCGCAAGCGAGTTCAACGAGGCGAGCGGCCGGCTTCACCAGTCGTCCATGATCGAGCTCGCGCTCGTGCTCTTTCTCATCACCACCGCGATCAACGTTGGAGCCTATCGGGCGATCGGCAGGCTGAGGGACGCGCGTGCGTAAGGCTTCGAACGTCAGGGCGCGGCTGATCAAGGACAGGCTTTTCAGCGTCGCGGTCTTCGTTCCCGGCGTTCTCGTGGTCGTGCCGTTCCTGCTCGTGCTGTACCGGGTCGTCAAGAACGGCGTTCAGGTCATCAACTGGAGCTTCCTCTTGAGCCTTCCCAAGCCGGTCGGCGAGGCGGGCGGCGGGATCCTGAACGCGGTTCTCGGCACCGTCATGGTCATCCTCATCGCCGGGATCATCTCGGTTCCGATCGGGGTGTCGGCGGGCGTCTATCTCGCCGAGAACCGGCGATCGAGGCTCGCGGGGATCACCCGGCTGTGCGCGAACCTGCTCCAGAGCGTCCCCTCGATCGTGATCGGCATCGTCATGTACGCGTGGCTCGTCGTGCCCCTCAGGGGCTTCTCGGGGTTCGCGGGCGGCATCGCCCTCGCGATCATGATGGTCCCGGTCATCGTGAAGCAGACCGAGGAGTCGGTTCTGCTCGTGCCCGGGACCCTCAAGGAGGCCTCCCTCGGCCTCGGCGCCCACTACTCCACGACCGTGCTCGGCATCGTGCTCCCGACGAGCATGTCGGGCATCCTGAGCGGCATCACGCTCGCGGGAGCCCGCGTCGCGGGCGAGACCGCGCCTCTCTTGTTCACCGCGTTCGGGAACCCGTTCTACAACTTCAACATCTTCAAGCCGGTGAGCGCCGTCCCCCTCGTGATCTATACCTATGCCACGAGCCCCTACCCGCAGTGGACGCGCATGGCGTGGGGCGCCTCGCTCGTGCTCATCGTGGTCGTGCTCGCGCTCAACGTCGTCGTGCGGCTCGTGAAGCTCTCGCGCCGAAGTCTCTTCGAGGGATAGCGCTTGCGGGTCCGGGGGATCCCTGCTATCCTCAGGCGCGTGCCGTTCATCGAGGTTGCCGCGGGAATACTCTCCTCCGAGGGCCGCGTGCTCATCGCGAAGCGCTCGGCCGGCGCGCCGCTCGGCGGCCTGTGGGAGCTCCCCGGCGGCAAGGTGGAGCCCGGGGAGACCTCCGAGGAGGCGGTACGCCGAGAGCTCTCCGAGGAGCTCGGCGTCGCGGTGCGGGTCGAAGGGCTCTTCGCGACGAGCGAATACCCCTCCGAGCTCGCGACGATTCGGCTGAGCGCGTATCGCGTCACGCTTCTCGGCGGAACGCCCGAGCCCACGGTCCACGAGGAGCTCCGCTGGGTCTCCCCGAGCGAGCTTGAGGGCTACGATTTCGCGCCGCCCGACGTGCCGATCGTCCGGGCGCTCGCCGCTAGGGCGTAAGGGCGCGCGCTCACTCGGCGGTCTTCAGCTTCTTGCTCTGCTTGTTGAGATACATGTTGCTGTCCGCGACCCTCATGAGCTCGTCCATCGCCATCGTGCCGCCCGGGGCGTACTCGGAGAGGCCGTAGCTCACGTCGATCGGAAAGCGGCGCTCGGTCTCCGCCTGCTCGGCGAGGTCCTGCTTGATCCGGAGGAGAATGGCGCGCGCGGCCGCCTCGCTGCAGTTCGGCAATATGACGACGAACTCGTCGCCGCCGAGCCGGCAGACGTAGTCGCTCTTTCGCAGATGGCGCCTGATGACCTCGATGACGCGCCTGATGAGCGCGTCGCCCTCCGGGTGGCCGAAATTGTCGTTGACGGTCTTCAGGTCGTCGATGTCCACGTAACACAGGGAGAGCGCCTGGGAATTGCGCTGGGAAAGGTAGATCGACTGTTTCAGGATTTCGAGGCCCGCCCGGCGGTTATAGGCGCCGGTGAGGTCGTCGATCGCGGCGCGCTTCTCGAGGAGCGCCTCCACGGCCTTGCGCTCCTCGATCTCCTTGCGGAGCCGGTCGATCTCGGCTGCGAGCTCCTCGTTGGTCCGCGTGCCGTCCAGCCCCCGCGAGTCGCGCGCGCTCAGGAGCGAGAGCGCCGCGAAGGCGAGCGCGAGGAGCCAGGCTACCGAGAGATGGATCGAGACGCCGGCGAGGGTCTGCCCTCCGACAACGAGCGCGATCGTCGTTCCGGCGACCGGAAGAAGCAGGACCGGAGCGAGGTAGCGCCGAGCGCCTTCGGCGAAGATGAACGAGAGGAGCGCGCCGGCGATGAGGGGCGCCCCGGCTCCGGGGTACGCGGACGGGCGAAGAAGCGCTTCCCCCGCGAAGCCCGCGCACATCGCCTGCACGCCGAAGAGGCAAACCGCGTGGCAGGCGACGATGAGCCGGGGCCGGCGGGGAAGCAGGAGCACGCTCGCGAGGAGGTAGAGCAGCGCGCATCCGACGCCGACGAGAGCCCAGCCGAGGCCTCCTCCGAGCCGCGCGAGCGCGGGATCTTGGAAGGCAAAGAGGACGGCCATGAGGACCGCAAGGATGGCAAAAAGCCTGCCGTTCGTGAGCGTCGTTCGTCGGACTGGATCAAGATGTTCGCCGTCCGCGGTGCCGAGTCGGGTGTTCATCGCCTCCGCCGCGAGGTAGGGTTAATTCCCGTCATTATGGTTCGAAATCGGCAAAGAGTCCATCCTACCTTCCGCGCTCCTCCGCGCGGGACGGTGGATCTTGAGGTTCTGGATTTTTCTGAAAAGCCTCTCGACGCGGTCCGCTTCGCCCTTGCTCAGCGCCGCGCGAGTGAGGATATCCCGGAGGAACTCCTCGGTCACGGAGGAGCCCGAGACCGTAAAGAACCCGATCTCGTCGAGCGACTCCACGATGGAGGCCGTGAGCGCCTCGATCCGGTCCCTCGCGACGGGCGCGAAGCGCGAGGGGCGCGTCTCCGCGCGAAGCAGCGCGTAGCCGGCGATCTGGACGGCATGGGAGAGGTTGAGCGACGGGAAGCGCGGCGAGGAGGGAATGCGGACCGCGAGCGAGCACTCGCGGAGCTCCTCGTCGGACAGGCCGCTTCGCTCGTTGCCGAAGACCGCCGCCACGACCCCGCCTGAAAGCGCGCCCGCCCGCTCCGCGAACTCCTCCGGGAGGATCGGCGCGGTCTTGCGCTTCTTTCCCTTTCGGCGCGTGAATCCGGCCGAGAGGGCGGTGTCGCGAAGCGCCTCCTTGAGGCTCCCGTAGAAGCCCGCCGCCTCGAAGACGTCGTAGGCGTGGACCGAGAGGTGCTCGATCCGCTTCGCGTCGAAGCAGCTCTCGCCGACGATCCGAAGGCGGGTGATTCCCATGGTCTTCATGGCGCGGCACACCGAGCCGACGTTGCCGGATTCCTCCGGCCGGCAGAGGACCACCACGGTGCGATCGAGGAGCTCGCTCATTTCCCGCATTATACCATCGGGACGCGCGAGGGGCCGGACAAAAAAAGCCGGCATGATTACCGGCTTTTTGAAGGTCCCGCGGCGGACTGTCGCGTCCTCGGCGCGGAGGACCCGCGCGTTCGTTGGCCTCTCTTGGGTGAGAGGGCAGTTCGAGAGAGGCTTTCGAACTCGGAGCGGTCTCTCGTCCGGCGTCCGAGCGCTCAGGCTAGCTGCCGTGCGGCTTACGCCGCGATCGAAACAGGCGGAGTTGTCATGGTGAGCCTCCCGTGCCGCGTGCACCCGAGGAGCGGAGCTCCTCGTCCCTTGTCTCGAGGATACCCCCGGATCCCGGCGTTGTCAAATTTTTTGAAGCTCGCGCGGGCCGGGAGCATGCGCTCGCGGGGAAAAAGCCGCGGAAAGCCCCCGGGAAGCCGAAGCTCCCTTTTCGCCCGACGCCCGGGGCGCCTGACCAGGCACGCCCCGCGGAACACGAGCCCCGCGCGATCATCCGCCGCGCGGGATCCCCGGTTCCCGCGCGAGGCGGGCGCGCAAGCCCGTATGGCGGCTCACGGTCTTGTCGTTCCTCACGGCGATCGCGAGCGCCCGCTTGTCGCCGACGAGCACCACGAGGCGCTTTCCGCGCGTGACCGCCGTGTAGAGGAGATTCCGCTGGAGGAGCAGGAAGTGCTGCGTGACGAGCGGGATGACGACCGCGGGGAACTCCGAGCCCTGCGACTTGTGCACCGAGATCGCATAGGCGAGCTGAAGCTCGTCGAGGTCCGAAAAGCGGTAGGTGACCGGCCGTCCGTCGAAATCCGCGACGAGCGTCTGCGCCTCCGAATCGATGCGGGAGAGGCGGCCGATATCGCCGTTGAAGACCTCCCGCTCGTAGTTGTTGCGGACCTGCATCACGCGGTCGCCGACTCGAAAGCGGCGCTCGCCGCGGAGGAGCTCCGCTCCCGACGGGTTGAGCGCGCTCTGCAGCGCCGAGTTGAGAGCGAGCGTCCCGGCGCTTCCGCGGTTCATCGGCGCGAGGACCTGCACGGCCGCGACGGGATTCCAGCCGAAGCGGGCCGGGATGCGTTCCTTCACGATCGCGACGACGAGCGCGGGGATCCGCTCGACGTCGCCCTGCTCGACGAAGAAGAAGTCGCCGTCCTCGGAGGAAGAGAAGTCCGGGATCCTGCCGTGGATGATGTCGTGGGCTCCCACGACGATCCGGCTCGTCGCGGCCTGCCTGAAGATCTCGTCGAGCGTCACGACCGTCACGGCCTGCGAATCGATGAGATCCTTCAGGACGTTGCCCGGTCCCACGGAGGGCAGCTGGTCGGCGTCGCCGACTAGGACGAGCGACGCCGCCTCGGGGATCGCCTCGAGCAGGCTGTGCATCAGAGGCGTGTCGATCATCGACGACTCGTCGACGATGACGACGTCGCAGGGGAGACGGTTCCCGGCGTTGTTTCTGAAAGATCCGTTTCGCGGATCGACCGAGAGAAGCCGGTGGATCGTTTTTGCCTCCATCCCGGTGGCTTCGCTCATGCGCTTCGCGGCCCTGCCGGTCGGCGCCGCGAGGAGCACCGTGCGGCCTTCGCGGGAGAGAATCCGCGCGACCGCCTTGATGATCGTGGACTTGCCGGTCCCCGGTCCGCCCGTGATGACGAGGACCCGACTGCGGATCGCGGCGCCGATCGCCTCGGCCTGCCGCGCCGCGAGCCTGAAGGGTAGCTGGGTCTCCGCCCACCGGACTTCCTCCTCGACGCTCCGAGGGAGCTCCCTCGGGCCGCCGAGGACCATGGTCTTCAGGCGTTCGGCGATCCCGCGCTCGGCGGCGTGGAGCCGCGCGAGGTAGACGGCTTCGCCTCCCCCGGAGAGCACGGTCCGGTCGATCACGACCTTCCCCGTCCCGGCCAGGGCCGCGATCGCGCGGTCGACGAGACCGCCCTCCGCGTCGAGAAGCTTCGCGGCGGAGGCGACGAGCGCCTCCCGCGGGCAACAGACGTGGCCCTCGCTCGCGAAACGGGCGAGGGCGTGGAGCGTTCCGGCCTCCGCGCGGGCGAGCGAGTCGCGCGGAAAACCGAGCCGCGCGGCGATTCGGTCGGCGGTGACGAATCCGATCCCCTCGACCTCGTCGGCGAGACGATAGGGGTCGTCACGCACGGCCGCGAGGGCGTCCCGGCCGTAGCGCTTGAAGATCTTCGCCGCATAAGCGGGACTTACGCCGTTTCCCTGGAGGAAGAGCATGACCTCGCGCACGCCGCGCTGCCCCCGCCACGCCTCGCGAACCGTCGCGATGCGCGAGCGGCCGATTCCTCCGACCTCCGAGAGGCGCTCGGGGGTTTCGTCGATCACCTTGAGGGTCTCCTCCCCGAAGCGCTCGACGATCCGCTTCGCGGTGCCGGGACCGATTCCCTTGATCGCGCCGGAGCCGAGATAGCGCTCGATGCCCTCGATCGTGACGGGAGCCGAAGCCTCGTACTCGACGATCTTGAACTGGCGGCCGAACTGCGGATGTTTCGTCCACTCCCCCCGCATCGTAAGGATCGAGCCGGGCGCCGGGTCGACGATCGTGCCCACGACGGTGACCGGATCGGCGTCGCCCGGGATCCTCACCCTCGCGACGGTGTAGCCGTTCTCGGCGTTCGTGAAGGTGACGCGCTCGATCTGGCCCTGCAACTCGATCACGGTAGGCTCCATGCGCCCATCATATACCGATTTCCACGCGGGGTCCCGGGCCCCTCGAGCAAGCTTCTTCGCGCCGCGGCCGGTTGACAGGTTTCCGGCCGCTCGCTATAGTCTCATGCGTGAACGCAACCGGCGCACCTTCTGTACAGCTTCTCGCCCCGAATTACTCCCTCGCGCTACTACTCTCGGCTCGGCGGCGGGGAAAGGCCTATGCCCAGGTGTAGCTGAGGAAGCGATTACACTTGAAAAGAACCCGCTGCCGGTCACACGGCGGCGGGTTTTTTTTCGCCCGCCGCCGTGATCCCGCGAGCGGAGGAGGTATCCCATGGCAAAGTACCGACCGTTTCCCCGAATAGCGCTTCCCGACCGCACCTGGCCGGACAAGATCATCGACAAGGCGCCGATATGGTGCAGCGTCGACCTGCGCGACGGCAACCAGGCGCTCGCGATTCCGATGAGCGTCGAGGAGAAGCTCGAGATGTTCGACCTCCTGGTCTCGGTCGGATTCAAGGAGATCGAGGTCGGGTTTCCGTCCTCCTCGAACACCGAGTTCCAGTTCGTTCGGCGCCTCATCGAGGACGACCGCGTCCCCGCCGACGTGACGATCCAGGTGCTCACCCAGGCGCGCGAGCACCTGATCACGCGGACCTTCGAAAGCATCGAGGGGGCGCGGAGCGCGATCGTCCACCTGTACAACTCGACGTCTCCCATGCAGCGCCGGATTACCTTCGGCTCCGCCACGCGGGAGGAGATCAAGGCGATCGCGGTCGACGGCACCCGCATCGTGAAGGATCTCCGCTCGACCGTCCCGGGCACGCGGGTCCTCTTCGAGTACAGCCCCGAGAGCTTTTCCGACACCGAAGTCGATTTCGCGCTCGAGGTCTGCGAGGCGGTGAAGGAGATCTGGGCTCCCGGTCCGGGCGAGAAGATCATCTTGAACCTTCCGGACACCGTCGAATGGGGGCCGCCCAACACCTACGCCGACCAGATCGAGTGGTTCTGCCGCCATCTCTCCGGCCGCGAGCGGGCGGTCGTGAGCGTCCACACGCACAACGACCGCGGCACCGGGGTGGCGGCGACCGAGCTCGGGCTCATGGCGGGGGCGGAGCGGGTCGAGGGGACGCTTTTCGGCAACGGCGAGCGGACGGGCAATCTCGACATCGTCACCGTCGGTCTCAATATGTTCAGCCACGGCGTGGACCCCGGCCTCGACTTCTCGAACCTCCCGGAGATTCAAGAGGTCTTCGAGCGGACCACGAGAATGACCGTTCCTCCGCGCCAGCCCTACGCCGGGGAGCTCGTCTTCACGGCCTTCTCAGGATCCCATCAGGACGCGATCAAGAAAGGCATGGACCTCCGCTCGCGAAGCCTGCAGCCCGACGCGGCGTGGGAGGTCCCCTACCTTACGATCGATCCCGCCGACATCGGACGCACCTACGAGGCGATCATCCGGATCAACAGCCAGAGCGGAAAGGGCGGCGTCGCCTTCGTTCTCGACCGGGAATTCGGCTACGAGCTTCCGAAAGGCATGCACCCGGAGATCGGCGCCGTCGTCGGCGACCTCTCCGACCGCGAAGGCCGGGAGCTCGAGCCTGAGGAGGTGTTCGAGGCCTTCAAGCGGGAGTATCTCGACGAGCGCGGCCCGCTCAGGCTGCAGGAGCTCGCCGAGGCGCCCCGCTACGCCGACGGCGTGTCGAGCACCGAGTGCGTCGCGACCGTCCTCCACGACGGAAAGGCCGAGGAGGTGAAGGGCGTCGGCACCGGACCGATCGACGCGTTCGCGAACGCGATGCGCTCGCGCGGCTGGGACGGCTTCGAGGTCGCCGAGTTCCACGAGCAGTCCCTCGGAAAGGGCTCGGAGACCCGCGCGGCGGCCTACATCAAGCTCGAGTCCAGGGACGGCGCCGTGACCTGGGGCGCCGGGGTCGACACGAACATCACGATCGCGGGCGTGAAGGCGCTCATCTCGGGCTACAACCGGATCGTCGCAAAGAGAGCCGCCGCTCGCTGAAGGCCCTTTCAGGGCGCGAGGAGCTGCGCCACCCCGCGGCTCCCGTCGGTCCTCCAGTCGGGGCTCGTCGCGTCGAGGCGCTCGGCGGCGCCGGGCGGGAGGCCGGCGACGGCGTCGCTCTTGAGCGCGCGGAGGCACAGGATCGGCGGATGGCGCCCCCAGAGAGCCGCGGCCTGGGCGAGCGGCGTCTCCGGCCGCCAGAGCGCGTCGCCCACGAGCCTGCGGTAGTTCACGTCGCCCTTGAGGATGACAAGCTCGCCTGAGGCGAGGAGAGACCCGATGCGCGGGGGAAGCGCGGACAGCCAGCTCGGCGAGTTCCAGAAGAGGTCGGGGGCGATCCGAAGGCGCGCCTCGGAGAACGCCGCTTCAAGCCTCGAGGCAAGCGCCGTTCCCGCGTCCCCGAAACCGCCCGAGACGAGCCGCGCGACGAGCGAGAGCACGTCGGGGGCGGTCGCGTCGCTCACGAAGGCCGGGTGCAGCTTGACGTGGAGAAAGAGGGCCCCGGTGCCTGAGGCGAGAAGGGAATCGGCGAGGACGAGGTCCATCGCGAGCTCCGGGCCTGCGTTGTCGGTGACGAGGTGGACAGGGCCGCGCGAGGCGAGAAGAGCGTCGATCGCGCGCTCCCGGTCGTCGGCGAGGAGCTCGCCCGGCCCCGTCCCGAGCGCGGAGGCCCGTCGGTGGCTGAGATCGGCGCGGTTTCCCCACAGCGAGCGAAGGAGCAGCCTGGCAAGCCGCTCGGCTGAGTCCCGCCTCTCCCCGGCCCGAACGCGCCCCTCAAGCGCCTCCTCGACGAGCCCCCGAAGCGCGGGATCCCGGTACGCCTCCTCCTTCGCCGGGCGGAACGGGTCCCTGCCGGTCTCCCACCAGCGCACCGCTTCGATGATCCGTCGATAGAACAGGTGCTCCGCGAAGAACCATTCGGCGGAAAGCCAGCTCGAACCGCGGTGCGGCTCGAACGAGGAGACCCACGCGTCGCAGTCGGGGGCGGGCGGAACCGCCGCCCGAAGCGGCGCATCCCGGTCGAGCTCGCGCGAAAGCGCCTCGAGGCTCAGGCGGATCGAGCCGGGATAATCGGCATTCCCGCGGACGATTTCTTCGACGATCCCCGGAAGGCGCACGGACATCGTGCGGCGGGCGAACGGATTGCTTCCGTCGGTGCGGATCGCCTGAGGCCTCGGCGCGCTTCGCTGCGGCATGCGACGAAGTATACTCCAATCCCGGGACGTGGGGAGGCGGCGCTTGCCGGCCCGAGGCCCCCGTGCTACGCTCCCGGCACGATGACCTCCGCGTCGGCAGCAAGGCCGGGACCGACCGTGCGGCCTCTTCCGCTCTCGGACGTGAGCGTCTACGTCCACATCCCGTTCTGCACGAGCCGCTGCCGCTACTGCGACTTCTACTTCGAGACCGGCTGGTCGCCGCGCGTCCTGGGGCGGACCCTCGATCGCATCGTCGAGGAGGCCGCCTCCTTCATGGAAGCCGCGAATCGGCCGCGCGTCACGACGCTCTACGTCGGCGGAGGAACTCCGAGCGTGATCCCTCCGCGGCTGCTCGACGATTTCCTCGTCCGTTTGCGCGAGGCGCTGCGGACCGGCGCGAGGGGGCCCGACGAGTGGACCTTCGAGGCAAACCCGGAGTCGCTCGGGGGCGAGCTCCTCGCCGTCCTCGGGGGAAACGGCGTGACGCGGATCAGCCTCGGCGCGCAGACCTTTCAGGATCCGCTCCTGCGCTTCCTGACGCGAAGGGCGAGCCGGGAGACGGTGCTCGCGTCCCTGGCCAGGATCGCGGCGGGGCGCGACGGAGAGCGCATCCCGCACCTGAACGTCGACCTCATGACCGGCGTGCCCGGCCAGACCGAGGCGATGACGCTCGAGGACATCTCACTCGCGATGGAGTTTCGCCCGGACCACCTTTCGGTCTACTCGCTCACGGTGGAGGAGCGCACCCCTCTCTTCCAAATGGTGGCGCGCGGCGACGCGCGGATGCCCGCCCGCGAGACGCAGGAGAGCATCTGGTTTTCCGCCCGCGACAGGCTCGTCGAGCTCGGCTTCGACCACTACGAGATATCGAACTTCGCGCTTCCCGGCGCGCGCTCCCGGCACAATCTCGCCTACTGGCGCCTTGCGCCCTATCTCGGCCTCGGGCCCGGCGCGGTCTCGACGATTCCCGGCCTGCTTGACGGGCCGCTCGGCGAAGGCGAGCGGCCACTCGGCGCAGGCGAGCCCGGGGTCTTGAGGCTGAAGAATCCCAACCTCTTCGCCTACGGCTCCGAGCGCGCTCCCGGCCGGGGCCGCGCGATCGAGGCGCTGTCGGGCGCGGAGTTCCTCCTCGAGCACTTTCTCTCAGGGCTTCGAACCTCCGAAGGGGTCTCTCTCGACCGGATCGAGCGCGTCTTCGCGGTCGACCTCGCCGCCGCCTGGAGGGCGCCTATCGAAAGGTGGGAGGCGGCAGGAAGGATCCTCTCCGCCCCGGCGGGAGCCCGGCGGATCGTCCTCGGAGAGGCGAGCAGAATGCTCCTCGACCCCTTCCTCGTTGAGATCGCCGAGCTCATCGACGGACTCGGTCCCCTCCGCGTCGCGCGCTGGCCGTGAGTCGATCGGCCGCGGCGCGACGCGCTCAACGATCCCTTCCACCCGCCCCATCCTCGCCAAAGGCGAGCCGCCGCCCCGGGGCCGTCGGAGGATGATCGAGACGGAGCGCGCTACGACCCCGGCGATTTCGAGCCGTCTCCCGCCCGAGCCCGGGCAGGATAGTGCGTGGAAGCTCCGGAGAAGGCTCTTCCCGACTTCCTAAGAGAGCGCGCGAGAGACGACATGACCAGGTCCTGCGCGGTTTCGTCGCAAAAAGCGCTTTCGAGCGGAGAACCCTATGGAGACGGTCGGCGGCCCGAAGACGAACGGAGCTCCACCCGCCTGAGCGCGTCGTCGATCGACGCGACGAAGGGGAAATACTCGTCGAGCTTCATGAGCTCGACGACCTTCTTCGCCGAGCCGTGAATGTTCGCGAAGCACACGGCGAACTCCCGCTGTTTGACGAGAGAATGGACGCTCAACAGGACGTCGATGCCGTTGGAGTCGATGTAGGCGACCTTCTCGAGGTTGATCACGTAGCGGGAGACGCCCCGCTCGATCATCCGCTTGACGAGCTCCGTGAGCTTGTATCCGCCCTGGAGATCGATCTCACCCGAGACATCGACGATGTGAACGCCGCTTGCCCGCTTGCGGACGTGAAGCTCCATGTCAGGACGGCCCCTGCTCGGGAACCGGGAGCGCGAGGTCGAGGGATCGCTTGAGGACGCTTTTCATGGCTGAGTGTGCTCCAAGGCCGTCGGGAGGGGCCCGTCGCGGACCGCCGCTTCAGTACGTTCCCTTGCCCCGAAAGAAAATACCCCGGCTCCTTCGAAGCAGTCAAGGAAGGCCCGGGCGGGAAGGAATTGATCAAATGTTGGGCGCGTGTACAATGTGAGGAGGCGAGCAAGGAGGCCGGGAATGTCCGAGCATGTCGCGTCGGTGAGCTGGAAGCGGGAGACTCCGGGATTCGATTACGATTCGTACAGCAGGGACCATATCGTGCGCTTCGAGAGCGGGATCGAGGTCCCGGCCTCCGCCGCTCCGGCTTTCCTCGGCAACCCGGAGCGAGTCGATCCGGAATCGGCCTTCGTCGCGGCGCTCGCGAGCTGCCACATGCTGACCTTTCTCGCCCTCTGCTCCCGCAGGCGCATCCCGGTCGAGTCGTACGCCGACAGGGCGGTCGGCCACCTCGAGAAAAACGAGCAGGGCAAGTCCGCCGTGACGCGCGTCGAGCTTCACCCCTCGATCGTGTTCGGCGGCGAGCGGGCGCCCTCGCCCGAGGAGCTCCGCGCGCTCCACGAGCGGGCGCACGCCGAGTGCTTCATCGCGAACTCCGTGCTGACCCGCGTGACGGTGGCCTGACCCTCGAATCGGACGTCGCTCCGCGACGTCCGGACCGCCCGCTCGCGCGGCGTCCTTGACACGAGTCCTCGGGCCTTTCATAGTAGCGCGCATATGAACCTACTCGTCCTCGCGATTCTCGCCGTGGTCCAGGGCGCAGCCGAGCTCCTGCCGATCTCGAGCTCGGCCCACGTGATTCTCGTGGAGAAGATCTTCGGCCTCGACCCCACCTCGCCGCAGATGACCTTTCTCCTCGTCATGCTCCACACGGGAACCATGCTCGCCGTTCTCGTCTACTTCTGGTCGAGCTGGGCGAGGCTCCTTTCGTCGAAGAACAGCGAGCGAGCGAGCTTCGTCCGAGCGCTCGTCTACGCGACGATCGCGACCGGCTTGGTCGGGCTCGGCTTGCTCTATGCGATCGAGAAGGTCGCGCTCCGCGGAACGAAGGGAGCCGCGGTCGAGAGCCTGTTCGGAAACGTCTGGATCATCGGGACGGCGCTCGCGGCGGTCGGCGTTCTGATCATCGTCTCGGGCTTCTCTCGGAGCAGGCCCGCTTCCTCCGAGAGGATAGGAACGGGAACTTCGCTTCTCGTGGGCGTCGTTCAGGGGCTGGCCCTTCCGTTTCGCGGGTTCTCGCGCTCCGGGTCGACCATCTCCGTCGCGCTCCTCGGAGGTCTCCCTCGAAGGCTCGCCGAGGAGCTCAGCTTTGCGCTCGCCTTTATCCTCACGATTCCGGTCGTCGGGCGCGAGGCGCTGCGCCTGCGGCACGCGGCGCCGGCGCACGGGCTCCTCGGCCTTCCGGTTGCGACAGGGTTGCTGGGCATGGTTTTGAGTTTCGCAGCCGGGCTCCTCGCGATCCGCTGGCTCTCCGTCTGGCTCGAGAGGGGCCGATGGGGCTATTTCGGCATCTACTGCGTGGCGCTCTCGGCAGTTCTCCTCGTTCTCGCCGGGGCGGGGGTCCTCCGGTAAGCCGTCAGGCGGTCTTGAACTTCGTGAGCTCCTGGTTGAGGGACTCGCCGAGGTCGCCGAGACGGCCGGCGATGAGGAGCACGTTCTGCACCGCGGCGGTGATCTCCTTGATGCCCCCGGAGATCTCCCCCATGCCGCTTCGCACCTCCGAGGAGATGCGCTGAACCGAGAGCATCGTCGTCCTGATGTCCGCCGAGCTCTCGCTGATGACCACCGAGCCGCCCTTCACCCCCGTCGACATCTCCTGGAGCGTGGCCATCGCCTGGAGAATCTGGCCGCCGCCGCTCCTGAGCTCGCTCATGCTCGCGAAAATCTCCTCAAGCGATCGGTACAGCTCCTTGACCTCCCGGTCGATCTCCGCGAAGGCGCTCGTCATCTCCGCCCCCGAGCTGCTCGCCTGCCCGATCCGCTCGGTGATCAGGCGCAGAATCGCGCTGATCTCCTGGCTGTTCTGCGCCGAGGCCTCGGCAAGCTTGCGGATCTCGTCGGCTACCACCGAAAACCCCCGCCCCGCCTCCCCCGCGTGCGCCGCCTCGATCGCCGCGTTCATCGCCAAAAGATTCGTCTGCGAGGAGATGCTCTCGATGATCCCCGTGATGTCCTTGATCGAGCCCACGCTCTCGTTGATCTCCTTGACCACCTCGAAGGTGTTCGCCATCTTCTCCCCGCCCGCCGAGACCGTGCTCACCAGCCGGTCGGTCGCCTCCCGGCGCTTGTCGGCGATGCGCGTCACGTTGTCGATCGAGGCGATCATCTCCGTCACCGACGCCGTCGACTCCTCCACCATCGTCAGCTGCTCCTGAATCTGCTCGTCAAGCCCCCGAATGCTGTCGGCAATGTTCTGTATCGCCCCCGAGGACTTCAGCAGATCCTCGTCAAGCGTCGAAATCTGGTGGTTGATGCTCTCGGTGTTCGCGTTGATCTGGTGCGCCGAGGCGGAGGCCTCCTCGGTCGTCACGATCAGGCTCTCCTTCATCCGCACGTTCTC
>JASHNV010000110.1 GCA_030041455.1 Spirochaetia bacterium
GGGCGCCTCGCGCTTGCCCGATGCCGATCAATTCCCTATACTTCGGCGGGTTCCCGAGCGAGGTGGCACATGCAGAAAATCGAAGAGCTCATTCCCCACCGGCCGCCCTTCCTTTTCGTCGACCGGATCGAGGAGGCGACGAAGGAACGGACCGTCGGATTCAGGACCTTCCGGGCCGACCGGGAGGCGTTCTTCGCCGGACACTTCCCAGGCTATCCGATCGTTCCCGGCGTGATCCTCATCGAAACGCTCGCCCAGTGCGGAGGCGCCGGCGTCAGGACCCTCGGAATCTACCCGGAGGGCACCCTTTTCTTCCTTGCCGCGGTCGAAAAGGCCAAGTTCCGTCGCCAGGTGCGCCCCGACGAGGAGGTGAGGCTTGTCGTCGAGAACCAGCGCCTGTCGGGAAAGGTCATGAAGCAGCGCGGAAGCGCCTTCGTGGGCGAGGAGCTGGCGGTCGAGGCCGAGTGGCTCTGCGTCATGGGAAGCGCTAGCTCGGACGGAGCGAAAGGGCTATGAGCGCGACGATCACCGCGAGCAAGACGAAGATCGTAATGAGGTAGAACCATCTCGGGAGCCTCGTCCGGGGGGCTTCCCGAAACCGCGGCACGGGGCGCTTGGGCGGGCGCAGG
Organism: Spirochaetia bacterium; assembly: GCA_030041455.1. GTDB lineage: Bacteria > Spirochaetota > Spirochaetia > DAHUYW01 > DAHUYW01 > DAHUYW01. The sequence continues at coordinate 630 of JASHNV010000110.1, forward strand.
CGCTTCGCGGAGGTCTCCTCCTCGGGGGAGGCTGCCTCGAAGTTCACCGCCTTCGGGAGCGGCTTCGTGGAGGCGGCCGCGCCGCCGACCCGCTTCAAGTAGCCGCAGCGGGGACAGCCGTCGGCGAACAGCTCCTGGTCGCCGACGAGCGAACAGATCGGGCAGCGCACCGCGTCGAAGCGGCGGCCGCAATGCGGACAGGTCTTCGCCTCAAGCGGCACGGGATTGCCGCAGTGCTCGCAGAAAAACGCCGTGGTCTTCATACGCGCTCCGGCTACAGCTTCCTCACCCCGAGGATCGTCAGGTCATCGTACTGCTCGTCTTCCTTCACATGCGAGAAGTAGACGTACTCCGCGAGGGTGGGATGCGGAGTCGGCTCGCGGAAGTACAGGCTATATTGCACGAAGTGTTTTTTCAAGAACTCCGCGATGTTCCTGTCCACCATGATCAGGTCGTTCGGTCCGGCGGCGGGATCGGGATAGATTCGGAAGACCCGCTCCGCCGAGACGATCGCGAGCACCGCCTCCTCGACCGTGCCCGAGCAGCTCGAGTAGTCGAAGGCGAGCCGCTCGTCGCTCACCGCGTTGTGGTGCTTGCCGAGCTCGTAGCGGCGCCGCGCGAACACGGCGTTGACGATCCCCTCGATGCGCGGTATGCCGAACTCCTCGTTGTCGGCGCCGAACGGGTGGGTGTCGTGGAGCTCGCCCTCCTTCAGCCCGGGCTCCGCGCACGCGACGACGCTCAACGCGAGGTCGCGGAAGTGGCGCTTCGCCTCCTCGACGCCGTCGGTGAACAGCAGCAGGCAGTCGCCCGGGAGCAGCCGGTGGAGGATCTGCTTGAAGCCCGCCTGCATCTCGACCATCATCGAGGGGAAGACGCCCGCCGCCGGGGCGTTCGGGAGCGTCATCGCGAACATTCTCGCCGTCTTCGCGTCGAACAGGTGCACGTACCGGTAGCCGGCGTTGCAGAAGTAGCAGTCGCCGGTCTCGACGTTCAGGATGGCGACGAGGAGCGCCGCGAACCTTCCCTTGAAACCCCGCTCCTCGACGAGGTCGTTGATGCGGTAGACGAGCTTCTCGAGATGAAACCCCTCGACCTTCGCGCTCCAGTTGCGGAAGTAGTCGATGAAGATCGTCGCCACTTCGACCATGATGAGCGAGGCGGGCACCCCCTTTCCGGCGACGTCGCACTCGATGATGGCGTAGTGGCGGGCGTCGAGCTTGCGGAAGTCGAAGTAGTCGCCCGAGACGCCTTTCGCGCCCTCGTAGTACCCGAAGAACTCGGCGTGGGCGCCCGCGTCCCGCGCCGTCGTGAGCTTGCGGTTGGTCACGGGATCCTGCTCGAGGGGGGTGAACATCTTCTGCGTGTCCTTGCCGAGCGTGAGATCCTTGCTCGCGATCGCCGCCGCGACGAGGCCCGAGGTCATCTGGTTGATGGTGTCGGCGAGGTCTGAGAGCTCGTCGCGCGTTCGAACGTCGATGAGGTGGCTCTTCAGCTTCTCCTTGTCGGCGGTGTCGCGAATGATCTCGACGCCGCGCACGAGCCGCCGGATGGGGACGATGATGATGTGGGCGAGAAGCAGCGCGCCGAGGACTCCGAGCCCGATCGCGATGAGCGCGATGACTCCCGCGGTGAGGAGGAGGGTGCGCTGGGAGCTTTGAATCTGGCTCAGGATCGAGTCGGTCGAGATGCCGAGGCGGATCATGCCGCGGTAGAACAGCGAGTCCTGGTTGCTCCGGTAGATGATGGGCTTGTAGAACGTGTAGCTGTCGATCTTCCGGCTGAGGGAGTTCGAGTTGTAGGCCGGGATGCTTCCGACCTCCCGGTCTCCGATGCTTGAGAGCTGCTTGTTCACTTCCTCGTTGGTCGCCGTGATCCGGTCCTGGAGCTCGGAAAGCTCGCGCGCCGACTCCGGGTCGTCCTTCGTCGCGAGGATGGCCGCCTGAGCGCCGAGCGTTTGAAGCTCCCGCGACAGGTCGGAGACCCGCCGGGTCGCCGCGGCGTCCACCTCCTCCTGGACCTTGGCGACCCTCGGCGTGAGATCGTCCTCGATCCTCGAGATGCCGGGATCGAACGGATCGGTGTTGATCTTCTTCAGGATGTTCGGATCGTCGCTCGCCCAGACGTAATTGGGGTTCCTCGCGTCGTTCGCGCCGTACCCGGTGATCGTCACGAAGCGCGCCTCGTCCATCGCGGTCCTCAGGTCGGGCAGGGCCCCGAGCTCGATGATGTTCTTGTCGGGAAGGTCGGTGCGCGCGCCGGTCACGAGGCTGTCGAGGAGCACGAGGGTCTTCTTCTCCAGGCCGTCGGCGAGGTTTTGCTCCTGCGTCGTGACCATGAAATACCCGAGGGGAATCGAGACGAGGAGGACGACGATGATCACGAGCCCCGTGATGAGGAACGCGAACTTGGCTCGGAGCCCCATTCCTACTCTCTTCATATGGGCCAACCTCTCTTTTCGCTGCGTAAGCTGCAGGGGGCTTCCCGAGATGAGCGCCTGTATCTCGGCGTTGAGGAGCCTCCCCTCTTCGACCACTCTTCCGATCCGCTGGACGGAGACCACGAGCATCCCCGCGAGGAAGGCGAGCACGAGGAGAATCAAGATTCCGTTCACCGAGATCGCGAACGACGCGCCCTCAAGCGGCCGCCAGACGCCTTCGGGCTTGGCCGCGAAGTTGCCGAACTTCACGGTTCCCGACGGCTCAAGGGCGAGCACGGGCTCGGTGAAGTACAGCCCGCGGGTGGGATGGACGAGACCGACGCGGTAGGAGCCCTCCGCGACGTCCTCGAGGGTCGGTCCCTCGATGAGGCGGTCGCTCACCACGGTGAACTCGTGATCCGCCGCGCGGTACGTATAATCGTAGGGAGCCCTGCCCTTCCGGTCGAGGATTACCTCGCTGATGGTCCCGCCGGCCGCGAACCCGCGCCCGAAGATGCTCAACGTCACGCGGCCGAGCGCGTCGCGGGTCGATACGACGTCGCTCACGTAGGTGACCGGCACGTAGCGGTCCATGCGGAGATCGATCGTCGCGGGCGGTCCCGCGTTGCCCACGTCGTCGATCGCCTTCACGGTCAGGGCCCACACGCCGTTGTCCTCGTTCGCAAACGAGTACTCGGGGCTCGCGGTGAGGACGCGATCGGGGGGCGGAGGCCCCGGAAGGCCGGCGGCCAACTGAGCGTCGGCGTCCGGGGACAGATTGACGACGGCGTAGCTGTAGCCTTCGACGTGCGGATCGGACGGAGGCGTCCATTTCACCGTCGCGGAGTTCGAAAGAAGATAGCCTCCGGGGTCGACCTTCGGCGCCTGGAAGGCGACCGGACCGGGAGGGACGGTGTCGCGCGTGAGCGCGATGGTCGAGGTCCGGGACCAGTTTCCCGCGAAGTCCTCGGTCGCGACGTGGATGTACCACCGGCCGTCGCGCCTGATCTCCAACCCCCGGCCGCGGTCGTCGGGAAGGATCGAGACCACGTGCGGCGCGGAGGCGTCCTCGCGTTGGTCCACGCTCCAGCCGAAACCCTGGATCCCGGCGGCGTCGGGAGGCTGGTTCCAGCCGACGGCGTAGTCGCTGAGATTCGAGCGGCCGCCGGCCGCGAAGTTGACCCCGTAGAGCGCCGGAGGCGGCGCGCTCCTCACCTGGTTCTCGAACACCAGGCGGCCGCTTCCCCCGATCTGGTTGTACCAGAACAGGTCGAGATCGTCGCCGCGGACCACCGGACAATCGTAGAGCGAGGCGCCCGGCATGACGCTCAAATCGGTGTCCTGCCAGAGGATCCCGTTGAACGTCGAGACGAAGACGTTGAAGTCGCCTGCGCGGTCGTCGAAATAGAAGAGGTACTCCCGGCCGCGATAGACCACGATCTCCGGATCGTGGCTCGTCGCCGTCGCGGGGGAGACCCGCTCGACGTCGCCCGCCGGGTCTCCGTCGAGATCGTACTGGGCGTAGTAGATCTGGGGCGTGCCGTTCTGATAGGTCCTCTCCCAAGCGATCGACAGCTTGCCGCCGTCGGCGAGGAGGAAGGGGCGCTCGTCGCTGTAGAGCGTCGTATCGCCGCCGCCCGCCCCGAGGCCCGCGGCGAAGCCCGCGAGGTGCTTCCCCTCGCTCCAACTCTCCCCGCCGTCGAGGCTCGTCTCGAGGTACAGCTGGTAGACCGCCTGCGCGCCGGGGCGCAGCACCTGGAAGGCCGCGTAGTCGCGGCCGCCTGAGGAGGCGAAGGAGGGCGAGAAGTTGAGCGAGAGCTCAGGATCGGAGACGAGCGGCCGAAAGGGCTCCCAGCGGCTGCCGTCGGCCGAGAGGGAATACCTGATCGAAAGAGCGCTCAGGCCGCCCTCGACCGGTCCTCCCTGCGCGGCGAACAGGATGAGGCCGTTCGCGCCGTTCACGAAGATCCGCGGAGCGACGGTCGTCGTCGTGGCCGTGATCCGGGCGATCTCCCGGAACGTCGTCCCCTCGTCGCTCGAGGCGTACACGGCGATGAGGTCGGGCGCGACGTTCGCGGCGACGTAGATGCGCGCCGAGCCGTCGATCGCGATCGAAAAGAGCTGTACCTCGCTTCCGGAGGCGGGGAAGGGACCCGCGAAGCCGCGATGCTCGGTCCAGTGCACGCCGTCGCTCGTCGCCCTCACCGAGAGGCTGACCCTGCTGCCGTCGGCGGAGTATTCCTGCCAGACCACCGCGCCGAGGCCCCCGCCGCTTGCCGCTTGCGGGAAGCTCACCCCGGAGGCGATGAGCGTCTGCGGATAGTTCCAGTACAGCGAAACGCCTGAGGCTCCGAGCGGCGGCGCCTCCTGGGCAAAGACGCCCCCGCAGGCGAGCGCGCCGAGCGCGAAGAGGAGAAGCAGCGTCTTTCGCGCGGCGGAGGAAGCGGTCAAATCTTTGATTCGATCCTCCTTTTCAGCTCGAGAAGCGGCGAATAGCTCTGGTTGGCGGGATCCCGCAGGAGATCGTTCACGGTCCTCAGCGCCTCATAGTAGCTCTTCGCGATGAACTGCTCCTCGGCGGCGCGGAATTGAAGCTGCGCCGCGTTCGACAGGACGACGGTCGTCTCGCCCCCCGAGTCGATCGCAAGCTGGTCCTTGAGCGACGTGACGTCCCCGTTGTCGGGATCGAGCTCGATCGCCCGGTTCAGGTAGGAGAGCGCGATCGGAAACTGCGCCCTCACGTTGGTCCGCACGATGTCGAAGGCCTTCTGGTAGAGCGCCTGCGCCTCCTGGATCTTCCGGGGGTCGGGCGGCGGTCGTCTCATCCCGGTCGCCGTCTCCGTCGCGACGATAGCCTCCTCGAGGCCCGGATAGCTCGGGTCGATCGCCTCGAGGTCCTTCAGCGCGAGGTAGCCGGCCTGGGTGTCGGTCTTCAGCTCGCCGAGCGCCTCGCGGAACTTCGCCTGGAACTCCGCGTCGAAGTTCGCCGGGTCGCTCAGCTTCAGGATCCGCAGCGCGAGCACCCGCGCGTCCTCGTTGAAGGGAAAGGGCACGCGCACGTAGTCGAGCTTCTGCTCGGCGTCGCTGAACAGCGGCCGCGCGAGGTCGAGACGCCCCTCTGCGACGAGCCCAGCCGCCTTGTCGTAGTCGGCGTGGGCGAGATTCAGCACCTGGGTCATCTCGCCGTAGAGGGGGTCGGTCGGAGGGATCACGCGGCCCGTGTTGATGGCGAGCGCCGTGTTCACGAATCCGAGCCACGTCGCGATCTCGGGGTCGTCCTCGGTGTTCGTCAGTCTCCAGCGCGCCTGGGCGCGGGTCAGCGCCTCGCGCGCGCTCTGGTACTCGCCCTGGGCGTAGTACTGCTTGCCCTCGTTGATGGAGCGGCGGACCTCTTCGACGACGAGACTGTTCTCCGCGTCGGTGACGGACCGCGAGAGCTGCGAGAGAAAGACGTCCCGCTCCTGGCGGACGTCGGGATTCTCCTCGAAGGAAAGCGAGCGGTCGAGCTCGCTCGCCGCCGTCGCGATCTCCTCGCGCGCGCTTACGAACTGGCTCTGCGCCATCGCCTCCTGGATTTCGCGCAGCGTATTCTCGCCGTCCTGCCGGTAGCGGCGCGCCTGGAAGACGCCCTGCTCGGCGGCGCCTGAGTCGGAGCGGATCCGCGCGTCGAGCGCTGCGGTATCGTCCTGGAGCTTCCGCGCCGCGGCGAGCGCGGCCTGCGTCGAGGTCGCCTCGACCACGCTCTCAGGCTCGGTGTCGATCCCGTCGACGGTCGTCTTGATCGCGCTCACGATCCCAGGCAGGCCCGCCGCGGCGCCGTTCAGGAGGTCGAGGCTCCGCGACGGGTATTTCGCCTGGATGGTCGTCTGATCCGGCGCCGAGCCGGTCGTGAAGGAGACGCCCGCGAGGAGCCCCTCGGCCTCGCCGACGCTCGCGTTCGCCTGCGAGAGCTCGCCTTGAAGGAGCGCGAGCCGCTCGGAGGACAGGCGCGCGACGACCTGAACCTCGATCGCCCCAGCCGCCGACTGCGCGGCGGCGAGGTCGGCGAGCATCGCGCCCGCGAGGGCGACGCTCTTCTCCACGCGGTAGCCCACGGAGGCAAACTGACCGAGCCGCTCGCTCGTCGCCCGCCACTGCGACACGAGCGCATCGAGCCGATCGGAGACGCCGTCGATCGCGCTCTTGAGGACCGCGAAGCGGTCGATCGTCTGTGCCGCCCCGGCGCTCGGCGCCATCGCCTGGAGCCGCTCGTCGATCGCCGCGAGCGCGAGGGTCGAGTCGACGGCCTCCAAACGCGTCTGCGCCTGGAGGTAATCGGGGAGCGCGGCTCCGAGGCGGGCGATCTCCGCGTCGGATCTCGCGAAGGCGAGGTCTCCCGACAGACGCGGGTCCCAAAGGAGCGCGATGCGCTCGGCAAGCTGCGCCTCCTCGCGGCTCAGCTTCAGGCTCGCCGCGCTCCCGCCGTAATCCGCCGCGGCGAGCCTGGACTTTCCTTTCGCGAAGGAGTCGTCCATGAGGCTCGCGGCTTCCGCGAAGGCGCTTTCGAGCGTACGCGCCTCGAGGCCGTCGACCGCCGCGAGAACCCCTTCGGGCGGCTCGCTCCCTCCCCTTCCCCTCACGAGCTTCTCGAGGTAGGTGATGAGGTAGACGTCCTGAAGCGCGCTCCGCTGCATGAGGATCGCGCCCCGCGCCTGCACGAGCAGGTCGACGGTCGCGTCGACCGCGGCGCGCGCCGCCGCCATCTCGCTAAAGTCGCCCGAGACGAAGTCGACCGCGCTTGAAAGCGCGGAGAACGAGGCGCGCGCGGCGGCGAGGGAGCGGCTTGCGGCGTCGAAATCGGCCCGCAGCGCGAGGAGCGCCCGGGTCTTCGCCTTCAGCTGCGCCTGAAGGCCGAGCACCTGCCCGGAAGCGATGTTGCCGAGGTCGCTCGACTCGAAGAAGTTGGTCCCGAGGTCGTAGCCGGTCTCGTACAGCTCGATCGCGTCGTAGTATTTCCCCGCCTGCAGGAGCGCAAGCGCCTTCTCCATGATGTCGTGGAACTGGTCGTTATCGTAGACGACCGTCGCCGTCTCGCGGGCGTATGCCTGGGCGTCGACCGTCCGCTGGTTGGGCGCTTTGTCGAGCGCCTCGAGCTCGCGCAGGATGACGTAGGCGGCCTGGAGGTCGCCCTTGTTGAAGACCTTGATGAGCTCGGCGACCTTCTGATTGTAGACGTTGCGCGCGATCTCCACCTGCAGGAGGAGGGACTGCGCCTGGTCGAACCTCGAAGGGCTCCTCTTGATGATCTCGCTCAGCAGCAGGATGGCGTCGTTGTATTTTTTCTCGGAGATCAGGAGCTTCGCCTGGGCGAGCTGCGTCTCCCGTTGGCCGGAGGCGCAAGCGACGCCGCCGAGCGCAAGGAACACGACGAAAATCGGGAGGATTCGTAGCCTCGTTCTGATTGACACACCTCTCGCCTTCGGCCAAATGTATCATATTATCGACAGGAACGTCTCGGCCGGGTAGTATGGCGGCATCCTGGTAACTGTCGATGCAGGCGAAAGTTATCAAGATATTGGCTGGAAGTTCAGACACTGTTACCATAGAGATTCGAGCACCGAGATGAGGAAGCTGTCTCTCCTAGGAGCCCTGATCCTTTCGCCCCTCGCGCTGTGGGGTCAGAGCTTCTCAGACATCTATAACGAAGCCTCGAACCTCCTCTCCGGGCCCTTCTTCGACCCGAACACCGGCCTCACCGCCTTCCCCTCGCTCCTGATCCCCTCCGGCGGGCTCTACGAAGGCATGGGAACCGCCTTCACCGCGGTCGCGAGCGACGCGAGCTACATCGAGGCGAACCCCGCCGCGAGCGCCACGCTCGTGAAGAGCGAGCTCTCGGTGCTCCACAACAGCTGGATCGCCGACTCAAGCCTCGAAAGCGTGGAATACACCAACCGCTACAAGGACCTCGGCTACGGCTTCGCCGGCAAGTTCCTCTATCTCCCGTTTACCGCGTACGACGAATGGGGCGACCAGGTCTCGAAGGGCTACTACTCCGAGGCGATCGCGACCGTGAACGTCTCCTATAACTTCTTCTCAAGCTACTACTTCTACGGCCTCGCGCTCGGAGCGAACATCAAGGGCGCCTACCGCAACGTGCCGAGCTCGATCTACCCCGGCCAGTCCGCCGGCACGGCGATGATCGACCTCGGCGCCCTCACGAGGTTCAATCTCTTCAAGACCTACGCCTCGACCGACAAGAACTTCTCGGTCGGCGCGGCGGTGAAGAACCTCGGCTTCTACGTCGAGGGGGAGCCGCTGCCGACCGAGGCGAGCTTCGGACTCGCCTACAAGCCGATCCGGCCCCTGCTCGTCTCGACGGACTTCAACTATCCGTTCAGCCTCGAGCCGAGCCTCTACCCCGCCGAGCTCTGGAACATCGCGACCGGGATGGACCTCTCCCTCACCGATTTCTTCGCGGTCCAGAGCGGCTTCAGCTACGCCGGGGACGACCCGCGGATCACGATCGGGAGCACCGTGGCGCTGAAGACCATGACCCTCGACCTCAACTACACCCTCGACCTGGCGACTCAGTTCGGGACCGACGAGCGCTTCAGCGTGGCGGCGAACATCAACCTCGGAGACTCAGGCCGCGCCGAGATCGAGCGGGAGGTCGAGGATTACTACGCCGAGGGGCTTGAGGCCTACGCGAAGGGAGACTACGCGAGCGCGCTCAGCTTCTGGGAGCAGGCGCTGAAGCTCGACCCCACCTTCCAGCCCGCCGCGCAGTACGAGCAGACGGTGAAGACCGCCATGGGCCTTGAGAAAGCGATGGAGAACGTCCGGAAGGTCGAGTAGGGCCGGGACCCTACTTCACCGCCTTGAGGCTCCGCCTCATCTGGCGGTACAGGACGAACAGCGAGAGGTCCACCTTTTTCGCCTCGGCCCACTTCGTGAGGTTCTCGACGATCCGCGTCGCGGCGGGGGTCTCCGAGCCGACCCGCGACAGGAGCCGCTCCTGGCGCTTGATCTCGCGGTCGCTGAAGCGGGGCTCGAGGTAGCTGATGAGCTTCATCGCCTCCGGCTCCTTGTCGACGCTGAAGGGGGTGTCCGAAAGACCCATGATGCTCCTCAGGATCTGGGTGGGCGTGTCCGAGTCGCCGCGCTCGAGCGCCTGCTCGACCTCGAGCACGAAGGGGTCCTCCTGAAAGTAGATCTTGTCGATCTTCTCGCGAAGCGCTTGGGTCTTTCGGACGATGACCTCGGTGCGGACGTCCACCCTCGTGAGGAGGAGGTAGGCGCCGAGCGCGACCGCGACGCTCGCGCCGACCTCGTAGACCGCGCGAAGCTGGCTGTGAAAGCCGAAGGCGAGGATGAGGTAGGCGGCTACCAGGACGCTCAGGCAGATCATGAGGCGCGGCAGGATGCGGACCTCCGCCGCCCAGTGGCGAACCGCTGCGTCGATCATGCGATAGAGGTCGTTGCGGAAGAGGGTGAAGGACTCGACGCGGGGCTCCCTGCCGTAGCGGCCTTCGATGTCGGTCGATTTGATCGCTTCGAGGAACCTTTCCAGGTTGTCGAACGGATGGAGGAACAAAGCAGAACCATCTTTCCGGTACAGATGGAAGATTGTTACTGTATCCTTACTCTTCTCATCCATGATCACAAAAAACATAACGCTCAAATTCCGATCTGTCAAGGAGGACAAGCGCCTCAAGCCGGGCGCCCCGCCGCGAAGTCGCGCGCGGAAGGCGCTCGAAGGCGCCCCGCCGCGGGCCCTTCCGGCTACCTAACATCCGTATAGCATCTCCCCGGCCGGTTCGGGGAGCGGCCCGCCCGCACTTGTCCATCGCCCTCCGATCATGCATAGTTGCGGGAGGCAGGCGAGCACGCAGGAGAGCACAGCATGAGCGGCCTTATCGAGCCGAAAGTCCTCAAGGGCTTCCGGGATTTCCTTCCGGAGCAGGAGCGCGAGCGCGCGGCGATCGAGCGCGCGCTCACGCGCGCTTTCGAGAGCCACGGCTTCGCGCCGATCGACACCCCCGCGATCGAGTACGCGGAGGTCCTGCTCGGCAAGGGCGGCGGCGAGACCGACAAGCAGGTCTACCGGTTCCTAGATCACGGCGGCCGGGACGTGGCGCTCCGATTCGACCTCACGGTGCCCTTCGCGCGCTTCATGGCGGCGCACGCCGAGGAGCTCTACCTCCCGTTCAAACGCTACCACATCGCGAAGGTCTGGCGGGGCGAGAACACCCAGCGCGGGCGCTACCGGGAGTTCACGCAGTGCGACTTCGACGTCGTCGGAGTCGACTCGCCGTCCGCCGACTTCGAGATCCTCCTCGCGATGCACGCCTCCTTCGCCGCGCTCGGCTTCGAGCGGATCACGATCCGCCTCTCGCACCGCGGCGTGCTCAACCGCTTCCTCGACCGCATCGGCGCCGGGGGGGCGTCGGCGGACGTCCTTCGCGCGATCGACAAGATCGGAAAGATCGGGGCGGAGGAGGTCGCGGGCATCCTGCGCCCGATCGTCGGCGAGCGCGAGGCCGCCGAGATCCTCGATTTCATCGAGCCGGACGGCGACTTCGAATCGACGCTCGCGAAGATGACGCGCCTCGCGGGCGGCGAGGCGGAGGACACGGCCCGGCTTTCGGAGCTGAGGCGGCTCATCGCCGCTCTCGGTCTCGAGGATCGCTTCGCGCTCGACCCCTCGATTACGCGCGGCCTCGATTACTACACCGGCATCGTCTGCGAGACGTTCCTCACCGAGCTGCCCGAGATCGGCTCGGTCTGCTCGGGAGGCAGGTACAACAGCCTCGCCTCGCTCTACACGAAACGGGAGCTCCCCGGCGTCGGCGCCTCGGTCGGTCTCGATCGGCTCGTCGCCGCGTTCGCCGAGCTCAACGTGAAGGTCGACGCGGCCTCGGGGACGGAGGTGCTCGTGTTCAACCTCGACGATTCGCTCGGCGCGTACTACCACCGCGTCGCGAGGAGCCTGCGCGAGGCGGGGCTCTCCTGCGAGGTCTACCCCGAGCGGAAGAAGCTCGCCGCGCAGTTCGCCTTCGCCGAGAAGAAGGGAACTCCCGTCGCCGTGATCTGCGGCGAAGAGGAGGCGGCAAGCGACACGGTCACGGTCAAGGATCTTCGCGGGCGGAGGAGCTCCGAGCGCCTGACGCTTCAGGCGGGGATCGAGCACATCAAGCGCGTGCTCGACCGGCTCTCGCCATGAAACCGCACGAGCTCCCGGTCTACCGCCAAAAGGACAAGATCCTCGAGGCGCTCGCGGGAAACCAGGTCGTCGTCGTCGAGAGCCCGACCGGCTCGGGCAAGACCACGCAGCTTCCCCTCATCCTCCACGAGGCCGGCTACTCCCGCACGGGCATGATCGGGGTGACGCAGCCGCGGCGCATCGCGGCGGTCTCGGTGTGCGAGTACATCGCCGAACAGCTCGACGTGACGGTGCCGGGAGTCGTCGGCTACAAGATGCGCTTCGAGGACCGGACGGATTTCACGACGCGCATCAAGATCATGACCGACGGCATCCTGCTGCAGGAGATCAAGGCCGACCGCGACCTCTCGCGCTACAACGTCGTCATGGTCGACGAGGCGCACGAGCGAAGCCTCAACATCGACTTCATCCTCGGGCTCCTGAAGGCGGTGCTCCAGAAGCGCTCCGACTTCAAGGTGATCATCTCCTCGGCGACGATCAACGCCGAGGTCTTCTCCGAGTACTTCGACGAGTGTCCCGTCGTGCGCATCGACGCGGAGGCGTTCCCGGTTCAAGTCGTCTACGACGTGCCGAAGGTCGACGAGCGGAACGAGGATTGGCTGCTCCAAAAGATCGAGCAGATCGTGGGTCGCTTCGTCGACGAGAAACGCGACGGCGACATCCTCGTCTTTCTCTCGGGCGAGCAGCCGATCAAGGACTGCATAAGCCTCCTTTCCGCCGCGCCCTACGCGCGCAAGCTCCAGCTCGTGCCGCTCTACGGGCGCTTGGGCAAGGAGGAGCAGGAATCGGTCTTCCTGCCGACGCCTCGGGGAAAGACCAAGGTGGCCGTCGCGACGAACATCGCCGAGACGAGCGTGACGATCGACGGCATCACCGCGGTCATCGACTCGGGGCTCGCGAAGATCAACCACTACAACCCGAGGACCTTCACCTCCTCGCTCGTCGAAACGCCGATCTCCAAGGCCTCCTGCAACCAGCGCAGGGGGCGCGCCGGGCGGACGAGGCCGGGAACCTGCTACCGGCTGTACTCGAAAAGCGACTACGAGAGCCGCCCGCTCTTCGCGGCGGAGGAGATCTATCGCACGGACCTCTCGGAGGTGGTCCTGCGGATGGCGGAGATCGGGATCACCGACTTCGAGTCCTTCGACTTCATCTCGCCGCCCGCCCGCAAGGGGATCAGCGGCGCGGTGGAGACCCTGCGTCTCCTCGACGCGCTCGACGACGACAACGGGCTCTCGGAGACCGGCAAGCGCATGGCCGAGTTCCCGCTCCTGCCGCGCCACTCCCGGATGATCGTCGAGGCGATCCTCCGCTACCCCGACGTCATCGAGGAGACGATCACCGCCGCGGCGTTCCTCTCCACCAACTCGCCGTTCCTCCTCCCGCCCGGCGAGGAGCTCGAGGCGCGCCAGGCGCACCACGCCTTTCAGGACCAGGCGGGCGACTTCGTCTCCTACCTCAAGCTGCTCGCCGCCTATCGCGACGCGAAGAATCGGGAGAAGTTCTGCGAGACCTTCTACCTCGATCCGAGGACGATGGCGGAGCTCGCGAACGTCAAGGTCCAGCTCGAGGAGATCGCGGCGGGCATGGGCGTGCCGATCCTCTCCGGGGGCTCGATCGCCGACTACCTCTGCGCGGTCGCTCGCGGTCTCATCCAGTTCGTGTGCGCAAGCACGGGAAACGGCGTGTACCGCAGCCTCACCGCCGACCAGGTTCACATCCACCCCGGCTCGGTCATGTTTCGCGAGAGTCCGCGCTACATCGTCGCGGGCGAGATCGTGCGCACGAGCCGCGTGTTCGCCCGCTCCGTCTCGCCCCTCGAGAAGGCGTGGCTCCCGAGAATCTCCGCCGAGCTCGTGGCCGGCCTCGCCGCGCCGCCCCCGCGCGAAGAGGCGCGCGCGGTCCGCCCCCGCGCGAAGAGCGCCGAAAAGAAACGGGACACGACCTCTCAGGTGACGATCGGCGCTCAGACCTTCCAGCTCGTGCCGTTCAAGGGCAAAAAGAAGATCGCGATCCTTCCCTGGGAGCGGCTGCGCCCCGCGCTCTCCGACTACGACGCCGCGAGCGCCCAGCGCTTCCAGGGCCTTCGCGGGAGGATCACCTACCAGGGAAGCGACCTGCTTTCAGGCGAGCGGCTCACGACGATCCTCAAGGTCGCGCCGCAGATCGACCCGGATCGCGCCTCAGACCACGCCGAGCTCAAAGGAAGGACCTTCAACGCCGCGGAGGAGCTCGGCGAGCTCTGCGGGAGGCTCCGCGAGATCCTCTCGCTCTGCACGGGGACGAAGAAGGACCGCTCCCTCGGCTTCCTCGCGCTTCACACCGAAGGGCGAGGCGTCTACTGGTTTCGCTGCTCGAGGAGCTTCACGAACGCGGTCTCGGCGAGCCTTTCGAGCCTCGAGTCGCTTGCAGAGGGGATCGACCGAGGAACGGGCCGCGATCACCTCCAGCAGGTGAACGCCGCCTACCACCGCTTGACCGATCTCCTCGACACCTAGGGGCGCGAGGGGCCGCCCGCCTCCGCGCATTCGCCGAGCGCGCGACGGACGACGTCGTCGTCCGCCTCCGAGAGCAGCGTCTCGCCCCAGCGCCGCTGGAGGACGAAGCGCACCGACCCTCCGCGCCGCTTCTTGTCCGCCTTCATCGCCCGAAGGAGAGGCTCGACGAGCCGCTCCTCCAGGCCGAGGCGGTAGCCGTAGGCGAGGAGGAGCTCCCGCACCTCCTCCTCGTAGCCGGGGTCGGTGAGGCCGAGGAGCCTTCCGGTCCGAAGCGCCTTGTCGATGCCCCACGCGACCGCCTCCCCGTGCGTCCAGTCCGCGAAGCCCGACACCGACTCGAGCGCGTGGGCGAAGGTGTGGCCGAAGTTCAGGTGGGACCGGATGCCGCTCTCCCGGAAGTCGGCCGCGACGTAGCCGCCCTTGACGTCGAGGGAGCGCGCCACGACCCCCGCGAGGAGCCCCGCGTCCCGGCGGAGGAGGTCGGCCCTGCGCTCGCGGAGCAGGGACAGGAGGTCGCCCCGGGAGAGGAGCGCGTGCTTGATCGCCTCGGCGAGGCCGCTCACGAGCTCGCGCTCGGGGAGCGTGGCGAGGAGCTCCGTCGCGATGCGGACCTCGGAGGCCGGGTGGAACGTGCCGACCATGTTCTTGTAGCCGCCGAAGTCGATCCCGGTCTTGCCGCCGAGGGAGGCGTCTATCATGGAAAGAAGCGTCGTGGGAACGAGGATCGCGCGCACCCCGCGCAGGTAGATCGAGGCGGCAAACGCGGCGGTGTCGCAGACGACCCCGCCGCCGCACGCGACGAGCGTCGCCTCCCGCCCGAGGCGCGCCTCGAGCGCCGCCTCGAGGATGCGCTCGACGCTCGGCCAGCTCTTATGGGCCTCCCCCGCGCGGAGGACCACCGGCGGCCTGGAAGCGGCCGCGAGGCCCGCTCCGAAGAGCTCGAAGGTGTGCTCGTCGAACACGACGAGCGACTCGACGGGCAGCGCGCCGAGGAGCCCCGAGCGCGGGAGGAAGCGCACGCGGGTCAGCACGGCTCCGATCGGGTAGTCGCGGTCGGTCAAAACGGCGCCGTCCATGGCACCTCCAGGGTACACTATAGCCTTTTTCCGGCCGGGCTGGTAGTATGGCGCTATGAAACTCAAGCTCGTCGTGCTTCTCATCCTCTGGTGCGCCGGAATTGTCCCGGTTTTTGCCGACAACCCGCCGTCGGGCGGCCAGCAGCAGGGGTTCGGCCTTCAGGCCACGATCTTCAGCCGGGTACAGCAGACAAACGAGAGCCTCGTCAACAACTATTCGGTGATCGCCAACTATCCGCCCACTCCCGGCGATATCTATACCCTTACCATCAACTCCGAAACCACGCCTGAGATCGGCAACGCCACGCAGCAGGTGATCTCCTACCCGATCCAGCTTTCCGAGGACATGAAGCTCGACGTTCCGTTCATCGGCATCGTGGACGCCCGCGGCAAGACCCTGCCGCAGCTGAAAGACCTCATTACGACCGAGATCAGGGAGCGCCTGCCGGTCCAATACGTGAACTTCCTGCTCACGACGCCCGCGGAGTTCAACGTCTTCGTGTACGGCGGCGTCGAGTCTCCCGGCTACATCACGGCGACGCCCCTCACGACGGTCATCGACGCGATCGGCCTCGCGAAGGGCTTCAAGGAGGGCGCGAGCTACCGGACCATCCAGCTCGTGCGAAACGGCCGGCCGCAGGTGCTCGACATCTCGCGCTTCTACATCGACGCCGACTTCGCCTCCAACCCGCGCCTGCAGCCCGGCGACATGCTCTACGTGCCGGAGGCTCAGGTCGTCGCGACGATCGAGGGCCAAGTGCTCTATCCCGGAGTCTACGAGCTCCTTCCCACCGAGACCCTCCAGACGCTCATCGACCTCGCGGGCGGCTTCGCTCCCGGCGCCCTGACCAACCGGATCGAGGTGGCGCGGGTGGACCCGCGGGGCGCCCACTCGGTGATCACGGTGTCGGCCGACCAAGCCGCGAGCTTCCAGCCGAAGATCGGCGACACCGTGACGGTGCCCTCGACCTCGGTGAACGCGGAGATGGTCTCGATCGAGGGCGCGATCTTCGGCAAGCCGCGCTCGGGTACCGGTCCGGTCGTGGTGCCCTCCGACCCCGTGCGCCTCGATTTCCCCTACTACCCCGGGATCTCCGTGCTCGACGTGCTCGACGACGTCGGCGGTCCGACGCCCTATGCGCTTCCGAACGAGGAGTACGTCGTCGAGCGGGCGAGCGGCAAGAGCGTGCCGGTCTCCATCGACACGCTGTGGAAGACCCGCGACCTCTCCCTCGACCGCGTCCTCGAGCCCGGCGACCACATCGTCGTGCCCATGGAGACCTTGAAGGTCTTCGTGACCGGCCAGGTCCCGACGCCCGGCGCGCTGCCGTACAGCAACGAGACCACCGTCGCCACCTACCTCCTTCTCTCGGGAGGCATCCTCCAGAACACGGGCGACCCCAAGGGAATCTTCAGCGTGAAGTTCGACGGCACGAGGACCAAGCTGAACGTGAACCAGACCGTCGCTCCGGGCACGATCATCTACGTCGCGAAAAAGCCGCTCTTCGAGACCGACCAGGCGGTCCAGAACTTCCTCATCATTACCGGGTGGGGTACCGCGGTCATCGCCGTTCTCACGACGCTCGTCAACTTCATCTTTCTTATTCAGCCGAGCGTGGCGAACGTGCTCAACCACCTCGGGCTCTGAGCCTCAGAGGGTCAGGGAACGGACGACGCCCTTCACGAACGGATCGACGATGGAGTAGAGGCGCTTGTTGCCCTTGGTCTCCGAGCTCACGATCCCCTTCTCCTTGAGGATCGCGAGGTGCTGGGAGATGACCGGCTGAGACTGGTTGAGGCATTTCCAGAGCTCCGTCACGCAGGCGTCCTCCTTCTCGATGAGACAGAGGATCTTGAGCCGGACCGGATGCCCGCAGACCTTCAGGCGCTCGGCGTACGAGTCGATCATCGCCTCCGGCCCGCAGAGGATGTCCGCCATCTTCGCGACGCTGTCCATGGGACGATAATACTGCATTTTGGACCGCAATTCAATTCGCGCGCGGGATCGGTCCGGCGCCTCTCGCTTCGCTCGGCCCTTGAACAGGCGCGCCCTTGCGTATAGGGTTCATCCCGTGGCCATCCGATACCTCGACTGGGCGGCGGGCGCGCCGCCCGACGCCGACCTCCTCGCCGAGCTAGCGCGCGTCGCGGCGCAGACGTTCGGCAACCCCTCCTCGCTGCACGAGGAGGGCGCGAGAGCGAACGATCTCCTCGAGCAGGCGAGGGAAAGGACCGCGCGCGCGATCGGCTGCATGCCCTCGCAGGTCGTCTTCACGGCGTCGGGCTCCGAATCGAACAACATCGCGCTCCTCGGGCTCCTTTCGAGGAAGCGGCGCGGGACGGTCGTCCTCGCGGGCATCGAGCATCCGTCGGTGTACGAGCCCGCGAAGCTCCTCGCCGAAGCGGGCTTCACCGTGAAGCTCGTTCCGGCGGAGTCCGACGGCGCGGTATCCGTCGAGCGGTTCTCCGAGGCGCTCGACCCCTCGACCGCGCTCGCGGCGTTGATGCTCGTGAACAACGAGACCGGCGCGATTCAGCCGGTCGGCGAGATCGCCGAGGCGGTGGCCGACGCCTCGCGCCGGCACGGAAGGCGCATCCACTTCCACAGCGACTGCGTCCAGGCGCTCGGGAAGATCCCGCTCCATTGCGGTCGCCTCGGCGTCGACTCCGCCTCCTTCAGCGGCCACAAGGTCGGCGCTCCGCGGGGAACCGGGATCCTCTACGTGAAGCGCGAGCTCCCGGCGCTCTTGCGCGGCGGCGGCCAGGAGGGAGGCTTGAGGCCGGGCACCGAGAACGTCGCCTCGATCTGGGCGACGGCGCTCGCCTGCGAGCGGCGCGCGCTCGGGCCGGAAGGCCTCGCCCCCGCGCGAGCGCTCCGCGCGCTCCTCGTCGAGCGGCTCGGCCGGATCCCCGGCTGCCGGTTCGCTCCGGCCGAGGCGGCGCGGGAACCCGAGCGCTACTCGCCTTATATCGTGAGCGTCTCCTTCCCCCCGATCCCCGGCGAGGTGCTCGTCCGGGTGATGAGCGACCGAGGATTCGCGATCTCCACGGGCTCGGCCTGCTCCTCGCGGGACCGCAAGCGCCTTCGGGTCCTCCAGGCGATGGGCGTTTCCGAGGAGGTCGCGCGCTCGGCGGTCCGCGTCTCCTTCGGCTACGCGACGCGGGAGGAGGAGATCGAGGAGCTCGCCGACGAGCTCGCTGCCCAGGTCGGAATCCTCGGGCGAAGCCTCGGCGTCGCGGCGAGCGGGAGCCGATAGCATGGAAAGCCTCTACCTGATCAAGGTCGGAGAGATCGCGCTCAAGGGCCAGAACCGATCCTATTTCGAGGGAAAGCTCCGGGACAACATCCGGCGCAACCTTCGCGGCATCCGGCCGATCGTGCGCGGCGGCGACGGCCGCTTCTTCCTGACCGCCGAGGAGGAGGACGAGACCAGGGTCGTCGATGCGCTCTCGAAAACCTTCGGCGTGACGGGCTTCTCGAGGACGCTGCGCGTTGAGAAGGACATGGAGGCGATCGTGCGCGGCGCGCTCTCGCTCGTCGACGAGCGCCAGGCGGGGTCGTTCAAGATCGAGGCGCGCCGCTCGGACAAGAGCTTCCCGCGGAGCTCCTACGAGATCGCCTCCGAGGTCGGACGGGAGCTCCTCGCGGCGCGGCCCGAGCTCCGGGTCGACGTCCGCGCGCCCGACTGGATCCTCAACGTGGAGATCCGCGACCGCGCCTTCCTCTACATCGAGCGCAACCAGGGTCCCGGAGGGCTCCCGGTCGGCTGCGCCGGCCGCGGCGTTCTCCTCCTTTCAGGCGGCATCGACTCCCCGGTGGCGGGCTACCTCATGGCGAAGCGGGGCCTCAGGCTCGACGCGTGCTACTTTCACGCCTACCCCTACACCTCCGAGAGCGTCGAGGAGAAGGTCAAGCGGCTGTGCGAGATCCTCGCGCCCTATCTCGGCGGGGTGAATCTCTTCGTCGTGCCGTTCACCGAGACGCAGGAGCGCCTCAAGGAGCTCGCGAAGGACGAGGAGGTCACGCTCCTCATGCGCGCCTGCATGATGAAGATCGCCTCGGCGCTCGCCGAGCGACGGCAGGCGGGCTGCCTCGTGACCGGCGAGTCGCTCAGCCAGGTGGCGAGCCAGACCACCGAGGCGATCCGCTTCACCGGCAGCGTGACGGACCTTCCGGTCTTCCGGCCCCTGATCGGCATGGACAAGGAGGAGATCATCGCGATCGCGCGGCGAACGGGAACCTTCGCGACCTCGGTGCTTCCCTACGACGACTGCTGCTCGCTCTTCGCGCCGAAGCATCCCCTCATCCGGCCGGACTTCGCGCGCATGAGGGAATCCTACGGGCGTTTGGCGATCGACGAGTGCCTCGCGAGGGCCTTGGAGCGCGCCGAGCGGAGCTTCAGCGGACCGGAGCCCCGCCTCGCGCGTAGATAGAAGCGCTCAGGCGGGCGCCTTGACCTTGGCGCCGTCCTTCCCGGGCTGCTCCTTCGGCGCCGCGTCCGCCGGCGCGCTTTCCTTCGGCGCCCCGTCCGACGCGGCGGCGGGCTTCGACGGATGGCCCGCGGAGCCGGCCTTTCCCGACGAGCGGTGGTCGGTCACGTAAAAGCCGCTTCCCTTGAAGATGATGCCGGTCCCCCCGGTGATGAGCCTGCGAACTTGGAGCTTGCCGCATTGCGGGCACGTGGTAAGCGGCGCGTCCGCCATGCTCTGGAAGGCTTCGAATCGATAGCCGCAGGACCTGCACTCATAATCATAACTTGGCATTTCGATCACCTCGGTCGAAAGGATCCGGACTCGGCGCCCGCGGGGGCCGTTGGCGCCCCGACACGCGAAATACGCCGCGCGCCCCGCTCGCGGCGGGCGGGAAGCCCGAGGTCCACTCCCGATAATATAGGATTTCGACCACCCGAGCGTCAATCCGAGCCGCTCGCGAGGGCAGGGCTAATAGTCGAGGCGGACGGCGACGCCGCGATCCCGGAGATAGCCCTTGATCTCCGGGATCGTGAAGCTTCCGAGGTGGACCATCGAGGCGACGAGCGCCGCGTCGGCGCGGCCTTCCGTGAGGACGCGCTCGATGTGATCGAGCCGTCCCGCGCCCCCCGAGGCGACGACCGGGACGGCCAACTCGGTCGAGATCATCCGCGTGAGCTCGATGTCGTAGCCCTCCCGGGTGCCGTCGGCGTCGATCGAGTTGAGGACGATCTCTCCGGCGCCGAGCGACTCCGCGCGCTTCGCCCAGGCGAGCGCGTCGAGCTCCGTCCTCACCCGGCCGCCGTCCACGACGACCCGGTACCCCGAGGGCATGGACGGATCCCGGAGCGCGTCCATGCCGAGCACGACCGCCTGGGAGCCGAACTGCGCGGCGCCCTCCTCGATGATGCGGGGGTTCCGCACCGCCTGCGAGTTGACGCTCACCTTTTCGGCGCCCGCGAGGAGCACGGCGCGCATGTCGTCGACCTTGGCGATCCCCCCTCCGACCGAGAACGGCACGAAGATGCGCTCGGCGACCCGGCGCACGATGTCGATCATGATCCCGCGCCGCTCGGCGGAGGCGGTGATGTCGTAGAAGACGAGCTCGTCGGCGCCCTGCTCGTAGTACGCCTCGGCCATCTCGACGGGGTCGCCGATGTCCACGTTGTGCTCGAACTTGACGCCCTTGGTGGTCTTGCCGTCCCTCACGTCGAGGCAGACGACGATCCGCTTCGTGAGCACTTAGGACGCCTCCGCGCGCCACGCGAGGAAGTTCGCGAGGAGCGCGAGGCCCCATCTGCCGGACTTCTCCGGGTGAAATTGGACGGCCACGACGCTCCCCCGCGCGAGCGCCGAGGCGAAGCGCACGCCGTAGTCGGTCTCGGCGACCCAGGCCTCCGCGCTCGCGGGCTCCGGGTAGTAGGAATGGTCGAAATAGAACGAGGCGCCGTCGGGGATGCCGCGAAAGAGGGCGTGACGGCCGCGGTGATAGACTTGGTTCCAGCCGATCTGGGGGATCTTCAGGCCGGGGGCCGGCGGGAAGCGCCGGGAGGTCCCCGCTATGATCCCGAGGCACTCGGTGTCGCGCTCCTCCGAGCGGCCGAGGAGCACCTGGCAGCCGATGCAGATCCCGAGGAGCGGCGTAGCGGAGCGCGAGAGCGCCGCGAGCGCCCGGTCGAGCCCCCGCTCGCGGAGCGCCTCCATGGCCGCTCGCGCCTCGCCGACCCCGGGGAAGATCGCGCGGTCGAGACCCGCAAGGCGCTCGGGCCGGTCCACGATCCGGGTCGCGGCGCCGAGGCGGGCGAGCGCGTTCTCGACGCTCCCGAGGTTTCCGGCCTTGTAATCGATCAATCCAACGACCACGCCGCGCCTCCTCCGATCTTCGCGATGAGCCCGTCGATGCTCTCCTCCGTCATCTCGACGCCCGACACGAGGATGCCCGAGCCCTCGACCTCCACCCGCGCGCCGCTCAAGGGAAGGGAGGCGAGGAGGTCGCCCGCGGGCCCGAGGGTCGAGAGGAGAGCCGAGGCGCCGCGGACGCTCTCGGCGGAAAGCAGCCTCAGGATAACCGCGTACGCGCGCGCCGTCCGATCGCTCGACGTGGCGATCGAGGCCTCGGCGCCGTAGGCGCCCAGGCCCGAGCGCGTCAATGATACCATAAGGCTCGAGACGGGAAAGGTGCCCGGAGGGGCGCCCGCGAGGCGGCCCGGATTCGCGACGTAGAGCGCGATGTCGCTCGCCTCGAAGCGCTCGCGCGTCGCGGGGCTCAAGACGAGGCCCCGCTCCGTGCCTCGAGCGCGGGCGAGGAGGCCCGGGATGCCGCCGTTCGAGACGAGCATGACCGAGCGGCCGGGAAGCGCGACCTGGAGGCCGCTGTGCCGATTCTGCCAATAGCCGCCCTCGGCGCGGCTCCAGCCGGGATCGAGGGAGAGGCGGAAGTCGACGAGCCCGGGCGGAAAGGAGCCGAGAAGGACGAGCGCGTAGCGGATCTCCCCGGAGGGGCCCTTCGCGACGCCGAGGAGGAGCCGCTTCACCCGATCGAGCGCGTGGGGCGGAAGCGCCCCGTCGGGGTCCACGACGGCGAGCGCGCTTTTCACGACGGGACGGTTGTCGGTCACGTCGATGCCGATGTAGGCAAGGTCGTCCGGGGGCAGGAGCCCCGCCCACCCGGCCTCAGGCTCGCGCGCCTCGGGAAGGGTCGCGCACGAGCTCACGGCAAGCGCTAGGGCGACGAAGAGCGCGCGGCGCCTTCCGCCGCGCCCGGGCCTCTTCACACGACCTTCGCGAGGGATACGAGCGCCTTCGCGCCGCCCGAGGCGACCGCCACGCTGTCGGGAAGCCTCTCCCAGCGCCAGGAGACCGCGAGGGTCTCCTCCATGAGGTAGTCCTGGAACTCGCTCACCGCCTCCTCGACCTCGGCGGGCCCGAAGAGGTAGAGCGTGATCCTGTCGGTCACCTCGAGGCCGCGCTCCTTCCTGAGGCTCTGCACGCCGCGGATGATGTCTCGCACCGCGCCCTCCTGCTTGAGCTCGTCGGAGACCTCGGGGTCGAGCGCCACGGTGAGCGTGCCGTCGTTGAGCACCTTCAGGTGCGATTTCTCCGTACGCTGGACGATGACGCTCTCCCGGTCGAGGAGGAGCGGCCCGAAGGAGGTTTCGACGGAGATCCGCTCGCCTGAGAGGAGCGAGCGGAGCCGATCGGAGGAGAGCGCCTCGACGCGCTCGGCGGCCTCCTTCATGTTCTTGCCGAGGGTCTTCCCGAGAGCGCGGAAGTTCGCCTTGGCGTGGTACTCGACGAGCTCCTCCTCGTCGCCGCCGACGACCACCTCCTTGACGTTGAGCTCCTCGCGGATGATCGCCTCCATCTCCGAAAGGGCGCGCCGCTCCTCCTCCAGGCGCGTGACGAGGTAGAGCGCCTTCAGGGGCTGCCTGATCTTCAGCTGGTGGAGCGCTCGAAGCGCCCGTCCCGTCGAGACCGCCTGCCTCGCGAGCCTCATCTTGAGCTCGAGCTCAGGCTCGCGCGAGCGCTCCTCGGCGAGCGGGTAGTCGGTGAGGTGGATCGAGTCAGGCGCCCGCCGGGAGCGCAGATTGCGGTAGATCTCCTCGGTGGTGAAGGGGATGATCGGCGCGGCGACTTTCGCGAGGGTCACGAGGACTTCGCGGAGCGTGGCGTACGCCTCGCTTTTGTCGGCGTCGTCGCCCGAGCGCCAGAAGCGCCGGCGCGAGCGGCGGATGTACCAGTTGTTCAGGAGATCGATGAACGTCACGATCGGCGCGCAGGCGCGCTGGAGGTCGTAGCGGTCGAGCGCGGAGGTGACCTCCGCGACGAGGCGGGCGCACTCCGAGAGGATCCACCGGTCGAGAGGATTGGCGGCGCGCTCGGGGGGCTCCTCCGGGTGCGCCTTGTCGATGTTGGCGTAGGTGACGAAGAAGCTGTAGGCGTTCCAGAGCGGAAGGATGACCCCTTTCACGACCTCCTTCACGCCGTCGTCGGAGTAGCGGAGATCCTCCGCGCGGACGACGCCCGCGTTCATGAGGAAGAAGCGCAGCGCGTCGGCGCCGAAGCGGTCCATCACGTCGCGGGGATCGGAGTAGTTGCGCTCGGATTTCGACATCTTCTTGCCGTCCGCGGCGAGCACGAGGCCGTTCACGACGATCGCCCTCGACGGCGGGCAGTCGAAGAGCGCCGCGGAGAGCACGACGAGGGTGTAGAACCAGCCGCGCGTCTGGTCGAGGCCCTCGGCGATGAAGTCCGCGGGGAAGCGGCGCTCGAAGTGCTCCTTGTTCTCGAAGGGGTAGTGGTTCTGGGCGTAGGGCATCGAGCCCGACTCGAACCAGCAGTCGAGGACCTCGGAGATCCGGCGCATGGTCCCCGCGCAGGAGGCGCAGGGATAGGTGATCGGGTCGACGAAGTGCTTGTGGAGGTCCTCAGGCGCGGCGCCGGACCTTTCGGCGAGCTCGGAGCGCGAGCCGAGGCACTCGAGCGCGCCGCAGCGCTCGCAGCGCCAGATCGGGAGCGGGTTTCCCCAGTACCGGTTGCGCGAGATCGCCCAGTCGCGCGCGCCCTCGATCCAATTGCCGAAACGGCCCGCCTTGAGGTGGTCGGGCATCCAGGTGATCGTCGCGTTCGAGCGGATCATCCGCTCCTTGACCTTCTGGACGTTCACGAACCACGACGAGATCGCCCGGTAGATGAGCGGTGAGCGGCAGCGCCAGCAGTGCGGATAGCTGTGGAGGTGGCTCTCGCGCCCGACGAGGCTGCCCTCCTCGCGCAGGCGCTCGATGATCGCCTTGTCCGCGTCCTTCACGAACAGGCCCGCGTAGTCGCTCACCTCGCGGGTGAACCGGCACTCGCCGTCGACCGGGCAGGCAACGGGAATCCCGGACCCTTTGAGCGTCTCGTAGTCGTCCTCTCCGAAGCCGGGCGCCGTGTGCACGATCCCGGTGCCCTCCTCGGTGGTCACGTAGTCGCCCGAGAAGACCCTGAAGGCGCCGCTCTCCCGGCTCTTCGCGAAGTAGGGGAACAGCGGCTCGTACTCCATGCCCACGAGCGCCTCGCCTTTCATCTCCCCCACGACCCTGAAGCCCGCTCCGCTCGGGTAGTAGGCGCCGAGGCGGTCCTTGGCGAGCACGTAGCGCGCTCCCTCCGCCTCGATGAGCGCGTAGTCGATCCCCGCTCCGACCGTGAGCGCGAGATTCGACGGGAGCGTCCAGGGCGTGGTGGTCCACGCGAGAAAGAAGGCGTTCGCGCCGAGCCGCGCCTCCGCGCGATCGCCGCGCGATCGGAAGCGCACGGTGATCGCCGGGTCGCGCACCTCCTCGTAGCCGCCGAGGTTGAGCTCGTGATTCGAGAGCACCGTGGAGCAGCGCGGACAATAGGGCAGGATGTAGTAGCTCTCGTAGAGAAGACCGAGGTCCCACAGGCGCTTGACCACCCACCAGATGGACTCCATGTAGTCGGGATCCATCGTCTTGTAGTCGTGGTCGAAGTCGACCCAGCGGCCGAGCCGGGTGATGACCTCCCTCCACTCCCGCGTGTAGCGCAGGACGATGCCGCGGCAGGCCTCGTTGAATCGAGCGACGCCGTACGCCTCGATCTCCCGCTTTCCGGAGATCTTCAGCTCCTTTTCCATCTCGTACTCGACCGGCAGGCCGTGGCAGTCCCATCCGAAGCGCCGCTCGACGCGCCTGCCCTTCATCGTCTGGTAGCGGGGAATGACGTCCTTGACCGTGCCGGGCACGAAGTGGCCGAAATGCGGGAGGCCGGTCGCGAAGGGCGGGCCGTCGTAGAAGACGAAGGCGTCCTTCGCCGCGCGCTGCTCGACGGAGCGCCTGAACACGTCCGCCTCCTCCCAAAAGCGCAGGACGCCCCGCTCCATGTCGGGAAAGCTTACCTTGGGATCGACCGGACTATACACGCTCACCTCCGCTCTGATTGCCCGACGCCCCGGAGCTCAAAGCCTCGAGCTCCCGCACGTACTCGGCGATCTTCGCCGAGCGCTCGCTGAACTCGGCGAGCTTGCCGCGTTCGCGCTCGACGACCTCCGCCGGGGCGTGACGCCTGAACGCCGCGTCGGCGAGCTTCTTCTCCGTTCCCGACTTCAGGACCGCGAGCTTCTCGGCCTCCTTGCGGAGCTTCGCCACCTCCCGCGGCACGTCGACGGCGTCCCTGATGTAGACGAAGCTCTCGAAGCCCTGTCCGGCGATCGGAATCGCGCCGCTCGAGTCGGGCCGCTCCTCGGAGAAGTCGAGGCGGTCGGTGTTCACGAGGAGCTCGACGAGGTCTCGGTGGGATTTGAAGAAGTCCGCCGAGCGGAAACCGGGATCGAGGCGCACGTGCAGGCGCACCCGTCGGTCGGGCGGGACGGCGAACTCGCTTCGCAGGGTTCTCGCCGAGCGGACGAGCTCCTTGAGCTCCTCGAACCTCGAGGCGAGATCGGGTTGGTCGAGCTCGTCGCGCGCCTGCGGATAGGCGGCGAGCGCGATGCTTCCGCTTCGGCCGGGCAGGCGCTGGTAGATCTCCTCGGTGATGAAGGAGAGAAACGGATGCGCGAGCCTGAGCGCCTGGTCGAAGACGTGAAGGAGCACGGACACCGAGCGGTCGCGCTCGCTTTCCTCGGCGCCGCCGAGGGAGAGCTTCGACGCCTCGATGTACCAGTCGCAGAGGTCGTTCCAGAAGAACTCGTAGACCGCCTGCGCCGCGGCGTCGATACGGTAGCCGTCGAGCGAGCGCTCGACTGAGCGCACCGCCTGGTTCAGCCGGTGCAGGATCCAGCGGTCGAGGTCGCGGAGGGCGACGGCCTCGATCGGCTCGATTCTCCTGCCCTCCGCGTTCATGAGGAGATAGCGGGCGGCGTTCCAGATCTTGTTCGCGAACTTCGAGCCCAGTCTGAAGCTCTCGCGATCGATGAGGATGTCCTGCCCCTGGACGGAGAGGTAGGCGAAGGAGAACTTCAGGGCGTCGGCGCCGAACTGGTCGACGATTTCGAGGGGGTCGATCCCGTTGCCGAGCGACTTCGACATCTTGCGGCCCTGGGTGTCGCGCACGAGCCCGGTGATGTAGACGTCCCGGAAGGGGACCTGTCCGGTGAACTCGAGGCTCGCCATGATCATCCGCGACACCCAGAAGAAAATGATGTCGTAGGCGGTCACGAGGGCGGTGGTCGGGAAAAAGGCTTCGAGATCGGGGGTCTTGTCGGGCCAACCGAGGGTCGAGAAGGGCCACAGCCACGAGGAGAACCAGGTGTCGAGGACGTCCTCCTCCTGCCTGAGCGCGCCTCCGCACCTCGGGCACGACGCGGGGTCCGCGCGGGCGACCAGCGTCTCGCCGCAGGCGTCGCAGTACCAGACCGGGATGCGGTGCCCCCACCAGAGCTGCCGCGAGATGCACCAATCGCGGATGCCCTTCAGCCAGTGCGTGTAGGTGTTCTCCCAGCGCGCGGGGAAAAAACGCACCTCTCCGCGCTCCCAGGCCGCGTACGCCTTCTCGGCCATGCCCTTCATGCGCACGAACCACTGCTCGGAGAGAAAGGGCTCGACGACGGTCGCGCAGCGGTAGCAGTGGCCGACCTGGTGCGGGTGGTCCTCCTCGCGCACGAGGAGCCCCGCGGCCTTCAAGTCCTCGACGACCTTCGCGCGCGCGGCCCTGACGGCGAGGCCCCGGTAGGCCTCCGGCACGACCTCGTTCAGGGTCCCGTCGCGATTCAGAATGTTGATCCGCTCGAGGCCGTGTCGGTTGCCGAGCTCCCAGTCGTTCGGGTCGTGGGCGGGGGTCACCTTGACGGCGCCGGTCCCGAAGGCCATGTCCACGAAGGAATCGGCGACGATCTCGATCGTCCGAGCGGTGAGCGGAAGCCTCACGCGCCGCCCGACGAAGGCCGCGTAGCGCGCGTCGTCCGGATTCACCCCCACCGCGCTGTCGCCGAACAGCGTCTCCGGGCGCGTGGTGGCGACCTCGATCGCCCCTTGGCCCTCCGCGAAGGGATAGCGTATCCGGTACATCGTGCCCTTCACCTCCCGGTACTCGACCTCCTCGTCGGAGAGCGCCGTTCCGCAGGAGGGGCACCAGTTGACGAGGTAGTTCCCCCGGTAGATGAGCCCGCGCTCGTAGAGGCTCACGAACACCTCGCGCACCGCGCGCGAAAGACCCTCGTCGAGGGTGAAGCGCTCGCGCGTCCAGTCGCACGAGGCTCCGATTTTCTGCAGCTGCCTCACGATGGTGGCGTGGTGCTCGTTGGAGACCTTCCAGGTCTCCTCCACGAACCGCTCGCGCCCGAGCGCCTGCCGGGAGGTTCCCTCCTTCTTCAGCCGCCGTTCCACGACGTTCTGCGTCGCGATTCCGGCGTGGTCGGTGCCGGGAACCCAGAGCGTCCGCTCTCCCTTCATGCGATGGTAGCGCACGAGGAGATCCTGCATGGTGTTGTTGAGGCCGTGGCCGATGTGCAACACGCCCGTGACGTTCGGCGGCGGGATGACGACGACGAAGCGCTCCGCGCCGGTCTCCCGCGGGAGGAAGACGCGGTTGTCGAGCCAATAGGCGTAGATGCGGTCCTCGAAGGTCTTCGGATCGAAGGCCTTTGCCAGAGTCGTGTCGCTCATTCGTGCGCTCCCGGAGCCCAAGTTCGTGGAATGATCGTAACAAAATTACGCTCACGCGGCAAGGAAGTGACACCCGCGCGCGCGCCGTGGTAGACTCGGCGCGACATCATGCGCAAGCTAGCTTGCACGCTCGCGTTCGTCGGCGGAGCCGCACTCGCGCTCGCCGCGGCGCAGGCGCCGCCCTCCGCCGCGGCGAGCTTCCCCGATCTCGCCGGCATGAGCCTCCAGGACCGCCGGAGCGCCCTCGCCGCCTCGATCGGCGCCGAGGGAGGGGTGGACGCGCGCGTCTTGGACGCCGTGAGGCTCATTCCGCGCGAGGAGTTCCTCCCGCCCTACCTAAGGGCGCTCGCCTACGAGGACTCGAGCCTTCCCTTAGGCGGCGGCGGGCTGCTCCCGTCGCCCTCCGACCTCGTGCGCATCGCGGAGGCCTTCGCGTTCACCGCCTCCGACAAGCTCCTCATCTACGGGCTCGACACCGGCTATGCCGCGGCGCTCTTCAGCCGTCTCGCCGCGAGGGTCTGGGACATCGAGCTCGTCGCGGCGAAACGCCTGAGCGACGAGCGGGTGTTCTCGTCGGTCGGGATACGGAACGTCGCCTACGCCGTCGGGAGCGATCCGGGCGCGTTCGCCTCGGCGGGACCTTTCGACAAGATCCTCGTCCACGGAGCAGTCGAGGAGATCCCGCCTGGTCTCCTCGCGCAGCTGAAGCCCGGAGGCGAGCTCATCGCGCCGCTTCTCGACGCCTCGGGCTTCCAGATGCTCGTGATGGTCCAGGGCGCGGGAGCCTCGCTCTCGGTCCGATCGGTGGGGAAATGCTTCTTTCCGGTGATCGCGCATGCGGGCTCGTAGCGCGGCCCGAAACGCGCGCTCGTGACGGCTAGGTGGCGGCCTTCATCGTGCCCTGCTTGCGGGCCTTCTCGATCTTCTCCATCTTCCTGAAGTAGCCCGCCTGCTTCTCGATCTCCTGCACGTCGGTGACGTGGATCTTGTTGTCGGCGATCTTCACCTTGGTGTTCTCGAAGAGCTTGTGGAGGATCGCGTTGCCCTCGCTCTTCGTGAGGCCCACGAGATTGATGAGCTCCTTGGGGCCGAAATCGAAGGTGTAGGACTCTCCGGGGTTCATCGGGACCCGCACCTTCTCGAGCTGGATCAGGAGCGCGTCGTAGAGGCGGCCGAGGGGGTTCGTGAGCTGGGTGTTCGCGAGCTGCTTGTAGATGAACCAGATGCGCTCGGAGAGGAGCTGGGTGAGGCGGGTGATGATCTGCGGCTGCGTCGAAACCATGCGGCTGAAGTTCACCTTGTTGACCGCGAGGAGCACCGAGTCCTCGTAGGCGATCGCGGAGGCCGACCGGGGCTTGTCCTCGAGGATCGACATCTCGCCGAAGATGTCTCCGGGCTTCAGGAGCGCGAGGAGCACCTCGTTGTCGTTCACGATCTTCGTGATCTTCACCGCGCCCTTCTGGATGATGTAGAGCTCCTGGCCGGGCTGGCTCTCGCTGAAGATCATGTTGTCCTTCGGGTAGGTGCGCGTGAAGTTCTCGTTGTCGACCTCGAGGTAGACCGCCTTCGCGTAGGGCTGGATCTTCGCGATGCGCTCCCGGGCGAGCTGGACGTTCTCCCCTCCGGGCACGTTCTTCACGTACTGGTGGTAGGCGTAGAAGGCCTGGTTGTACTGGCTTTGGCGGGCGTAGTACTCCGCGACTTTGAAGAGGTGGGACGGGTCGTCGCTTGCCGCGCTCTTCAGCGTGATGCGCGTCAGGGCCTCGTCGAGGTAGCGCATCTTCTTCGAGAACTGCTGGATAATCTTCATGGCGACCGGCGCGTTCTTTTCGATGAGGAGGCCGAACTGGTCGCGATGGACGGAGATGAGCGAGACATCCGACACGGCCTGGGCGGTCTCGATGTGGCTGTGGGACGACATCGTCGAGACGACGCCGAAAAAGTCGCCCGGGGCGAGCAGGTTGCCTCCCTCCTCCTCGACAACCTCCAGCTCCTTGCTGATCCGCACGTTGCCGCCGCGAAGGATGAAGAAGTAGTCGGCTTTCTGTTTACCCTCTACGATGATGTACGACGCCTTCTTGAAGTTCACGAGCGAAAGCTGTAGAGGATTGTTCACGTTGTTGGTTTCCAGCTTAGACCGCCTTTTTCA
Organism: Spirochaetia bacterium; assembly: GCA_030041455.1. GTDB lineage: Bacteria > Spirochaetota > Spirochaetia > DAHUYW01 > DAHUYW01 > DAHUYW01. The sequence continues at coordinate 31,041 of JASHNV010000110.1, forward strand.
CAGTATATGAGTCCGCGCCTTCCTTTGTCAACGCTCCGCCGTTTTACAATAGTATACTATGGGTCAGGAGAATTTCGGCCGTTTTCGGGCGTTTGTTCAGGAAAACGCGCCGGGCAAGGCTCCGTGGTCTCTCACCACCAGTCGATGATCTGCACGTCCTGCCAGAACGAGGAATAGCTCCGGACCCCGGAGGAGGCCTCCTCGTGAATCGTCTGGAGGGAGAACATGCGGTCCTTGCGCACGGTCTTGCCGTTCGGATCGAGCGGCTGGACATCGATGACTCCGCGCGAGAACGCGATGTGCTGGTTGTCGATGTTGCCGAAGTAGTAGGTGCGCGGATCCTGAACGGTCGGGAAATCGCCGAACTTCGCCCCTGAGCCGAGGGTCGGATCGACCGGGACCCAGCCGAACCCGGGAAGATAGAACTCGTCCCAGTAGTGGCGGACGGTTTGCTTGTCGCCGTAGACGAGGTAGCCGGCGACGGGCCGCGTCGGAACTCCGACGCTTCGGGCGAAGGCGGCAAAGAGGAGCGCGTAGGCGTAGGAGTCGGCGCTCCCGCTCTGGAGGCTGTCGAGCGGAGCCGCGGCGCTCGGCGCCGCGGAAAAGGCGAGCCTGCCGAGAAGCGCGAGGTAGAGGTCCTGCGCCTTCAGGTACGGGTTCGACTCGCTTCCCACCGCGGCGGCCGCGGCGGCGACGACCGACGGATCGTCGGAGGGCACGAGCGCGTCGGGGCTCGTGTAGCGCTTGTAGAGCTCGCTTCCCGTGTCGTAGGCCGCGGAGACTTTGGACGGGTCGATCTGGGTCTCGTGCGCGTAGCGGTCGAAGTAGTAGGTGATGCCGATCGAATAGGTGGAGCTCGGATTCATCTGCTCGAAGCGGTAGCGCATGATCCCGCGGGGGTCTTCCCGCAGCGGCTGCGGATCGAGGACCTTCTGCACGTTGCGCTGCTCGAGGTTGTCGGCGAGAGCGGGCATCCAGACGTCGATCGTCCCGTCGGGGTCGGCGTCGACGCTGCCGATCTGCATGCCGTAGCGGATCTGGTAGCCGCGCTTGTCGGTAAAGGTCTCGCTTCCCACCGGCGAAGCGACCTCGAAGTACTGCGCGTTGCTCGTCCCGGCCTCGGTCTGCACGGTCACGTTGCCGCTCGCCGCGCCGTCGGGGACGTAGAGGTCGATCTCGGTGTCGGACCAGTTGACGTAGCCGAAGTCGCACTCGCAGCCCGCGAAACGCTCCTGCTGGACCCCCGCCGCCCCGGAGTCCCCGCTCGCCTCGCCGCTCCCCGCCCCGGCGGCGGAAATGGGGGTGAAGTAGACCCTGCTCTGGGCGCGCGTCGCGCCGAACCCCTGGCCCTTCAGCGCGATCAGGGTGCCCACCGTTCCGGAGGAGGGGCTGATGCCCTGGAGGAACGGCTGGCCGGGCTGCGCCTGGCCTGAGAGAACGACGGGGATCGTGTTCCGATTCGTGAAGAGCTTCCCGTTGCTCCGCTCGCCGCCCTTCGCGACGAAGACGAAGCCCGAGTCGACCTCGTCGGGCACGCGAACGCTGATGCGCCGGTCGGTCCACTCGAGGTAGGAGGAGATCGAAGGCCGGACCCCCGCGATGAGGACCTCCGAGCTGCCCCGGCGCGCGCCGAAGAAGCTCCCCCGGATCAAGAGAACCGTTCCCGGATAGCCGACGTCGGGGCTGATGCTCTCGATCACCGGCGGGCGGTTGGAGAAGTGCATGCTCACGAGGAGCACGAGCACGAGGGCGAGGAACGCGACGACCGGCGGGAAGGCGTCGTGCCTCCTCAGCAGCGCGAATCGCGGCAGGAGCGATTTGGCGTCCATTCCGCGCTATTTGCCGCCGGGGTCGGGAGGATCGGGAGGGGTCGCGCTCGAGCTCTTGTTCGCCACGCTGTAGGGCGTCACCTGGATCTGCAGCTCGAGATTGTAGACGTTCGCCTTTTGATCGACCGCCATGCCGAACGGGAAGAAAATCACCTTCTCCCCCGGCGTGATCGGGAGGCTCTTCATGGTGCTGTAGTACTTGAAGCCCTTGTTGTCGGCGGTCGGCGTCCAGATCTGGCCGAGCGCCACGAGGAGAATCGTGTTGTCGTTATTGAGGTAGGGAATGAGGTGAGCGAGAACGAGGACGTTGTCGCCTTCCAGCCGCACCTGCACGGCCCGCCCCGAGATGGTGACCTTCGTGCTCTCCATGTGCCAGACAGTCTGGTGGTTCGGCTCGATGACCCGCGCGACGATGTTGACCTGGAGGGCGTCGGCCCGAAGAAAGTCGAGGGGGCTCGCCTTCTTCGTCTCGGAGCCGTCCGCCGAGGCGACGTAGGCGCCGATGAGGAACATCAGCAATGCGGCTGTCAAAGCCCTTCTCACCGCTCCCTCACTTGCTGTCGGATGCGCGCAGAAGCTGGGGCTGTCCGGTGGACATCTGGCTGATGTTCTTGGGAAGCTGGATGATGACGTTGTCGCCGAGGTCCTGGGAGTTGAGATAGTCGATGATGTCGTTCAGGTTGCTCACCCGAACGTTCATCGGCGCGGTCTGCAGCCCGAACGACGACGTGTCGGCGACCGACTGCTCGACGCTCTCGGAGGCCGGCTGGTGCACGAAGATGCCTAGCCCGATGACGGCGACGAACGCCGCCGCCGCGGCGGCGACGATCGGGAGGGGAATCGACAGCCGCCTCCGCCACAGGCTGATGACCGGGTGCCTCATGTGCGCCTGAATGACCTGCCAGCTTCGCGCCTGACTCTCGGCGAGGTCGGGCACGGGCGCGGAGGCGAGGTCGCCGCTGATCCCCGCGTAGACGCCGAGCTTCTCGCTGCAGCTCGCGCAGCCTGAGAGGTGCTCCTCGATCCTCCGCCGCCAAACCGGATCGAGCTCCTCATCGTAGTAAGCAGAGAGAAGCTGCTGGTCAGGACACATACACTTCCTCCTCATCGATGAGCTTGCTCAGCTGCTCCCGGGCTCGAAAGACTCGGACTTTGACGTTCCCTTCCGTGATTTTCAGAATACCAGCTATTTCCTTGTAGTTCAATCCGCCGTACTCCCTCAAAACGAGCACCGTCCGCAGCTTATGGGGAAGCTTGTAGAGGGCGCCCTTCACGATCTCAAAGGTCTCCTTCTTCATAACCTCGACTTCGCCCGAATCAATCTCACGCTGCGGCTCCTTGAGAACGCGCTCATGCGCCCGCTTCTCCCTGCCTTTGCGCTTCTCGTGGTTAAAGGACAGATTCTTCACGACGCGGATGAGCCAGTACTTCGCCTGATCGACGCTCGGGAAGGGGATTTCGCGCTGATAGTACCGTATGAACGCTTCCTGGCACAAATCCTCCGCGACCGCCATATCGCCGGTGATGTGGAAGGTGACCCGAATGAGGATCGGGTACACGGTCTTGTAGACTCGCTCAAAGGACTCTTGTCCGCCTTCTGTACTCATGAGGCAAACAACGGCCCTTCGGATACGTTACACATCTACTTTACCCGGCTCCATTTCGTTCCCTGGGGGGTGTCCTCGACCGCAATCCCCTGCGAGCGCAGCCGTTCGCGGATGGCGTCCGCGCGGGCGTAATCGCCCTCCTTGCGGCTGCGCTCGCGCTCGCGCACGAGGTCGAGCGTCCCCTGATCGACCTCCGAGGCGGATTCCGCCGGCTCCTCGGAGAGGTCGAGCCCGAGCACCCGGTTCATCTCGAACGCGGCCGCGAGCTTCTCGCCCGCCCTCACCCCGGAGTCCTTGAGAAGCCCCCAGAGCGCCGAGAGCGCCCGCGGCGAGCCGAGATCGAGGGCGATCGCGCCGCGAAACTCGTCGAGATAGCCGCGCGAGCGCTCCGAAAGGCCCTCGCTCGCCGCGGGCTCCGCCTCCTCGCGCAGGCGCGACATGCGCTCGGCAAGGCCCCTCCGGGCGTTCCGCGCCGCCTCAAGCGCCTCGTCTGAGAACTGGAGCTGGCTGCGATAGTGGGCGCCGAGGCAGAAGTAGCGATAGTCCGCGGGCTCGACGCCGCGCTCGGCGAGATCCGAGAGCGTGACGAAGCGCCCGGAGGAGCGGGCCATCTTCGCCCGGTCGAGGAGGAGAAACTCCCCGTGAATCCAGTAGCTCACCCACTTCGCTCCGGTGGCGCCCTCCGACTGCGCGATCTCGTTCGTGTGGTGGACCGGGATGTGGTCGACGCCGCCGCAGTGGATGTCGAAGCGCTCGCCGAGATACTTCATGCTCATCGCGCTGCACTCGAGGTGCCAGCCCGGGTAGCCCCTCCCCCACGGGCTGTCCCACTGCATCGCCTGGTGCTCGAACTTGGAGCTCGTGAACCAGAGCGCGAAGTCGCGCGGGTTGCGCTTGTTCGCGTCGATCTCCACGCGCGCGCCGGCCTGGAGCTCCTGGCGGTCGAGGAGCGCCATCCGGCCGTACTCGGGGAACCTTGAGATGTCGTAGTAGAGGTTGCCGCCCGCGCGGTAGGTGAGACCGCGCTCCTCGAGGCGGCCGGCGAGGGCGATCATCTCCGGAATATGGTCGGTGGCGCGGCAGACCACCGTGGGCCGCTCGATGCCGAGGAGCTCGATATCGCGGAAAAAGGCCGCCGTGTACATCTCGGCGATCTCCCACACGGATCTTCCCCTCTCGCGCGCGCTCTTGACGATCTTGTCCTCTCCCGAGTCGCCGTCGTCGGTGAGATGGCCGACGTCGGTGACGTTCATGACGTGCGTCACGTCGTAGCCGGCGTACTCGAGCGCACGCCTCAAGAGATCCTCGAAGATGTACGTCCGCAAATTGCCGATGTGGCTGAAATTGTACACCGTCGGGCCGCACGTGTACATGCCGACTCGTCCCGGAACGAGGGGCTTGAACTCCTGAATCGTCCTGCCGTCGGTGTTGAATAGTTGTACGACCACCGAGAAGGGCCCCTCCCGTAGAAAGTATGCACCGTTCGAAGTAAGATCGACCGCGTGGACACTCTACGGGAATTGGTCAAAAAAATCAATATCGAGGGGAGCGTCCGATATCGCGAAAGTCTTGCCCTGCACACGACTTACCGCGTCGGGGGACCGGCCGACCTCTACGTCGAGCCGCGAAGCGCCGAGGAGGCCCGCTCGCTCTCACTCGCCGCGCGCTCGCTCGAGCTGCCCCGCTTCGTGCTCGGCGGCGGGGCGAACATCCTCGTCTCCGACCGGGGAATCCGCGGCCTCGTCCTCGCGACCGGCGGCTTGAGCGACGTCGTCGTGGAGGGCGACCGCGTGACCGCCGGCGCGGGCGCCGGGATGAGCGCGGTGTCCGAGCGCGCGGCGCAGGCAGGCCTCGCCGGTCTCGATTTCATCTACTCGATGCCCGGGAGCGTGGGCGGCGCGCTCTGGATGAACGCGCGCTGCTACGGCTCGTCGATCTCGGAGGTGCTCGAATGGGCCGATATCCTCGACGAAAACGACCAGGTCGCGCGGATCCCCGCGCGAGCCGAGGACTTCGCCTACAAGGTCTCGCCGTTCCAGCGGAGGAACGTGGTGATCCTTCGCGCCGGCTTCCGCCTGAGGCGCGACGACCCCGCGAGGATCCGCGCGCGCATGGAGGAGCATCGCGCCGATCGCGAGCGAAAGGGGCATTTCTGCGGGCCTTCGGCCGGCTCGGTCTTCAAGAACAACCCGGCCTTCGGGAGCCCCTCGGGGAAGATCATCGACTCGCTCGGCCTGCGCGGAGAGCGGATCGGCGGCGCGAAGGTGAGCGACCTCCACGCGAACATCATCGTGAACGCCGGAGGCGCGACCGCCGAGGACATCGACCGTCTCACGCGCCACATCGCGCGACGGGTCAAAGCCGAGCTCGGATTCGAGCTCGAGCGGGAGGTGATCCCGGTCGGCGAGTGGTAGGGCTACCGCTGGAGCACCGACGAGCGGACCTTGTCCGCCTCCGCGCTTCCCGAGAGGTAGCGCACGAGCTCGATCGCGAACTCGCCCGCGGTTCCCGCGCTTCGGCTCGTGACGATGTTCCGGTCGCGGACCACCCGCTCGGTCGTGAATACGGCGCCTGAAAGCTCGCCCTCGAGCCCCGGGAAGCAGGTCGCCCGCCGCCCGGAGAGGATGCCTGCGGGCGCGAGGACCTTGGCGGGCGCGGCGCAGATCGCGGCGACGAGCTTCGATCGCGCGTTCAGTCGCTTCACGAGCGCCGCGACCTCCGCCGACCTCCCGAGGTTTTCCGCGCCGATCGTGCCCCCCGGCAGGACGACGCCGTCGAGCTCCTCGGGAAGCGCCTCGATCGTCGTATCGGCGGCAATCGCGATGCCGTGCGAGCCCCTCACCGGTTGGGCGCCGAGCGTCGCCACGATGACCTCGACGCCGGCGCGCCTGAGAAAGTCGATCGGCGTGACCGCTTCGACCTCCTCGAATCCCTCGGCAAGCACGAGCGCCACCCGTTTCAACGCTTCGCCTCCGCGCCGAGGAGCTCCTCCATGCGCTCGTGGGCGCGCGTGAGCATCCCCTCGGTCGTCTCCCACCCGACGCACTCGTCGGTGATCGAGACCCCGTAGCGGAGGAGCGAGAGATCCCGCGGGATCTTCTGATTGCCCTCGAACAGATTGCTTTCCACCATGAAGCCGATGATCGATCCGCGCCCCCGCGCGCGCTGCTCCCGGATCGAGGCGAGCACCGAGTCGAGAACGCCCGCCTGCCGGGCCTGGTTCTTCCCGGAGTTGTCGTGGCTGCAGTCGACCACGATCGCCCCGCTCGCGCCCGCCTTCGCGAGGAGCGCCTCCGCCTCGGCGACGCTTCGCTCGTCGTAGTTGGGCCCCTGCCTGCCGCCGCGGAAGACGATGTGGCCGTCCGGATTGCCCGCGGTGTTCAGGACGCAGGTCCGGCCGGACTGATCGATGCCGATGAAGCTGTGGGGGTTGCGGGTGGACTCGATCGCGTTCACGGCGATCTGGAAGCTCCCGTCGGTGCCGTTCTTGAAGCCGACCGGCATGGACAGGCCGCTCGCGAGCTCGCGGTGGATCTGGCTCTCGGCGGTGCGCGCTCCGATGGTCGCCCACGAGATGAGATCCGCGATGTACTGCGGAACGATCGGGTCGAGCATCTCGGAGCCGACGGGCAGGCCCATCCCGGTGATGTCGAGGAGAAGCCTCCGCGCGATGCGCAGGCCGCTTGCGATGTCGTAGGAGCCGTCGAGGTGCGGATCGGTGATGAGCCCCCGCCAGCCGACCGTCGTGCGCGGCTTCTCGAAGTACACCCGCATGATCACGTAGATGCGGTCCTCGATGCGGCGGCGGAGCTCCGCGAGCCTTCCGGCGTACTCCGCCGCGGCGCGCACGTCGTGGATCGAGCAGGGCCCCACGACGGCGAGGAGCCGACGGTCGCGGCCGCGGATGATGGAGGAGATCGCCTCGCGGCTTTCGAGCACGGTGCGGTTGCTCGCCTCGGTCATCGGGAACTCCTCCTTGAGCGAGGAGGGGGCGACGAGCGGCTTTATGCCGAGAATGCGGAGATCGTTGGTCGGCTTCAGCATGTCGGAAGCGATTATATAGAACCGCGGGGCTTCGGGTAAAGGTGGGATGAGCGCCGCCCCCAGGCGCGCCGCTACGCCCTCGGATCGAAGGGCTTTCGCCTGACCGGCATGGTCATGCAGCGCACGCCGCCGCCGCCGCGCGCGAGCTCGACCCCCTCGATGCCGATCGCGAGCTTCCGGTGGTCGCCGACCGACTCCGCTCCGGAGAGGAAGACCTCCGCGTCGCGAACGGTGAAGCCCGCCCGATCGAGCTCCTCGAACGTCGCCTCGTTGCACGCGTAGCCGATCACCTTGCCGGGCGCCACGGCGAGGAGGTTCGCCCCCGACATCCACTGCTCCCGCTGCTGCGTGAGGGGGTCTCGGCCCCCGCAGAGGATCGGCGAGAGGGGAATCCCGACCTCCGCGAGGCCCTCGAGGAGCCCGTCGCAGCGTCCGATCCGCCTCCCGCCGCCCGGCTCGACGTCGATCCGCACGACCGCCCGCCGGTCCCCGCCGAGGATGTGCGGAGCGTAGACGACGGCCGCGCCGACGTCGACGGTCGTGAAGATCATGTCGAGGTGGATCGTCGCCCGCTCCCGGGGAAGGAGGACGGCGAAGATGTGGAGCGGCTCGGCGATGTCCCGCCCGATCCGCTCGGCGAGCTCGTCGACCGCGCCGCTCGTCGTGCGCTCCGACACGCCGACCACGATCACGTCGTTCGCGAGCACCTGGAAATCTCCCCCCTCGAGGGTGAGCGCCGGGTCTGGCTCGCGCGAGCGGTCGAGGAGGATCCCTTCAGGCTTCAGCGCGGGATGGGTGCGAAAGATAAAGCCCGCAAGCACCGCCTCGAGCCAGCGGACGCGGTGCGCCATCGCCCCGACCAACACCCGCCGTCCGAAGACCATGGCGCTGTCGCGGGTGAAGTAGAGGTTCGGCAGGGGGTGGAGGTCGAACTCCTGGCGGGAGAGGAAGCTCGAGAGGGTGTCCTTGCGCTGCTTCAGGCCTCCGACGAGATCCCGGATGAGCGCGTCGGCGGAGCGCGCGAGGAGCTCCTCCCTGCGGCCGGGAAGCCCGTAGAGGCGCACGATGTCCTCGACGAGCTCCTCGAGCGCGCCGGGCACGAGGAGGCTCTCCTTCAGGAGCGTCGCGAGCTCGCGCACGGTCGCGAAGCGCTCGAGGAGGCTCTTCAGCTTCCGGTGCTCGTCGGCGACGATGCCGAGGGGCACGATGTCGTTGTAGAGGACCTCCTCGAGGGTGCTCGGGGTCATCGCCTCGATCTCGCTTCCCGGCGAGTGGACCACCACCTCCTCGAGCTCGCCGATCTCCGAGTCGACGCGCACGCGCTCAGCCACCGCGCGCCTCCCGGATCCAGCGCGCCCACGTCGCGCTCGCCTCGCCGACGGTCGCCTTCGCGCCGTTTCGGACGATCGGGGTGCGGAGCAGGAGAGGATCCGCGGCGAGCTCCTCCGCGGGGTCGAACTCCATGTGAGCGAGCGAGCGCCGCTTGAACCGCGCGCCGTCGCGGTCGACGAGCTCCTCGGGCGCGACCGCGCGGGCGATGTGCTCGATCTCGCCGCGGCTGAGCGGCCGCTCCGTGAGGTCGACGAAGTGGAAGGGAACGGTACGCTCTTTGAAAAAGCGCTCGGCCTTCCGGGTCTCCGGGTCGCTCCTCGTGCCGATGATCTGAATATTCACGGTGCGCCGCCGAGGCGAGCGTAGCGCCCCGGGGCGTCGGACCGCAAGAGGTCGAGCGGCGCTTTTCACGACACGGACAGTCTAGTAAGGTAGGTCGATTCCAGGGACAAGGAGGCGGCTCATGACGAAGCGAGAATGGCCCGAGCGAGACCCCGAAGGGCGAGCGGTGCGCTTCACGCACCACGGCGCGCTCCCCCACCCGAGCGGGCACCGGCCGGTGCTCGCGGGGGTCGCGGTCAGGCTCGATCCGATGCGTCCCGAGCACCTCGATGCGCTCTGCGAGATCGGGCTCGATTCCGACCTCACGAGTCTCTTCCCCCATCCGGTGACCTCGGCGGAGGGGATGGCGAGCTTCGTCGCCGAGGCGCTCGCGGGCCGCGAGGCGGGGACGGCGATCCCGTTCGTGACCGTCTCCCTGAAGGAGCCCGGCGGCGAGCGAATCGTCGGCACCACGCGCTTCCTCAACATCGACCGCGCGCACCGCCGCATGGAGATAGGCGCGACGTGGCTGGGCCGCCCCTGGCAGCGCACGCGGGTGAACACCGAGTCGAAGTACCTCCTCCTCGCGCACGCCTTCGAGGAGCTCGACTGCGTGCGCATCGAGCTGAAGACCGACTCGCTGAACGAGCGCTCGCGGAGGGCGATCGAGCGGATCGGCGCGTCGCTCGACGGCTTCTTCCCGAGCCACATGATCACCGCAAGCGGGAGGATCCGCCACACGGTCTACTACAGCATCGTGCGGGACGACTGGCCGCGGGTGAAGGAGCGCCTGGAGGTCCTGCTCGCGAGGTAAGCAGCGCTTTACCAAGGCGCGGACGAAATGGTATCACTATCGGCCATGAACAGCCCGCGGCTGAAGACCGTCCTCTCGATGCAGCCTTCCCCCGAGCCCGTCACGGTCTGCGGCTGGGTGCGCACGAGGCGCGAGTCGAAAGGCCTGTGCTTCCTCGAGATCAACGACGGCTCGGCGGTCGAGAGCCTCCAGGTCGTGATCGACCTCAGGGCGGACGGCCTCGCGGAGGAGACCCCGCGCGCCGGCACCGGCGCGAGCGTCGAGGTCCGGGGCACGCTTGCAGCCTCGCCGGGCACGGGCCAGGCGGTCGAGCTGCAGGCGCTCTCGCTTCGGGTCATCGGCGAGGCGCCCCCGGAGAGCTACCCCCTCCAGAAGAAGCGCCACTCCTTCGAGTTCCTGCGCGGCATCGCGCACCTCCGGCCGCGCACCAACACCTTCGGCGCGCTCATGCGCGTGCGGAACGGTCTCGCGGCCGGGATCCACGCCTTCTTCCAGGAGCGCGGCTTCGTGTGGGTCCACACGCCGATCATCACGACGAGCGACGCCGAGGGAGCAGGCGAGCTCTTCCAGGTGACGACCCTCCCCCTCGAGCGGCTCCCGCTCGCCGACGGGAGGATCGACTACGCGAGGGACTTCTTCGGAAAGAGGGCGGGCCTCACCGTGAGCGGGCAGCTTGAGGCGGAGGCGCTCGCCCTCGCGCTCCGCGACGTCTACACCTTCGGCCCGGCCTTCCGCGCCGAGAACTCCAACACGAGCCGCCACCTCGCCGAGTTCTGGATGGTGGAGCCGGAGATGGCCTTCTGCGATCTCGCCGGGGACATGGACGTCGCCGAGGCGTTCATCAAGTTCATCCTCCGATGGGTCCTCGACCGCTGTCCGCTCGACATGGAGCTCTTCGACCGCTGGATCGAGCCCGGCATTCTCGCGACGCTCCGCAAGGTGGTGGAAACGCCCTTCGTGCGGATCACCTACGCCGAGGCGATCGACGCGCTCGGCAAGGCGCAGGCGTCCTTCGAGTATCCCGCCTCCTGGGGCGCGGATCTCCAGTCGGAGCACGAGAAGCACCTCACCGAGAAGGTCTTCCAGGGACCCGTGATCGTCACCGACTATCCGAAGGCGATCAAGGCGTTCTACATGAAGCTCAACGACGACGGGAAGACCGTCCGCGGGATGGACGTCCTTGTCCCGAGGCTCGGCGAGATCATCGGCGGAAGCGAGCGCGAGGCGGACGCCGAGAAGCTCAGGGCGCGGATCCGGGAGGCGGGGCTCGACGAGCGGGACTACTCCTGGTACCTCGACCTGCGCAGGTACGGCTCGGCGCCCCACGCGGGCTTCGGGCTCGGCTTCGAGCGCCTCGTCCAGTACGTCACCGGAATGGCCAACATTCGCGACGTGATCCCCTTCCCGCGCGCCGTAGGATCGGCCGAGTTCTAGCCGTCCCCGAGGCCGGGAGCCTCCTCGACCGCTCAGGAAGGAAGGGTCGCTCTCCTGCCGCCCGCTTTCCCAGGCGAGTCCCCTCGCCGCGCGACCCAGGTCATCGCGCGGCGGGTCTTCTCGAACGCCGCGCCCCCGGGACGAAACGCCCCGTCGCGCCCGGCAGGCGGCCTGAGCGCGCGCGCCTTGGTCGGGCTCTCCATGGCGGGGACTCCCGCCTCCGCGCGAACCAGGGGCCCGGGACGCTTCATGGCTCGACGGTTTCTCTCCGGGAAAGCTCGTCGCGAAGCTTCTCGAGCAGCCGCAAGAGCTCTCTTCGTTCCGTCGCGGTGAACACGTCGAGCGTGTCCTCGACATGGTCCCGATATCGCTTCGCGGCGGTCTCGAATATTTTCTTGCCGTCGGGCGTCAGTTGAACGGCTATCTTTCTCCGGTCGCCCCGATCCACGGCGCGTTCGACGAGTCCCTTCTTTTCCATGCGGTCGATGAGGCTCGTGACGTTCGCCGCGGTGGTCAGCAGCTCCCGGCTCAACCGATTCATTTGCATGGGGCCCCCATTGAGCAGGATGCGGAGAACCGCCGACTGTTGCAGCGTTAGGTTCTCCCGCAGCGTCTCCTTGATCATCATTCTCGTGACGAGCCGCTGAATGTCCGATATTGCGTAGACGAGGTCCTGAAGCCGCTCGCTCGAATCCGAGGCGCGCGGCGTCCCGTTCAGCGCGGCTTTCCGTTGTGTGCGTTCGCTGCTCATGCTGTTTCTTCTCCCTCCAAGAAGCCTGCCCGTGCGCTCGAAACGGCGCGCTTCCCGACCGATCCCCCTGTGGCGGCCTCCACGACGAGGCAGGTCGTCCTCGCGACCGCGATTCGGTCGGGGAAGGCGCGCCCCGCGTGCGGAATCCCTGGGCCTTCCCCGGGATCCGACGACGCGAGGCGACGTCGGCCGTGACTATTCGACATGCCCGAAGTACATGAGCTCCCAGATGCCGGGGTCGCTCACCTGCTCGACGAGCGCATCGCCTGCGTAGCGCTCGACCGAGACCTGACCCCTGAACCGGAGGTAGGCGCCGTCGACCCGCAGGAGACGCGCGAGGAGACGTTGAAGACCCCGTACCATGTCGGCGAACCGGAAGTCAAGGATGGTCTCGCTCCGCCGGTAGATCACCCGGTAGCGCTCGCCAGCCTCCCCTTGATAGTCGTAGATCACCCGATTCGCGACGGGCTTCTTGCTCTTTTCGTCGGTAAATCCTTCTTCTAGGATCAGCCGTACCTTCGCGGCGTCGTCCGCCACGACCTTGCCGTCCTTCGCGAGCATGAAGACCGGGAGCTCCGTGCCGCCGTAGGCCTTCTCGGCGTAGATGTAGCTGCTCACGATCGAATAGGGGCCCACGTGAGCTCGCCCCCAATACCAGTGGTTGATGAGCTTCGACATCGCGATGTCTCCCCAGTTGTGGTCATGGTAGCCCGTTCCCGTAAGCGTCCGTGCCGGAGAGCCCTTCTCGGCGATCGTAACGGTCACCTTCCCCTGGGGTACCGACGGCAGCCAGCCGAAGACGTGCTCGTCGTGCTCGCCGAAATAGGTGCGCCCCGCCCCATGCCGCCAGGCGGACACGTCGCCGACGAGCTCGACGTCGATCGCGAGATCCTCGTCGACGACATGGATGCGGTAGGCATGCAGATCGCCGCGGAAGGAGCAGCTCTTGATGCGAACGTCGCACCCCTCCCTGCTTGCGCTGAACTCGCCGGGCTTCGCGTGGATCATGCGATTGACCGCCGGCCGACCGGGCGTGTTGAGATCCACGATGACCATCGGCGCAAGCGCCGCCGTCGGACGGAACACCCACGTGGTGCAGAACGTGATGACGAGGGACGAGCCGTCGTCGAGATGCGTGTCGAAATACCACCACTCGTAGGAATAGGAACCGCCCGAGGTCCTCATGCCGTCCTCCCACGGCTCGATGCGTCCTCGCTTGACGCCGAGCCGCTCGTAATCCTCGTCGCGGTCGGCGAGGCGCGCGCCGTTTTTTTCGCTCATGTTCATTCTCCTTGCGTTACTTCGAAGTGCGCCAGATCGGAGCGCTCGCTCCCATCGGGGTAAGAATGGGATCGTCCCAGCCGGCGGGCGTGACCGAGTAGGTCACCGCCGGCGCGAGGCGGCGGAGCTCTCCGAGCGGAGTCTCGCGGACGATCACGTCGGGATCGAGAAGTCGCTGCTTGACGCCCTCCTGCAGCGCGCGGAGCTCCTCCGCCGTGGCGGGACCGAAATGGCGGAACGGATTCTCGGCGAACGCGCGCTCCTCCGGCGGAATCAATCCGAGGGACTGGTACCACATGGCGTTTCGGGCGAGGCTCACGGTGACGTGGTAGCTGCCGCCCTCCTTCGCGCGGCGGATCAAGGCGGCGGTCGCTCCCGCGGCGCCGAGATACCCCGTTACGTAGTCGTTGATCAGCCCGGTCGGCGGCATGGACGGCTTTCCGCCGATTCCCTCGAGGAGCGCGAGCCCGCTTGCGGCGGTTCCGAGCATGTCGAAGCCTCCGCGCTCCGCCCACGGACCTCCCCACCCGTAGCAGCGAACGCTCACCACGATGATCCCGGGCCGCTGCTCGGCGAGCTGCTCGGGCGCGAAGCCGAAGCGGGCGAGCTTCCGCCCTCGGAAGTTGTCGACGAAGACATCGGCCTGCTTCACGAGCTGCCGGCAGCGGGCGTTGGCCTCGGGGCGGTTCAGGTCGAGAAAGGTGGAGCGGAACCCGACGTTCGCGTCGTCGTAGACCCACGGATGCTCGAACTCGTCGTGACGGTTGAACTGGAGGACGTCCGCCCCCTGCTCCGCGAGGGTGCGCCCGACGACCGGTCCCGCCACCGCGTGCGTGGCGGAGAGCACGCGGATTCCGCCGAGCGGGCGCGAGGCCGGGCCGAACGGCTCCGGCGCGCTCTCTCCGATCTTCCGCACCGCGATAACCGGCTCCTGCGCGAGGTACGTGCCCTGCGGATGGCTCGCCCACTCCTCCGCCGTCCGCGCCATGCACATCGTGTGCCCGGCCGCGTTGGCCGCCTCCTCGAGCTCTTCGGAGTTCCATTTGGCGATGGCGGCGGCGACGCTTCGGTGGTTCGCTCCGCAATTGAAGAAGTTCGTCCAGGCGAACTGCTGGGCGGGATAGACCGCCGAGGGATAGACCCACCGTCCGTCCTTCGTTTGAAAGGGGAAAACCGAGAAGGGATGTTCGTTGCCGATCGGGTTCGGGTAGGGCCAGCCGCCGATCGTGGGTCCGAACGTGAGCTCCGGGTTGATGCCGTGAGAGGCCTTTCGCAGGTCGATGAAGAGATCCTGGCCCTGCCCCGAGCGCATGCGCCAGATCGCGGCCGCGCCGACCGCGGCGGCCATCGCCGAGAGCGCGAAGGCGGAGCCGAGACGCACGGCGCTCGGAAAGATCGGATCGCGTCCCGCGAACGTGACGGTTCCGCCCGTGTCGGCGGGTTCGACTCCGGTCCCCGCGAGCAGTCGGGCGAGGTGATCCGGGAGTGCTTCGTCGAAAAGGGCCGGGTCCTGATTGTGACGGGTCTGGGGAGACATCGCATGTACCTCCGTATGGAAAGATTCCAAGAGATCCTTACGGCCTCTTAATTAACTACATATATAGTTTATATCATTAATCAAATTATGTCAAGCTATTTGATAGTAAATGTGATTAAATATTTTCCGGCCCGGGGGCCGCGCGAAGGTCCGTCGCGAGGCCGCGTTTTCGGGAATGCGACCGGTTTTCCCCTCTGCCTGAGGAAAGCCACGGCTCCCAAGCGGCATCGAGGAGACCCGGCTCCGGGGCGCTTTCAGGAGATCCGTTGCAGACACCGGGCGCGGCCAGCGTTCCGATCGGCCCGGGTCCGCGCGGCCCTCCCGCCTGCCTGCATGCCCTCGTCAGGGGCCTCCCGAGACCCAGAGTCCGCGAGCCTCGGCGGGCGCGCCTTTGAGGGATCCGGGCTCCTTGAGGGAGCCCGGCGTCATTCGGGAGGAGGGGGAGGGCGCGGGAAGCCCGATCGAGTCAGCGGCCCCCGTGGAGGAGGCCCACGAGACCCGTCGAGAACCACGGCACGTAGGTGATGACGAGAACGGCGAGGAACAGCGTGAGGGAGAAGGGAATGACGTAGCGCCAGATTGTGGCGAGCGGCTTGTTGAAGCGGTAGGAGGCGAGGAACAGGTTCAATCCGATCGGGGGCGTGAGGTAGCCGAGCTCGAGGTTCGCGAGAAAGATGATGCCGAGATGGACGGGATTCACGCCGAAGAGAACGCCCACCGGTATCACGAGGGGCGCGACGACGAGGATCGCCGAGAAGATGTCCATGAGGCCGCCGGTCACGAGCAGCGTGAGGTTGAGCAGGATGAGGAAGACGTACCTCGAGTGGATGTGGTGCTCGACCCAATGGGTGAGGATCGTGGGGACCTGCGCGTCGACGATGTAGTACGAGAAGCCCTTCGCGACGGCGAGGATCACGAGGACCCCGCCGATGATCGGGAGGCACTTCAGGAGAACTCCCGGAAGCTCCGAGACCCGGAGGTCTCTCTTGATCGCGAGGGAGACGATGAGGACGTAGACGACGGCAAGCGCCGAAGTCTCCACGAGAGTCGTGATCCCCCCGAAGTAGCAGACGATGATGACGACCGGGAGGAGCACCTCCCAGACGGATTCGCGGAGGGAAACGGCCGCCTCCTTCGCGCGAAAGCCCACCATCTTCACCTTGTTGCGGAGCGCGTTCGCGACGCCTACCCCCGAGAGCGTCAGCACGAGCACGATGCCCGGCACGATGCCCGCGATGAACATGTCCTTGATGTTGATCTCGGCGATCACGCCGTAGAGGATGATCGGAAGGCTCGGCGGGAAGAGGAGCCCGATGCTGCCCGAGGAGGTGAGGAGCCCCATCGCGAACCTGCTCGACGTTCCGCGCTCGGCGAGCACCGCGACGAGGAGCGCTCCGAGGGCGAGGATCGTGACGCCCGAGGCGCCGGTGAAGGTCGTGAAAAACGCGCAGACGAGGACCGACATGATCGCGAGGCCGCCGGGAAACCATCCGAAGAAGGCCTTGAAAAGGCGCACGAGGCGCCCCGCGGCCTGGCTCTCCGACAGGAGAAAGCCCGCGAGGGTGAAGAGGGGGATCGCCGGGATGGTGTCGCCGGTGAGCATCGTGTAGGCTTCGTTCGGGATGACCGCGAGCGCCCCTCCGGCCTTCGCGAAGAGCATGTAGGCCACTCCGCCGAGGACGATGAAGATGGGCGCCCCGGTAAAGGCCGACGCGACGAGAACGACGATCGCCGGCAGAGCCGCCGCGCCGGTCACGGCGTTGAAGACGTCGTCGAGGGGATCGAGGATCGCGGGAGGATTCGCGACGAGCGTCGTGAGGATGTTGTCGATCGGGCCGATCCCGAGAAAGGTTCCGACGACGACGCCGAGGAGCGCGAGACGGCCCCACGGAAGGGCCCAGGCTCGCTCGACGAAGCGGAACGCCATGAAACCGAAGCCCACGGGCATGATCGCGGCGACCGCCATGATCGGAAGCACGCCGACCTTCGCCGACGGGTCGAAGCCGACGAGCACCATCGCGAGGGAGCTCCACGCGAGCGCCGTCGCGACCGAGGCGGAGATGAAGGCGTTCGCGACCCGCACCGCGTCGGCGACCTCCCGCTTCATCATGTCGACGCCGACGGACATCGACAGGTGCCGCCCCTCGCGCGAGGTGATCATGCCGCCGACGAACGCCGCCCACAACACGAGATGGCTGAAGTAGGCGCTCGAGGCGGGGATCCCCGTGCGGAAGACGAGGCGCATGACGACCCCGACCGTCGGCAGGAGCGCGAGGAGCAGGAGCACGAGGTAGCCGACGACGTTCTCGACCCGCTCGAGCCACCCGGCGGGCTTCTCAGCCGCCATGAGCGCTCCGATAGTCCCGGATGAGCGCCTGGACTCGGTCGAAGGTCGCCGTGGGAACGTCCGTCCCGATGAGCGCGCTGTAGCCGCTCGCGACGAGCGCGCGCCAGCGCTCCGCCTCGACGGGGGAAACCCGGTTGATCGCGAGCCCGTTCTCGCTCATGACCTCGCGCGCGCGCCGCTCGAGGCTCCGGGTCCTCTCGTAGAGCGAGCCGAGGTCGCCCTCGGCCGCCTCGGCGAGCGCGGGACGGTAGGCGGGCGCGACGCGCTCCCAAGCGCGCCTGCTCACGACGATCCCCGAGATGAGGGGCGCGATCCTGAGGTCGCACAGGTTCCGCGCGATGCCGAACCACTGGTAGGCCGCCGCGGCGATCGGCTCGGTGTAGATCGCGTCGATCATGCCGCTCGAGAGCCCGGTCATGATGTCGGAAAAGGAGATCGTCGTGACTCGAAAGCCGGCGCGCCTCCACGCCTGCACGACGTCGGGGTCCGAGCCTGAGACCGCGAGCTTCTGCGCCATGAGGTCGGAGGGGGAGACGACCGGATCCCGCGAGAAGAACTCGATCCAGCCCGCAAGCGTCCAGCCGAGGAGGACGAAGCCTTTCCCCTCGAACTCCCTCTTGAACTCCGGAGTCATCGCGTCGAGGACGTAGCGAAGCTCGGGCCCCGAGGAGAACAGGAAGGGAAGATCGAAGACGAGGACCCCCCTCACGATGTCCTTCAGGCCCTCGCCGGAGAGCGCAGCCGCCTGGAGCTCGCCGATGCGCATCTTGCGCACCATGTCGAGCTCGTCGCCCGCGATCGAGCCCGGATAGATCTTGAGGCTGACCGCTCCCTGCGACGCCTCGCTCCACTGCTCGGCGAGCGCGCGGAGCGAGGCGTCCCACGGCGAGTTCGGCGGAGCGACGGTCCCCATCTTGATGGTCTGCGCGGACGCCGGAAGCGCGGCGAGGAGCGCGCCTAGCAGAATGCCGGGAATGACTCTCATGCTGCTCCTTTGTCACGGAGAGAGAAAGTAGTCGTCGATGTTTTCGAGGAGCCAGCGCGCCCGCTCCTGGGCGATGACGTTGAGAAGGCGGCTGTCCGGATCGACGTCGGGATCGATCGCAAGCGCCTTGCCGAGCAGCTCGCGGAACTCCCGCTCGTTGTGCTCCCGAACCGCCACCGCCTCGGCCATCGCCACGTACGCGGAGGCGCGCTTGCCGCCCTCGATGGCGACCGCGCGCTCGAACTCGCTTCGCGCCTTGTCGAGACCGCCGCCCATGGAGGCTGGCGCCGCGGCGTCGTAGCTCACGTAGAACTCCGGGATCGCTCCGTCCGCGAACGTCTCGTCAAGCTGCTCCGCGCGGCTCATCATCGCGAGGGGGCGGTCGACGGTGAGCGCGAGGGAGAAGTCGAGGGGGTTGATGGCGTAGGCGGCCATCCATCCGGCCGAGACCCAATAGAGGTAGGGAACGTCCGGCTTCCTCATCTCGGCGAGCAATCGGTCGAAGTCGCCTTTCGCCCGGTCGGCGACCGCGCGGCTGAAGCCCGGGTGCCTGATCTCGATGCCGCGAAGCACGTAGTCTCGCCCGCGCAGGTAGAGCGCCTTCGCGCGCTTGAGCTCGCTCGCCTGCTCCTTGAAGTCCGCCTCGGGCAGCATCTCCGCCGGCCCCTGGACGTAGGCGTTCGCGTACATCACGAACAGGCTTCCGGTCTGGAGCGCGA
This sequence comes from Spirochaetia bacterium, assembly GCA_030041455.1. Lineage (GTDB taxonomy): Bacteria > Spirochaetota > Spirochaetia > DAHUYW01 > DAHUYW01 > DAHUYW01. The sequence goes on from JASHNV010000110.1 coordinate 50,042, forward strand.
GCGCGGCGTTCGTCGGGTCCTTCTCGAGGAGCGTCTCGTAGAGCTTCAACGCGAACGGCAGCGCGTCGCCCACGAGGATCGGATCGTCGTCGGAGGTGAAGGCGTTCGCCGCGCCTCCGCCGGAGGAGAGCGAGTCGGCCACCATGTTGATGGCGACCTTGTCGAGCGCGCAGGAAACCCCGACCATCGCCACCGTCGCCGCGAGCGCACATCGCAGGGCCCGTTTCATGCGTCGATTGTTGCATGTAAGCGCCGGAGAGTTCAACTGCCCGCGCGGGCGAGACTACCGCGCGCGGCTCTTCAGGAGCCGCGCGAGCTCGCGGTCGAGCGCGTCGGCGAAGGTCTTCGTCTCCTTGCGTCCGAAGCGGCCGGTGCGCTCAGGGGCGAGCCCGTTGCTCCGGAGCTCGTACATGAAGTCGCGGATCGAGAGGCGCTCGCGCACGTTCTCCGCCGTGTAGAGGTTCCCGCGGTCGTTGATGACCCTCACCCCGCGCGCGGCGAGCGCGGCGGCAAGCGGAATGTCCCGCGTCACGACGAGATCCGAGAGCTCGCTGTGCGCGAGGAGGTGTTCGTCGGCCTTCCCCTCCCCCGCCTCCACCCTGACGAAGGTGACCGGCGACGGGGCGCCCGCGGGAAGCTCGCGGTTCGCGACGAAGATCGCCTCGATTCCCGCTCGATTCGCGGCGCGCGCGATGATCTCCCGCACCTGCCGAGGGCAGGAATCCGCGTCGACCCAGATCCTCACGGCACGTCCGCGCGGAAGAGCTCGGCCTCCCCGAGGATCCGGTAGGGAGCGGCCGCCTGCGGGACGACGAAGGAGTCGCCCTTGGCGAAGCGAAGCGGCTGCGCTCCTTGGAGCTCCCCCGCGCCCTGGACGCAGATGAAGATCTCAAGGGAGGGGCGGTCTCGCCCGTCGAGAACGGCGCCCGCGCGCACGGCGACGCGCGACAGGCGAAACTCGCCGGTCGGCGCCCGGTAGACCTCGACCGCCTCGCCCGCCGCCTTCGGTCGCAGGACCTCAGGCGCGCCGCCCCTGAAGACGAGGATCGAGAGAAGCTCCGGGACGTCGACGTGCTTCGAGGTAAGGCCTCCGCGGAGGACGTTGTCGGAGTTCGCCATGAGCTCGACGCCGACGCCCTCGAGGTAGGCGTGGAGCACGCCCGCGGGAAGGAACATCGCCTCGCCGGGGGCGAGGCGAACGAGGTTCAGGTAGAGGGGCGCGAGCGCCCCGATGTCGCCGGGAAACTCGCGCGCGATCCTCACGACCCACGCGGCGCGGCTGCCCGGGTCGCTCCGCCGTCCGCAGGCGCCGACCGCCTCGCCGACGATCTCCCGGGCCCCGGCCGCGTCGCGCTCGAGGAGGGCGCGGAGGAAGGAGCGCAGGCCCTCCGCGTCCGGGCTCCTCCGGAGGTGCTCGGCGAGCGGCGCGAGGCTCGGCGCGCCGAGGCCGGCGAGCTCCTCGGCGATCTCCCCGGCCGGCCGAAAGCCGCACATCCCCCAAAAGGGGCTCAGGGCGCAGATGATCTCCGGCTTGTGGCTGGGGTCGCGATAGTTTCGCTCGGGCGCCTGGAGGGGAACGCCCAGGGCGTTCTCGCGCTCGAAGCCCTCGCGCGCCTGGCGGGAATCGGGATGAGCCTGGATCGAGAGCGCCCTCGAGGCGGCGAGCACCTTGAAGAGGAACGGCAGCCGAGCCTGGCTCGCCCGGGAGCACGCCGGGCCGAGAACGTGCTCGGGATCGGCGGCGACGAAATCGAGGAGACTCGGCGCGCCCGAGCTCTCGGCCTCCCCGCCCGCGATCACCGCACGAGGCTCCCTCGCGCCGTCTTCGACGAGCCGAGAGGGCGCCTTCGGATGCGCGCCCATCCAGAGCTCCGCCTCGGGAATCGCCGCGGGGTTCTCCATGCCGAGGAGGGAGGGGATCGCGGTGGTCGAGCCCCAGTCGTAGGGCTGGATGGTGTTTCGTAGCCGGTAGATCCGGGTCGGGTCGATCGTCATGCCTCCCCATAGTACGCCGCCTCGAGGCGGGCGGTAAAGTGGCGCCTCCGGCTGGACAGGTCTCGGCTCCCGTGATTAGAATGGCGGCTGCCCGAAGGGCGAGGACAGTGCATGAACCTGCAGGACGATCCCCATCGAAGGCGCAACCCGCTCACGGGCGAGTGGGTCTTGGTGTCGCCGCACCGGACGAAGCGCCCCTGGAAGGGTGAGGTCGAGGAGCTCCCGGCGGACCGCCTTCCCGCCTACGATCCCGGCTGCTACCTCTGCCCCGGCAACGCGCGGGCGGGAGACGCGCGCAACCCCGCCTACGAGGGAACCTTCGTCTTCGTGAACGATTTCTCGGCGCTCCTGCCCGAGGCGCCCTCGGGCCGCTACGAGCGCGGAGAGCTCCTCCTCGCCGAGAGCGAGCGCGGCCTGTGCAAGGTCATCTGCTTCTCGCCCCGCCACGACCTCACCCTCGCGCGCATGAGCGTCGAGGAGATCGCCCCGGTGATCGACACCTGGATCGACCAGTACGTCGAGATCGGCGGCCTCGATTACGTCGCATACGTCCAGATCTTCGAGAATCGCGGCGCGATGATGGGCAATTCGAACCCCCATCCCCACTGCCAGATATGGGCGAGCGAGCACGTGCCGCTTGCGGCCGCGAGCGAGACCGAGCGGCAGCACGAGTACCGGGCCGATCGCGGCGGCTGCCTCCTCTGCGACTACCTCCGCATCGAGCTCGAAAGCGCGGAGCGCGTCGTCTTCGAGAACGAGAGCTTCGCGGTGCTCGTCCCATTCTGGGCGGTCTGGCCCTACGAGGTCATGCTCCTGCCGAAGGGGCACCACGCCTCGATCGACACGCTCTCGCGGGAGGAGAGGCGCGGCCTCGCCGACGCGATCCGGAGGCTCGGCTGCCGCTACGACAACCTCTTTCGAACGAGCTTCCCCTACTCGATGGGCGCCCACCAGCGCCCGACGGACGGGGGGGACTACCCGGGATGGCACCTTCACTTCCATTACTATCCGCCGCTCCTGCGCTCCGCCACGGTGCGGAAGTTCATGGTCGGCTACGAGATGCTCGGAACGCCGCAGCGCGACATCACGCCGGAAGGGGCCGCCGCGACGCTTCGGGGTCTCTCGGAGATCCACTACTGACATGCGGGCCGAAGGCGTCGCCGGGCTCGTCGAGGCAGGCGGGCTCGACCGGTTCCTCGCCGACCTCTACGGACCGCGCGAGACCGAGGCGCAGCGCCGGCGCTACGCCCGGCTCGCCCGCCGGGCGGCCTTCTCGTCGGGCGATCTCCTCCTGGTGAGCACACCGGGGCGGACCGAGCTCGGCGGCAACCACACCGACCACAACAACGGCAAGGTGCTCGCCGCGAGCGTCGACCTCGATTCCCTCGCCGCGGTGGCGAGGAGCGACGATCTCGTCGTGGAGCTCTTCTCCGAGGGCTTTCAGGCGCCCTTTCGGGTCGACCTCCGCGACACCTCGCCGCGGAGCTCCGAGCGCGGCACGACCGAGGCGCTGATCCGGGGCGTCGCCGCGCGCCTCGCCGCCCTCGGCTTCAGGATCGGCGGCTTCCGCGGCGGGATCGCGAGCGACGTGCTCAGGGGATCGGGCTTGAGCTCCTCGGCCTCGATCGAGGTCCTCCTCGGGACCTGCTTCAGCCACCTGTACAACTCCGGCGGCCTCCAGGCGGAGACGATCGCTTCGGCGGGCAAGTACGCCGAAAACGTCTACTTCGGGAAGCCCTCGGGCCTGATGGACCAGATGGCCTGCGCCACAGGCGGGATCGTCGGCATCGATTTCCTCCTGCCTGAGGCGCCGAAGGTGGAGCGGATACCCTTCGACTTCCTCTCCCACGGCTACGCGCTCACGGTCGTCGACACCGGGAGCAGCCACGACGATCTCACCGAGGACTACGCCGCGATTCCGGCGGAGATGCGCGCGGTCGCCGGAGCGCTCGGGAAGAGCGTCTGCCGCGAGATCTCCTATCCGGAGCTCCTCGGCGCGCTGCCGCGGCTGCGAGCGAGCGCGGGGGAGCGGGCGATCCTCCGCGCGATGCATTTCCTCGACGAGAACGCGCGGGTCGATCGCGAGATCGAGGCGCTGAAGGAAGGCGACATCGGCGGCTACCTCGCCGCCGTGCGCGAGTCGGGCTCCTCCTCGTGGCGGCTCCTGCAGAACTGCTGGTCGCCGCGCGCCGCCTCCGAGCCGATCCCCCTCGCCCTCGCGCTGAGCGAGCGCTTTCTCTCCGGCGACGGCGCCTGCCGGGTGCACGGCGGCGGCTTCGCGGGGACCATTCAGACCTACGTGCCGACGGGCCGCTCCGAGGAGTACCGCGCCCTCATGGAGGGGGCTTTCGGCGCCGGCTCCGTGACCGGGCTCCGCGTGCGAAACGAGGGCAGTATTGCCGTACCGCTGCCCGATCGCGTATAATCGGGCAACGTCCTCACAGGGGGCTCAACCGCTCATGGAATACTCCGCGCTCCAGAAGGCTCGCTACGGCTATTCGCCGAAGCTTCCCGGCATCCTCAGAGGCGACGTCGCCGCGATCCTGACGAAGGCCGGACGCCCGACCGAAGCGGCGTCCGCGCGCGCCGAGATCAAGGCGGCCTTCCCGAAGACCTACGGAATGCCCGAGGTGGAGCTCGCCGCCGGAAGCAATCCCCAGGCGAGGGAGAGGCGCGGCGTCGGAGTCGTCCTGTCGGGAGGCCAGGCGCCGGGCGGCCACAACGTGATCGCGGGGCTCTTCGACGCGCTGAAGGCGGGAAACCCCGACTCGCAGCTCGTCGGCTTCCTCGGGGGGCCCCAGGGCATCGTCGACGGGAAGTCGATCGAGCTCACCGCGGCGATCGTCGACGGCTACCGCAACACCGGCGGATTCGAGATCATCGGATCGGGCCGGACGAAGCTCGAGACCCCGGACCAGTTCGAGAAGGCGGCTTCGGCGTGCAAGCGCCTCGGGCTCTCCGCGCTCGTGGTCGTCGGGGGCGACGACTCAAACACGAACGCGGCGGTGCTCGCAGAGCATTTCCTCGCCTCGGGCGAGCCGATCACCGTCGTGGGCGTGCCGAAGACCATCGACGGCGACCTCAAGAACGCCCAGATCGAGACCTCCTTCGGCTTCGACACGGCGACCAAGACCTACGCCGAGCTCATCGGGAACATCGAGCGGGACGCCGGCTCGGCGAAGAAGTACTGGCACTTCGTCAAGCTCATGGGCCGCTCGGCGTCCCACATCGCGCTTGAGTGCGCGCTTCAAACCCGGCCGAACCTCGCGATCATCTCCGAGGAGGTCGAGCGGAAGCGGCAGACCCTCGCGGAGGTCGTCGAGGAGATCGCCGGGCTCGTCGCGAAGCGCGCCGAGGCCGGGGACAACTTCGGCGTCGCGCTCATTCCCGAGGGGCTCATCGAGTTCATTCCGGAGTTCGGGCGGCTCATCGCCGAGATCAACGAGCTGCTCGCCCGGAGCGCGGAAGCGTTCGCGGCCTTGAGCGACCTCGAGGGACAGCTCGCGTGGCTCCGCGGGAAGCTCTCGGCGGAGGCGTTCGCGGCCTTCTCCGCGCTTCCCCGGGAGATTCAAGCGCAGCTGCTCTCCGACAGGGATCCGCACGGAAACGTCCAGGTCTCCCACATCGAGACCGAGAAGCTCCTCACCGCCATGGTGGGCGAGCGCCTCGAGGCGCTCGCGGCGGAGGGGAAATACTCGGGGAAGTTCAGCCCCCTCCACCACTTCTTCGGCTACGAGGGCCGCTGCGCCTTCCCGTCCAACTTCGACGCCGACTACTGCTACTCCCTCGGCTACTGCGCCTTTCTCCTCCTCGCCGGGGGGCGAACCGGCTACATGGCCGTCGTCCGCGGACTTTCGACGCCCGCCGAACAGTGGAAGCCCGGGGGCATCCCCCTCACGACGATGATGGACATGGAGGAGCGGCACGGCAAGAAGAAGGCGGTGATCAAGAAAGCGCTCGTCGACCTCGCGGGCAAGCCCTTCAAGGCCTTCGCGGAGAAGCGCGTCGAGTGGTCGGTCGCGAACCACTACCTCTACCCCGGCGCGATTCAATACTTCGGTCCGCCGGAGGTCTGCGATCAGCCGACGATCACCCTGAGGCTCGAGCGCTCGTAATCCGGGCGGCCCTCCGATCTCGCGAAGGGAGAAATCCTCGGCGCGGCGCGTTTCAGGCTCGCTTCCCCGCCCGGAAGGGAAGCCGAACCGCCGATTTTTTTTTGAAAAAAGGCGGATATGCAGGACTCCGTTCCTGTAGTACAGTCAGACATTCTTCCGGGAAAGGAGCCAACCATGGCAGAGAATGAAACTTTGGTCATCGCCTCGAAGGTCAAGGCGTACATCAAGAAGTCCGGCGATCTGAAATGCTCGGCGGCCGTCATCGACGTTCTTTCCGAAAGGATCAGGGGTCTGTGCAACGCAGCCATCGAGAAGGCGAAGGCGGATAAGCGAAAGACCGTTCAAGAAAAGGATTTCCAGTAGCCTGCATGAGGCCAGGGGAATCGGGGTCCGTCGCGGGATCGACGCCTTCGCGGCTCGCCCGCGCGGCCGGCTCCCCTGCTCGGTCCGGCGTCCGGAACGCCCGCGTCGAGCGCCTGGAACGCCGCGCGCGGGACGGCCGCTTCGGCTGAGGCGGCAGCCCGGCTACCTCGGGAGCCTTCCCCCGTTCTCAAGCATCCGGAAGAACTCCTCGGCTCGAACGGCCGGGGAATAATAGTAGCCTTGGAAACCGTCGCAGCCCATCTCGCGAATGCGCGCGACCTGCTCGGCCGACGTGATCCCCTCCACGATGACCTTGCGGTTGCGGCTCTTCACGAGGTTGATGATCTTCCCGAGGAAGCTCAGATCCTCGGCGCTTTCGAGCAGGTCCCGCGCGAAGATTCGGTCGATCTTGAACGCGTCGACCGGCAGGTTCTTCAGATAGCTTAAGGACGATTGGCCCGTGCCGAAATCGTCGATGTACACCTCGATCCCGAGATCGCGGATGACGCCGATTCGCTCGGTCGCCTTCTCGGGCCTCGTCATGTACTCCGATTCCGTGATCTCGATCTTCAGCGCCGAGGCGGCTAGGCCGTCGGCCTGCGCGAGCGCCTTGCGGAGCACGTCGACGAGATCGGCGCTCTCGAACTCGCGGGCGGTGAGATTCACCGAAACGTAGATCGGATAGGTCCTGATCCACTCGGCCGCCTGGTGCGCCGAGGTGAAGATCGCCCACCGGTCGATGAGCTCCATGATCCTCGTCTCGGTCGCGAGCGGAATGAAATCGGACGGCGTGAGGAGCCGGCCGTCGGGGGTGTTCCACCTGATGAGCGCCTCGGCGCCCTCGATGATTCCGGCAAGATCGACGATCGGCTGGTAGTAGAGCTCGAACTGACCGAGCTCGAAGGCGCGCCTGAGGTCTGACTCCATCTTCAGGCGGTTGACCGACTCCTGGTGGGTCGCCGCGTCGAACAGCAGGAACTGCTTGTTCTCCCGAATGGCCTGGTTCAGCGCCGAGAGCGCGTTCTTGATGAGGCTCTCGCGGTCCTCGCAGTCGTCCGGATAGATCGAGGCCCCCACCTTGCAGTCGAGCGCGATGTCGAGCTCTTTGTAGCGGTAGGGCGTCATCGCCGACTCGACGAGCTTCGAGGCGACCTTGCCGACGTCGACGGTTTTCGTGAGGAGGGAGAGGATCGCCACGAGCTCGCTGCCCTCGTAGCGGAAGACGTAGTCGCTGTTGCGCAGCGCCTCCTTCATGCGCAGGCCGGTGTTCTCGAGGAGCACGCTCCCGATGCTGTGGCCGTAGGTGCGGTTGATCGCCGAGAGATTCACGATCTCCATGAAGAGGACCGCGCGCTTTCGCTCCTGCCTCGCCCGCTTCGCCTTCTCGAGCTCCGAGTCCAGGATGATCTCGAGGGAACGCCGGTTGTACAGCCCCGTGAGGGGATCCCGGTACTCGTAGTTGATGAGCTTGGACTCGATCTCTCCGAGCTTCGTGATGTCGTGGGAGAAGACGAGGGCGTGGGTGATCTGCGTCCCCTCGCCGTAGGGGTAGTAGGAGACGTGCATGTAGCGCTGCTGGATTCCGAACTTGAACTGCTCGACGTAGTGAACGTTCTCGCCGCGGAAGCAGCGGTCGAGGAATCCCTTCAGCCTCGAGTCGAAGGTTTCCTTGCCCCAGACGTCGGACACGCTCTTGTTGAGCACCTCGTTTCGGTCGAGCCCGATCGTCGTGCAGTAGGTGTCGTTCACGATCTCATAGATGTAGTCGCGATTGATGAGCGTTATGAAGTCGTTCGCTTTATTGACGATATACTCGTACTTGTCGGACATTTTCCTGCGCTCCCGGGAATCATAGATGATAATCGCCGCCTTGAACACCCTGGCGAACGACACGCCGGCGCCAGCGGCGCGATTCTCCGCGATTCGACCGCAGGACAGGTATTCGACGTACGTTCCTCACCGTTCGGATCCGATATCGGGCTACAGGTCCGGTTGCGCTGTCGAAAGCCTGTGCTAGTACAGGGAAAAAACGCAAGACTTTTCTCCGAAGGTCGGATCGTTCCGGCTCAAAAACGGCGAGAGACGGCCTCCACGACCGAGCCGGCAGCGGAAATGGCGAGAAGAGCTCGAAGATCCTTTCGGTCCCTGCTGCCGTGTCGTCGCGGTCCTCCGGGGAGAACGCCAGGCTCTCGATCGTGTGCGAGCCACGGCATTCCGCGGTTCTGATCTCCGAGGGCCCGAACAGGAGCGCACGAAATACCGGAACCGCGGCCCCCGATTCCCGCCGCTATTCTTCAGCCAAACCGCCGCCACGTACCGAAGGTTTTGAACCGCTCATGCCCTTACTCCAGCCGCGGTCGGAACGTGGAGGCCGCGAGGATGGAAGGATGCTGAGCTCGGTAGACGCGGACGGATGAGGTACGGGGAACATGAGAGAGAGAGAACGTACGGCGCCGGAGCAGGGCGTGAGCCTGCGGGAGTTCTCCGAGGTCAAGGACAACCGGCCACGATGCGCACAGATATCGAGGATCTAGGATCTCGAGAAAAACCTCCCCCCTCCGCCGCCCTCGCACACGCGTCGAACAACGGCCCGTCCGGGTCGGCGACGAGCTGAAACGGATATCTGGACTTCCCCTGCGTCAAGCGGTCTTTCTCAATCGATCGGCACACGAGGCGACTCGACGACCCTTTCGTCGGGCATGCCCTCCGCCGCGGTGTCGCCAGCCTCGACGTATCTCGCGCGTGGCGCCTCCCTGAGATCGGCGGGGGACCCCGGCAGACGGAAAACTCGCTCCACGCCGTTCGAGACGTGTCCGACGAAGATCCCCGCCAGCGCGCGCCGGACCCGGTCCGCGCATGCTCGCGAGCCTCCGCGATGCTCTCATCCGCCGAACCCGATTCCGCTACCTCCCTCGCCCAAGGTATTTCAGCGGAGACCCCGAGTCGACCCTCCTGCAGTTCGGCGTTTGACCGTCCCCTCCTTCTCGCCTGCGAGGTCTGCAATCATACCCGCGACCTTCCCCAGACACCCCGAACAGACCAACCTGCCCGCCGAGCCATGGGCGTTCCTGCTTCACCCCGCGACTCCCGCATCGTGACGTGCATGAGTCCCGCCGGCGCGGCGAGACTCGCCCCGGCGGGCCGTCGGGACGAGGTCCCGTGCGCCACGCTTCCGGCCGACGCGGAGACCGCGTCCGAGCGTGTGGAGGGCCCTCTTTTCCGTGGAATCGGCCGAAGCGCTCCTCCTCGCATCCGTCCGCGCCCGACTCGATCCTGGATCCCCGGACCGGATGACGTTCCACGGTCGCCTCGGCGCCCTCCCCCGCGTTTTTTAATCAAGATTATAAAAATTAATTCCCATTAACTCTTGACAGAACCGTACCATTCTGGTCCGATATAGCATCGCATCGCGCGGGCCTCATGGCGGTCTCGCGACATCCAGGATCCAAGGGAGGTCATCATGACTGTTTCAGCACGAGGTGAACGACCCGACGACGTCGGGCTCACGAGGCCGGTCTCGCAGGCCGGCAGGCACCGGACCCGGGGCGCGCGCGCTCCCCGGCCGCGGCGGAGCGTACTGGCTCCTCGAAGCCGGGCGGGTCGATCCCGTCTCGATCGTCGAGGGGCTCCCGCCGATCCTCGACGCCGCCTGCTCCGCTGGGCGGGCTCGCAAGCTCGACGGAAAACCGGGGACGAGCGACCAGGTCGGTCGCTTGGCGGACACGCCATGAAGCAGCTCCTTCACGCGCGATGGATCATCGCCTGGACGGTTCTTTGGACGGGGGCGGGAACCGCCTTCTGCGCGCCGCTCCCGACGTCCACTCCGGTCGATTCCGCCACGCTCGCAAGCCCTTCCGAGGGGGTTTTCGGCTTCATGGGCGGCATCACGCACAGCAGCTATCTTTTCGGCGACCTCTGGGGACTACGGCCTTGGCTGAACCACTACGGCATCTCGCTGAGCATCCAGGAGACTAGCGAAGTGCTCGGAAACGCCACCGGCGGGCTGCAGCAGGGCGCCGACTACGAGGGGCTCACGACCGGGGACCTGCAGCTCGACACGGGGGGCGCCTTCGGCCTGCCGGGCGGCACGCTGAACGTGAGCGGCCTCTTCATCCATGGGACCAACTTAAGCGCGCAGAATCTCGACGATTTGCAGACGGCAAGCGGGATCGAAGCCGACGACGGCGTCCGCGTTTGGGAAGTATGGTATGATCAGAAGTTCTACGACTCCTACGGGACAAGCCCCGTCGATATCAAGATCGGACAGGAGAGCCTGGACCAGGAGTTCATGATCAGCACCAACGCGCTGTATTTCGTGAATACCATGTTCGGTTGGCCCATGGTGCCCTCGGCGGACCTTCCCGGGGGCGGGCCCGCCTATCCCCTTTCGGCCTTGGGCGCGCGCCTCCAATGGAAGCCGGCGAACGCGCTGAAGATTCTCGCGGGAGTGTTCAACGGCAGCCCGGCTCCCACCTCGGGCGACGACCCGCAACAGGCGGACGAATACGGCCTGAGCTTCCCGCTCAACGGCGGCCTCCTCGCCATCGCCGAATTGCAGTTTACGTATCCGGCGCTGGGCGACCTCGCGGTGAGCTCGACTCCCCTTTCGGGCACCTACCGCCTTGGGTTTTGGTACGACTCGGAGAACTTCGCCGACGAGCGCTATGACGACGAGGGGCTGTCCCTGGCCAATCCGACGAGCGACGGGAACCCGCAGCTTCACCCGGGAGACTATTCCGTGTACGGCGTCGTGGACCAGAAGCTCTGGATCAGCAAGAAGGATACCAACCGGAGCTTGAGCTTTTTCGCGCGCGCCATGTGGGCGCCCGAGGACCGGAACCTCATCGACTTCAGCGCGAACGCGGGTTTCGTCCTCAAAGACCCCTTCGCCTACCGCACGGACGACATCCTCGGTATCGGGATGGGCTACGCCCACGTCAGCTCCGCGGTGGCGGGTCTGGCCGCGGACACCGCCCTCTATAACCCCGGCACGTTCAGCCCCCAGCCCTCGGGGGAAACCATGATCGAGGCGACCTATCAGCTGTTCGTCTTCCCGTGGTTCACCCTGCAACCTGACGCGCAATACGTCTTCAACCCCGGCGGCGGCATCGCGAATCCCGACGCCCCGGGACAGCTCCTCGGCGACGAGCTCGTGCTCGGGATACGCGGCACCATCGTGTTTTGATGTCTTTGTTGAGCAAGGAAGAGAGAAGAGGACAAGAACATGAATAGACGGCATACTATCAGGAACAAGAAAAGCGTAAGGAACGGAAACATGCAACTCGCGCGATTCGCCGCATCGATTCTTTTGACCGGAGCTTTGCTCGTCGCGCCCGGCTTCGCGGGCCCGGCCGGCGGAGGATTCTTGGAGACGATCCACCATTACGTGAGCGTCGCGTCCACCATTCCGGACAACGGGGACGTCAATCCCTACGCCGTCGTCGTCGCGCCGGTTTCGGCGGGCGCGATACGCCGGGGGGACGTCTTGGTGGACAACTTCAACGGCATGTCGAACCTTCAGGGAACCGGCACCACCATCATGGACTACCGCCCTTCCACGAAGGAGGTGAACGTCTTCGCGGTCCTTCCCAGGAGGATCCCGCAATGCCCGGTCGGCGTCGGCCTTACGACCGCGATGACCATGCTGAAGAGCGGTTGGGTCATCGTAGGCAGCGCGCCGAGCACCGACGGAACGACCAAGACCCTAGGAGCCGGATGTCTCTTCGTGCTCGATCCCAACGGGCGCCTGGTGTCGGTTTGGACCGGGCCGACCATCGACGCCCCCTGGGGCAATATGGCGGTCATCGATAACGGCGACTCGGCGTACCTGTTCATCAGCATGGCGGGATTCGACGTGCCGGGACCCGACGTGGTCGATCCCAAGACCGGCTATCCGCCGATCCTCCACAAAGCCACCGTGCTTCGCCTCAAGCTCTCCATCCCCGCCGGACAGCCGCCTGAGGTGGTGGACCAGACCGTCATCGGGAGCGGCTTCGCCCAGCGCGCCGACAAGGACAGCTTTCTCGTCGGCCCGACCGGCTTGGTGCTTTCTCCCGACGGGCAGACGCTCTACGTGACCGACAGCGCGGCCAACCAGATCGTCGCGATTTCGGATCCCGCCACCCGCGACGACAGTGCCGGCATCGGGCGCGTCGTGACCCACGGCGGGCTCTTGGCCGGACCCTTGGCGATGACCATGACCCCCGAGGGCCACTTGCTCGTGTGCAACGGCAAGGACGGCAGAGCGGTGGAGGTGGATCCTGAAACCGGCGCGCAGCTCGCCGCGAAATGGATCGATCCGGACGAGGCCCAGTCCCCTCCGGGAAACGGCGATCTCTTCGGCTTGGCGCTGTCCGAGGACGGCAAGAGGCTCTACTACGTCCAGGACGATACCAACACGCTCATGGAAGCAGTCCCGTGAGCGCCGCCGAGTCCGTTCTGAATCCGTTTTCGCGAGCCCGGCCGCGCCGCTTCGCGCGGTCCTGGGCGCTCGCGGCGTGCCTCGCGCTCCTCGCGGCGCGAGGCTACGCTCAAGACTCCTACGGCTACCAGCCGCAGGCGCCGGATGCGGCGGCTTTGGGCTCGGGAGCCTCGCTTCCGGACCCCGCCCCCGCTCCGGCCTCGGAGGTCGAGCCGTTCTACGGCCCGCATCAGGGCGGTATCCTTACGCGCGCGCAGGGCTTCACCTGTTTCGCGGTTTTCGACCTCACGACGGCGAAGCGTGAGGACGTGGAGGCGCTCCTAAAAGCCTGGACGAAGGCCGCCGCCCGGATGGCCGTCGGTCTGCCCGCGGTGCCCTTGGCGCTGGATCCGCAGCAATCCGCGGGAGACTCAGGCGACGCGCTCGGCGTCTCTCCCGGACACCTCACGATCACCTTCGGCTTCGGCGCCGGGCTGTTCGTCAAGGACGGGAAGGACCGCTACGGCTTGGCGTCGCGCCGCCCGAAAGCGCTCGTCGATTTGCCGCGGTTTCCGGGCGACGAGTTGGTCGCGCAGCGCACCGGAGGGGATCTTTCGGTACAAGCCTGCTCGGACGATCCGCAAGTGGCGCTCCATGCCGTGCGCGAGCTTGCGCGGCTCGCCGGCCGAACCGCGAGCGTGCGCTGGGAGCAGAACGGCTTCATACCCCAAACCCCCGCCGGGCAAACTCCCCGGAATCTCATGGGTTTCGAGGACGGCACCATGAACCCCTCGACCGGGGACCCGACGGCAATGGCGAAATATGTGTGGGTCGGCGCGGAGGGACCGGATTGGATGCGCGACGGCACCTACCTCGTGGTCCGGCCCATCCGAATCGCCCTCGAGCACTGGGACAAGATGAAATTGGCCTTCCAGGAACAGACCGTGGGGAGGTACAAGTACTCGGGGGCTCCGCTGACCGGAACGAACGAGCGCGACCCGCTGGACCTCGCGGCGAAGGACGCGAACGGCGACCCCGTCATTCCGGAAGATTCCCACGTCAGGCTCGCCGCCCCCGAGGAGAACCACGGAGACCAGATCCTCAGGCGCCCCTACTCCTACGACAACAACCTGCGCTTCACCGCCGAGCGGTGGCCGCCCTGGCGCCAGGGGATGGAGGTGGACGCGGGGCTCCTGTTCATCTGCTATCAAAGGGACCCGCGCACGGGGTTCATCCCCATTTTCAACCGCATATCGCGCTTCGACATGATGAATCAGTTCGTGACCCACGTCGGGAGCGGCGTCTTCGCCTGTCCGCCGGGACCGAAGCCCGGCAGGTACGTCGGGGAAGATCTCTTCGAGAACTAGCGCGCCGACGCCGCGACGGAACTCTCTTCGGGCGTCCCGCCGCCACCGACGGTGCCGCCCGAGCGTCCCGTCCGGACCGCGCGCTATTCGCGCGACCGGACGGGGACGCCAAGGGCCCGGGCAGCCCTCGGCCTTTAGATACGAGGGCGTCGCGCGGGTTGACGCTCAGGCGGCTCAGGCGCTACCTTAGGGCTCGTGAGAACGCTTGGATCCAGCGCGACCGAGACGTTGAACGCTTCCCGCCTTTCCTGCTTTCGCTTCGTCGGTTCCGCGCGAAGAAGGGCCTTTGCCCTTCATTGACGTCGTCGAGGCACAGTACTCCTACCCCGGCGCCGACGGCGGCGCCTTGAACGGGCTCTCCTTGCGCATCGAGCGAGGCGAGTACGTCGCGATCGTGGGCGCGAACGGCTCCGGAAAAACCACCCTCGCCCTCCATTTGAACGGGCTCCTCGTCCCGAGCGCCGGGAGGGTCGAAGTGGCCGGCCTCGACACCCGCCTCGCCGGGAGCCTCGCGCCGATCCGGCACATGGTCGCGCTCGTGTTCCAGAAGCCCGAGGATCAGGTCGTGGGCATCAGCGTGGAGGAGGACGCGGCCTTCGGGCCTGAGAACCTCGGCCTGCCCCGCCCCGAGATCAGGCGGCGGGTCGACGAGGCGCTCCGACGCGCGGGCCTCCGGGAGCTTCGAGAGCGCTCGCCTCACGAGCTTTCGGGGGGCCAGAAGCAGCGCCTCGCGATCGCGGGCGCCCTTGCGATGGAGCCCGAGTGCCTCGTGCTCGACGAGGCGACGGCGATGCTCGATCCCTCGGGCCGCTCCTCCGTCGTCGAGCTCCTCGCCGAGCTCAACGACGCCGGCGTCACCTTGGTCCACGTCACCCACCGCATGGAGCTCGCCGCGCGCGCCTCGCGACTCGTCGTGCTCGATCGGGGGCGCGTCGCGGCCGACGCCTCTCCCCGCGAGGTCTTCGAGCGCGAGGAGCTCCCGCGCTGGGGCCTCAGGCCGCCGGCCGCCTTCGAGATTTCGCGGCGCCTCTCGGCCCGGCTCCCCGTCTCGCTCCATCTCGACGTGGGCTCGCTCGGCCGCGAGCTCGTGGCCCTCGCGCGCTCGATCCCGGCGGGCCCGATCGACCAGGCGAGCGCCGCCGCGGGGCGCGCGGCGCGATGGAGGCCGGCGACTGGCCGGCCGATCGTCGAGCTCGAGACGGTGAGCCACGCCTACGGCGACTCGCGAGGGCTTCGCGGGGAGATCCCCTCGCTTCGCGACGTCTCCCTCGCCGTTCGCGGCGGGGAGGCGATCGCTCTCATCGGAGCCACCGGCTCCGGGAAATCGACGCTCCTTCAGCACCTGAACGCGCTCATCCTTCCCGCCCGCGGAGGCCTTCGCGTCGACGGCGTGCCGATCACCCCGGATACTCGAGACCTCGCGCCGATCAGGCGGAGGATCGGACTTGTCTTCCAGAGCCCGGAGGAGCAGCTCTTCGAGCAGTACGTCGGCGACGAGATCGCCTACGGTCCGCGGCTGCAGGGTCTCTCCGGCAAGCGCCTCACCGAGCGCGTGCGCTGGGCGATGGAGTGCGTCGGCCTTCCCTTCGAGCCGTACAAGGACCGGCTCACCTTCGCGCTGAGCGGCGGCGAGCAGCGGAAGGTCGCGATCGCGGGCGTGATCGCGCTGCGGCCCGCCGTGCTCCTCCTCGACGAGCCGACGTCGGGGCTCGACCCGGAGGGCGCCGAGGAGATCCTCGGCCTCCTCGAGCGGCTCCGCGCCGAGGGGACCGCGCTCGTGCTCTCGACCCACGAGATGGAGGAGGCGGCGCGCGTCGCGGATCGCGCCGTCGCGCTCTCGGAAGGGCGCGTCGCGTTCGACGGCGCGGCGCGCGAGCTCTTCGGCAGGCCCGAGGCGCTCGAGGACCTCGGCCTTGAGGCGCCGGCGCCGGCCAGGCTCCTCGCGCAGCTTCGCGCCGCGGGACTTCCGCTTCCGGCCGTCGCGCTCGGCGCGGAGGAGCTTGAGAGCGCGCTCATGGACCTTTTCGCGCCCCGCGCAGGCGGGGGGACGAAGCGGGGGAAGAATGCCGCCGTTTGACGGCGCGGGAGCTTTCGGCCTCGCGCGCTACCGGCCGGGGCGCTCGCTCCTCCACCTGCTCCATCCGGCCGCCAAGGCTCTCGCGCTCGCCGGGCTCCTCGCGGCGGCGATCGTCGCCCCTCCGCCTTCCGAGCTTGCCGCGCTCTTCCTCCTCCTCAACGTCGCGCTCCTCTCCTGGGCGCCCTCCGCGCTTCCGTCGGCCTACCGGACGCTCCTCGCCCTCGCGCCGTTTCTCCTCCTCCTCGTCGCGATCCAGTCCGTCGGCGTCCCGTCGGTCCGCTGGGGCGCGCGCCTTCCGCTCGGTCCCGTCGTCCTTTTCGGAGGCGAGCTCGCCTCATGCGTCGCGACGCTCCTCCGCTACGCGGACCTCGTCCTCCTCCTCGGCCTTTGGGCGGCGACGAGCCGCCTTTCCGATCTCGCCTACGCGACGGAGTCGTTGAGCGCGCCCTTCGCCCGCCTCGGCTTTCCCTCCCGCGCCTTCTCCCTCGCGATCACGATCGCGCTCTACTTCATCCCGCTTCTCGGAGAAGAGGCGGAGCGCCTTCGGAAAAGCCAGGCCGCCCGGGGCTTGGACTTCAGGCCGCGGGGGCTCGGCCTCATCCGAGCGGTGCGCGCGTTCCTCCCGCTCCTCGTTCCCCTCATGGTGCTCGCGCTCCGCCACGCCGAGAACCTTGCGCGGGCCATGGAGGCGCGCGGCTACTCAAGCGGAGGAACCCACACCCGACTCGCCGTGCATCCCGTTCGCCCGGCCGATGTTCTCGTTCCGGCGGTCTCGCTCCTTCTCGTTCCGCTCGTCCTGCTCGATCCCTTTCGAAACGTCGACAGCCTGCTCAGGAGCCTCGCGCTCTAAAGGAGTCATGAATGAACGCACGAAAAATCGCCGTCGCCGGCGCGCTCGGCGCGGTCGCAATCCTGCTCGGCGCCACCCCCCTCGGCTTCATCCCGTGGTTTTCAGGCGCCTCGATCACCATCATGACGAGCCCCGTCGTGATCGGCGCCGTCATCGAAGGCCCGGTGGTCGGCCTCGTCGTCGGATTTCTGTTCGGCGGCTTCTCCTTCCTCCACGCCGCCGGCCTCTTCGGGCCGGTCGGCCCCACCGACGCGCTCTTCCTCAATCCGCTCGTCTCGGTCCTTCCCCGCCTCCTCATCGGTCCGATCGCGTGGCTCGTCTACCGGGCGATCGAGCGTCTCGGCGTTCCGGTCGCCCTCGTCCTGGCCGGCATCGGGGGCAGCCTCACGAACACGGTGCTCGTCCTCGGCGTCATCGGGCTGTTCAAGCTCGCCTCCTGGGCCGTCCTCGGAGGCATCGCGATCGTGAACGGCCTTCCGGAAGCCGCGGCGAACGCGATTCTCGTGCTCGCGGTGGTCGCCGCGTGGAAGCGGATCGAGTACGGGCGCAGGCGGGGCGCGCGGCTCGAGTAGCGGGGAAGCCATGATACTCGCGCTTGACATCGGCAACTCCAACATCAAGTTCGGCGTCCATCGGGACGGCGCGTGGGCGCGCCGCTTTCGCGTGAGCAGCGAGCGCGGCAAGACGCCCGACGAGTACAGCCTCACCTTCGGCCACCTCCTCGAGCGGATCGGCGTGCGGCTCGACGAGGTCGACGTCGCGGTCATGAGCAGCGTGGTCCCGCCCCTCGCCGCGACGCTCGCCGAGATGCTCGCCGAGGCGATCGGCAGGCCGCCGCTCGTCGTCGGCCCGGGGGTTCGAAGCGGCATCCGCATCCGCACCGACAATCCCGTCGAGGTCGGGGCGGACATCGTCGTGAACGCGGCCGCGGCGCACGAGCGGGTCAAGAGCGACTGCGTCGTCGTCGCCTTCGGGACCGCCCTCACCTTCTCCGCGGTGAACGCCTCGGGGGACTTCCTCGGATGCGCCATCGCTCCGGGGCCGCAAGCCGCGGCGGAAGCGCTCGTGCGCAGCACGGCGCAGCTTCGCCTCGTCGAGTACGCTCCGCCTCCGGCGGCGATCGGCAAAAACACGATCCACTCGCTTCAGTCGGGCATCGTCTTCGGCTACGTCGGGCTCATCGAGGGGCTCGTCGGAAGGTTCCGCGCGGAGCTCGGCGGGGCGGCGAGCGTGGTCACCACCGGAGATCTCGCCCGCTCCTTCCTGCCTCTCACGGATTGCCTCGGCGATTTCGAGCCGTGGCTGACCCTCGACGGCCTGAGGCTCATCGCCGAGCGAAACGCCTGAAGGCGGGCGGAAGCGCCTGTCGCGAGACGAGGCCGCTCAGGAGTCTCGCGCGAGCGGAACGAGGAGGAGCCTCCACGCCGCGTGGTCGACGACGAAACGCGCCACGCGGCCGAGACGCCCCGGCTCGGCCCCGGGACTCCTCGGTGCGTCGATCGGCGGAGGCCCCTCAGCGCGGCCGATGACGAGGAGATCGGGCGAGCGCGCCGCGGCGCTCCGGAGGATTTCGCGCTCCGGAGCGCCGCGGAGGACCTCGACCTCGCAGGAGACGCCGAGGCGCTCGGCGCGCGACCGCGCCTCGGCGAGGATCCGCTCCGCAGCCTCCGCCTCGGTCGCGTCGAGGAGCTCCTCGGAGCGCACGTGCGCGCGGGGGCCGTGGCTCGCCGGCCCGCCGAGGAAGCCTTCAAGACCCCTGCGCGGGCCTGAGTCGACGACGTGAACGAGGAGAACCGGGTCGTCCCGGTCGAGCAGCGCGGAGATCGCGTCGATGAGCGACGGCCCGCCGCGCCTTCCGATCGCGCACATGACACGCATGCTTCCCTCCTTTGATATTCTATACCCCGATCCAGATCAGCGCCGAGGCGGCAAGGAGAACGGCGGGCACCACGAGAACGCCGAGCTTGAAGTAGGCGAGCGACGTGACTTCCACCCCCCGCTTCCTGAGCATGAACATCCACACGATCGTCGCGAGGGAGCCGACGGTCGTGAGATTGGGGCCGATATCGACCCCGACGATCGCCGCGTAGAGGAGCCCCGCGTGGGGAGACGGGCCGAGCTGTCGGAGCCCGGACGTCATGAGGAGCGCCATCGGCACGTTGTTCAAGAGATTCGCGCCGAAGGCGGCAAGCGACGCGGTGAGGAGCGCGGAAAGGAACGGCGAGGAGCCTGCCGAGCGCGCGAGGAGCGCTCCGAGCGTCCGGGTGATGCCGAGGTCCTCGACCGCCTTGATGACCACGAACATCGCCGTGATGAAGACGAACAGCGACCAGGAGATCTCGCGGAGGAGCAGCTTCACGTCGAGCACTCCGTAGCGAAGCGCCAGGGCTCCGAGCCCGACCGCTCCGCCGAGCGCCACGACGGAGAGCGGCGCTCCGAGAAGGGAGGCGAGAAGGTAGGCGCCGCCGGTCGCGCAGAGCACGACGAGCGCGGAGCGGAAAAACCGGTCGGAGACCCTCTTTTGCGGCGGGAGATCCGAGACCAGGTACTCGACGCCAAGCTGCTTGCGAAAAACGACGAGGAAGAGCGCCAGATTGAAGCCTATGCTGAAGAGGCTCGGAAGCAGCAAATGGCCGAGGAAGCCGCCGAGCGACAGGCGAAATCGGTCCACGAGGAAGAGATTGATGGGGTTGCTGAACGGGAGCAGGAACGACGCGCCGTCGGCGACGAACGTGCAGCCGTACATGAACGGCAGGACCGGAAGTCTCAGTCTCACGGCGAGCGCGTAGACCGCCGGCGTGAGGATGAGCGCGGTGGCGTCGTTCGAGAGGAACGCGGTGACCCCCGCCCCCGCGAGGAATATCCCCGCGTAGAGTCTCCTCGCCGACGGAGCCGCGCGGCGGGCAATCCAGGAGGTCAGCGCCTCGAAGACGCCCGCCTGCTCGGCGAAGGCGGTAATGACCATGAGACCGAGAAAGAAGCCGTAGACGTTCCACTGACCGGCGAGGAGCCCGACGAGCTCGGCGGGAGGAAGGCAGCCGGTCGCGACCATGAGAACCGCGCCGGCGAGCGCGGCCAACGCCTCGGAAACGCCCCATGGCCTGATGAGGATCGCCGCCATGGTCGTCGCGAAGATCGTAAGTCCAAGAACCCAGTGCGCCACGCGCGCGATCGTACCATGAGCGAACCTTTCCGGGAACCCGAGGGGCGTGATAGAGTGGCCGATGGTTCTCGTGGTCGGGCAGAACAGCACCTGGCAGAACAGCTACACCCTTCGATCGCTCCGAACGGGCGCCGTGAACCGGATCTCGAGCGTCTTCGCGTCGGCGGCCGGCAAGGGCGCCAACACGGTCCGCGCGCTCAAGCGCCTCGGGAAGGCGGGGCTCCTCCTCGCCTACGCGGGCGGGCCGAACGGGCGAAAGTTCACGGAGGCCTGCTCGCGGGACGGGATCCCGGCGGACTTCACCGTGGTCGCGGGCGAGACCCGGGTCTGCACCACCCTCATCGAGGAGTCGGGCGCGATCACCGAGCTCGTGGAGCCCGGCCCCGAGATCGACACGGCCGAGCGCGAGGCGTTTCAGGCGGCCTTCGACCGGCGGCTAGGCGAGGCGGACTTTCTCGTCATCGCGGGGACGGCCGTCGCCGGCGAGACTCAGGACTGCTACCTGCGCTTCGCGCGCTCGGCGCACGAGCGGCGGCTCCCGGTGCTCCTCGACTCCTACCGGGAGCACGGCAGGCTCGCCCTCTCGGCCTCCCCCGAGATCCTCAAGATCAACGGCTTCGAACTCGCCGAGCTCTCGGAGCTACCCGTGTCTTCGGTCGGCGAGCGGGCCGACGCCTGCCGGGCGCTCATGGATCGCTTCGGCGTCCGCTGGGTCATCGTCACCCGCGGGCCGGACGGCGCCGAGGGCTTCGACGGACGACGCTCGGTGGCCGCCACCCCTCCTAGGGTTGAGCCGGTCAACACCATCGGGAGCGGGGATTCCTTCACCGCCGGGGTCGTCTCAAGCGTCATGGATCAGCTCGCAGGCGCCAAGGAGCGCGCGTTCCCCGACGCCTGCGACATCGCGGAGGCGGTGAGGCTCGGAGCGGCCATGGGCACGGCGAACTGCCTGAACGTCAAGCCCGGCTGGATCGAGGCCGGGGACTTGGAGCGCGTCATCGAGCGCACCACGGTGCGGTAGCGGGAAACGGAGCTCTTGTGCGTGAAGCCGTGCGGCGGAGCTCCGTTCGGGCGCGCCGCACCCGATCGGGGACTACCCTGGATCGAGCCGCGACACGAGACCCTTGAGCCTCGCCTCGAGCCTGAGCCTCGCGACGAAGCGCAGCCGGCCGATCGAAACGCGGCACTTCTCGAGGTAGGCCTCCTCGAAGGCGAGGATCCTCCGGTCGGTAACGTAGCCCCTGCCGATGGCGAGGAACTTCCGGTAGTCTGCGAACGACGACCACGGGTGGGCGCTCTCGACCGGGCGAAAGACGACGTCGAGGAGCTCTCGGTCCGCCGCCTGCTTGCTTCTCGCCGAGAGGTCGAAGAGCCTGAAAGCGAGCTCGGCGGCCGAAAGCGGCGCCTCGCTCCGCTCGACGGGCTCGCTCACGTCGAACCCCGCGAGGAACGCCTCCCCGCGAGCGAGACGGCGCGCCTCCCGCGCGGGGAGGTTCGCCATGACGCCGCCGTCCACGTGCGCGCGGCCTTGAACGTCGACCGGCGGAAAGATGAACGGGATCGCCGAGGAGGCCATGACCGCCCTCATGAGGCCGTCGCCCGGCGCGATCGGCCGGACGTTGGCGCCGGCCTGCGGCGCGGCGCCCGAAGCGAAGACCACCGGCTCGCCCGCGGCGAGGTCGACCGCGACGGCGGCGAAGGGGCGCCTCAAGGTCTCGACCGTGATCCCTTCGAAGATCCGCGCGAAGATCCCGGCGGCGTCCCGCTCGCTCACGATCGCCGAGGCGAAGAGCGCCCTTCCGAGATGGAGCCCCGCCCGAAGGCCGCCTGCGAAGCCCCGGAGCAGGCTCTGAAGCAGGCTTCCGAGGTCCGGGACCGCCCCGGACGCCCCGGCGAGGTAGGACCGTTCGAACGCCTGGAATTCCGGGGTGGCGACCACCTCCTCGACCCGCCTGAGCGCGCCCTCGACGCTCGCGAAGTGGCAATAGAGCGCGCCGAGCAGCGCGCCAGCCGAAGTGCCGACGACGAGATCCGGATAGATGCCCCGGTCCTCGATCCTCTCGATCATGCCGAGATGACAGAAGCCCTGCGCGGCGCCTCCCGAGAGGACGTACGCCACGGACGGGGCGTGCCGGGACAACGTCCGGTCCGCGCGGATGGCCGCGACGATGGATGCGTTCACTTTTCCCTCCCGTTGGTCCTGGCGCGGCGACCGGACCGCTCCGGACCGTCATCATAGAGCGTCTCGCGAGGCGAGGCAAACGCCCTGCGGCGTTCAGGCGCGGCTCGCGGCGGAGCCGCTTCCGGAACCGGCGGAAGCGCGGGGGATTCCGCCGCACGGCGCCGTTCGGTTGCCGGGAGCGAGGAGCCGGGCGCCGGGTCCGAAACAGCTCGAACGGAACGTCCCTGGAGGCGCGCCCAGGCGGAGAGCGTCGCGCCGCTCTCCGCGACCGTTTTCGAAACGCGACGGGGCGGCGCCCTTCACGCCAGAACGGGGAGCAGGCGCTAGAGAATCCTCGCGGCTTCGTCGAAGTCAAGCCTCGGCAGTCGGGGAAAGAGCCTCTCCCGTCGCCCGTAGCCGAGCGCGCACACGAAGTTCACGCGCCACGTGCTTCCCGGGAAGAACTCGGCGTCGATCCGGTCGGCGTCGCCGAGCATCGGACCGCAGTCGAGGCCGAGGGAGCGGGCCGCGATCATGAGATAGGCGCCCTGGAGGGTGCCGCTCTGCATGGCGGTCCGCTCGGCGAAAGCCCGATTATCCGCGAACCACGGCTTCAAGTCGCGGTAGGGCACGAGCTTGTCCAACTTCTCGAAGAACGCGAGGTCGTAGGCGACGAGCGCGACGAGCGGCGCCGTTCTCGTCTTTTCCCGATTCTGCTCGGGCATCAGGGGCACGAGCCGCGCCTTTGCCTCCTCGGAAGCCAAAAAAAGAAAGCGCGCCGGGGAGGTGTTGGCGCTCGTGGGGCCGAGTTTGACGAGCTCGTAGATCTCGCGGATCAGGGTCTCCTCGACCGGACGCGCCTGCCAGAACGAGAAGCTGCGTGCTTCCCGAAAGATCAGATCGAGCGCCGCGTCGTCGAGCCGAGGCGGACTCGCTTCGGTGCCGTCGTCGAGCCT
This sequence comes from Spirochaetia bacterium, assembly GCA_030041455.1. Lineage (GTDB taxonomy): Bacteria > Spirochaetota > Spirochaetia > DAHUYW01 > DAHUYW01 > DAHUYW01. Next base: position 73,489 of record JASHNV010000110.1, read on the forward strand.
CGGTTTCTCCTGTGTCGCATTCATGGTTTCCTCCATGACCCTCACCGCTCGGGTGGGTCTCGCGGACAAAGGTGCAAAAACGTTGCCGAATGGAGAATAATTGATTAGGTTATTTTTATGTTTAATCGTTCAGAGAATGCCCAAGCGGAGGCGAGCGAGGAGATGGACATCCTGTCCGATACGCTCGGCGCGATGGGGCTTCGAGGAAGCCTCACGTTCGACGCGTCGTTGAACGCGCCATGGGGCTTCGAAGCGCCGGAGCGGAAAGGCTCGTCGCCCTTCTACGTCGTCGCGTCGGGATCGTGCGTCGCTGAGGTGATCGGCCCGCGCGGGCGTCTCGTGCGCCGGCCCGCCTCAGGCGATCTCGTCATGTTTCCTCAGGGGAAGGCGCACATTCTTCGAGACGCTCCGGAAAGCCCGGTGATGCCGATCTCGGCGCTCGAAGGCGGCACGGCACGAGG
>JASHNV010000111.1 GCA_030041455.1 Spirochaetia bacterium
GAGCCGCGCAACGATTGCCAACCGCGCGCAAATCGTGTAGAAAGGCGGCCGGAGGATCGCCATGAAAGTAAGCTTCGCCATGTGGAAGCAGGCAGTGACCGTCATGCCTCGAATCGAGGACGCCGAGTGGAAGGGTCTCGATCTCGTCTCGCGCTGGCTGATCTCGACGAGGTTCGCGGCGATCGTCCTCACGATCATCGGGGTGCTGGTCGCCGGACTCCTCGCTTTTCGCGTCGGCGGCTTCAGCATTCTCATCTGGGTCGTGATGGCCGTCGGGCTCGTGCTCGCTCACGCCACGAACAACATTCTGAACGACTTGATCGACTACAAGCGGGGGATCGACAAGGGTAACTATTTCCGCGACCAGTACGGTCCCCAGCCGCTTGAGCGGGGCTTCATGACCGCGGGCCGGCAGTTCGCCTTCGCGGCGGCGAACGGCGTGGTCGCCCTCGCCTGCGGCGTCGTCCTAGTCTTCTACCGGGGAGGCGTGACGCTGCCCCTCATGGCCGCCGGGGCGTTCTTCGTCGTGTTCTACACCTATCCCCTGAAGTATTTCGCGCTCGGCGAGCTCGCGCTCATGATCGTCTACGGTCCCCTCGTCGTCGGCGGCGGCTACTACGTGCTCACCGGAGCGTGGGACTGGAACGTCGTGGTCGCGAGCCTGCCCTTCGCGCTCGGAGTCTCCGCGACGCTTTTCGGCAAGCACATCGACAAGATCGACATGGACCGCTCCGCGGGCGTTCACACCCTGCCGGTCGTCATCGGGACGGTCCCGGCGAGGGCGGCGACGATCGCGATGATCGCGCTCCAGTACCTCGTGACGGCCTACCTCGTCGCGATCGGCTACTTCACGCCCGTGATGGTCGTCATCGCCGTCGCGCTCCCCGGCTTCTTCAAGACGGTTCTGCCGATGTACCTCAAGCCGGCCCCGGCCGAGCGGCCCGAGTGGTACCCCGCGGACCGCTGGCCGCTCTGGTACGTGGGATCCGTATTCCGCTTTACCCGCCGCTTCGGAGGCCTCTACGTGGTCGGCGTCGTCCTCGATACCGCGATCAGGACCATCTTCCACGTGGGAAGGGCGGGCTGATCCGGCTCTCGGAGCTTTCAGGGCTCGCGTGCGGGACCGGGAGCCTCGTCGACGGGCTTGAAGCCGGAGGTCGCCGTGAGCTGGATCGCGAAAAGCGTCATGTCGTCGTCGAACGATCCCTTGCCGCGCCACTCAACCACGTTCCTCCGAATGCGCGCGACGGCCTCCCCGAGCGGGAGGTCCGCGGTCGACGCGATCATCCTCGTGAGGCGCTCCTTCGAGTAGCTCTCGGACTTGTTGTCGGCGCAATCGACGAGCCCGTCGGAGTAGATGAAGAGCCGGTCGTCGAGGTCCAGAGCGACCTCCACCGCCGGCACGTCGAAGACGCTCGAGATGCCCACGGCGTAGCCGCCCGAGAGGATCTCCGACGGCGCGAGCCCGGCCTTGAGGAGGACCGGGTAGGGATGCCCGGCGCGCACGAGCTTCAGCGTGCTCGTCGGAAATTCGAAGACTCCGTAGCAGATCGTGAAGAAGGTCTGTCCGGCGCTTGAGTGGAAGAGGTCGTTGAGCCGCGTCACCACCTCGAGCGGCGAGCCGGGGTCGGCGTCGAGGAAGGCCATGCGCCCGCCTCGCGCGGGATCCGGAGCGAGGAGCCTGCTCAGGAGGAGCGCCATCGACGTCGCGCTGATGCCGTGCCCCATGACGTCGACCATGTAGAAGCCCGCCCGCTCGTCGTCGATCCTGAAGAAGTTGTAGACGTCCCCCGCGCCGAAGGAGGCGCTCACGACGAAGCCGCTCGAGACGAGGTTCCTCACGGACGCTCCGTCCGGCGGAAGGAGGCTCTTGTGGAGGCTCGTCGCGGTCATGAGCTCCTTGTCCACGAGCTCGCCGATCCGCTTCCGCTGCGAGGCGTCGCGGAACGCGAAGACGATGCCGCGAATCGCGCCGGAGACGTCCCGATGCGGCTCGAGGTTGATGTCGACGTCGAGCGTCGCGCCGCCCGGCGTCGAGACGACGCAGTTCGGAAGGTCGACGCTCTCGCCCTCGACGAGCACCCGGTCGACGTGGAGCGCGACCTGCTCGCCGCTTTTCGCGTCGGCGATCTTCAGCAGCTTGAAGATCGATTTCGAGAGCGCGAGCGGACCGGTCAGCTGCAGGAGACGGGTGGCCGTCGTGTTGATGTACTCGACGACGCCGTTGACGCCGGTGACCACGATGCCGTCGCCGACCGACTGGAGGATGGACGACATCTGCTCCTTCGTCCGCTTGAGCTCGTTCTGCGCCTCCGACTTTCGAAGCGCCATCTCGATCGTGGCCTGCAGCGCCATCCCGTCGAACGGCTTGAGCACGTAGCCGAACGGCTCGGTCCTCCCGGCCTTCTCGAGGGTCTCCGGGTCCGCGTAGGCGGTGAGATAGATGATGGGCACCGAGGAGGAGTCCTTGATCAGCCCGGCGGCGTCGATCCCGCTGAGCTTTCCGCCGAGGCGGATGTCCATGATGACGAGATCGGGCTCGACCTCCGAGATCTGGTCGACCGCCTCCTCTCCGGTGGCGACGGTTCCGGTGACCTCGTAGCCGGTACGGGCGAGATAGGAGTTGAGCGACTGGGCCACGAGGTCTTCGTTCTCCACGATCAAAATGCGCGCTTTACCCACGGGATTGCCTCGGCAAGGAATGAGATTGTCCGAATCTTATCACGATTCGGCGCGCGCGGTAACCGCTTCGAGGCCCTTGCCCGCTCACTCCGCGGCGTGCCACCATCCCGGCATGAACCTCGCCCGCTACGTGAGACGGCACGTCTACGGAGCCCCGCAGGCGGTGACGCTCGACGTCGGACCCGGTCTTGCCGAGACGGCGCGCGCCGAGGTCGCCCTCCTCTCCTCCCGGCTCGTCTCGGGGCCGTCGGCGGGCGCGATGGCCTCCCGCTCCGGTCGGCTCGCTCTCAGGAGAGCGGACTACCGCGGGGTCGTCGAGCTCGCGGGCCGCGCCACCACCGTTCACGACCTCAGGCTCGAGATCGCGGCGGGGACCGCGCGCAACGTCGAGGAGCTCGACGCCCTCCTCCTCCGGACTCCATGGCCGGCCTTCTTCGCGCCGGGCGCGGCCGTCGAGCTCGCCGCCGAGTCCCACGACAGCGCGCTCTACCACCGCGGCCTGATCCTGGAGCGGGCGTCCCTCGCGCTCGCCGCCTCCGGCGTGCGCTCGGAAGCCAGCGAGGGCATGGATTCGGGGCGCGTGCGCCTTGCGATCGTCCGCGACCGGGTGAGCGTCGACGTTTCCCTCGCGGGCGCCCCCCTCTGGAAGCGCGGCTACCGGACGGCCCTTCAGGCGAGCGCCCCGCTCAGGGAGGATCTCGCCCAGGCGGCGCTTCGCTGGACGCGCGAGCTCGCGCCCTGGGAGCCCGACTTCCTCCTCCTTCCCTTCTGCGGCACGGGAACCTTTCTCTTCGAGGGCCTCATCGCGCTGCTCGACGTCCCGCCCCTCGCCTTCGGCAGGCCCTATGCCTTCGAGCGCTTCGCCTTCGGCGCTCCCCCGTCCTTCGCGCACGCGAAGCGGCGGCTTCTCGGCGATCTCGCCGCTCGCGTCGAGCCCGTCCGCCTCGGCGCTCTCCTCGTCGACGGGAGCCTGGCCTCGATCGAGAGCGCGCGGGCGAACTGGGACTCCTTTCGCGGGGCGCTCGGCTGGTCGGAGGGGACGCCATGCGGCGTCCGTTTCCTCCGCTCCGACGCCTTCGCGACCGCGTGGCGCGAGCTCCTGCCTGAGTCGGCGCGGCGGGTGCTCCTTCCCCTCAATCCTCCCTACGGTCGCAGGCTCCGCGTCGCCTCCGCTCGTCTCCTCTACGAGAGGATCTCGGGCGAGTGCGCGCGGCTCGGCGCGTCCCTGGCGCGCTCGGGGGGCGGCCTCTCGGGCTGCATCCTCTGCCCGGACGAGGCGACCTGGAGGGCCTTCCTCGCCCGAGCGCGCCCGCTTCGGACGAGGACCCGCCACATCGGACAGGGCGGGCTCGACGTCCGCGTGTGTAATTTCTCTACATGACGCCGTCGAGAGGTGTGCTATACTGCGAGATATTGTTCGAAAAGGAGAAAATTGTGGAGCTCGATGCGAAGCGCGTGAAGAATATCGGCAACCGAAACGCGACCTGGCTGTCGAACGGGGCGGTACGGGTCGCCGTCGAGGACAGGGGGGCGATGGTCCCCGAGCTCAGCTACAAACACGTCGACGGCTACCTGAATGCCCACTGGGTGCCCCAATTCCGGGGGAACTCGGGGAGGCCCTTCTCGAAGAGCGCCCACGGGGGCTTCTGGGGGGCGAACATTCTCTACGGAATCGCGGGGAACTTCCCCTGCATCCCCTCCTTCGGCCAGCCGTGCCGCGCCTACGGCGTCAAGTTCGAGACGCACGGACCGACGGCGAACGAGCTCTGGCGCTTCGAGCGAAGCGGGGTTCTGCCGGGCCGCGCCGCCTTCTCGATCTCGACGCTTCGGGGCTTCAAGCCGCGCGACCTCTCGTATAGAAAGTACGACATCGTGCTCCCCGACCATCCCGTCCACTACTCGGTGATCAAGGTGAAGAACAGCGGCGGCGCCGGCTACCGCGTGAACGCGGCCTGGCACAATACGCTGTCAGCGCCGTTCCTCGATTCCAGCTGCCTGATCGATCTCTCGGCAAGGGAGTATGCCACGGCGCCGTCGCCGGGGGAATTCGATTCGACCGGCCACCTCGCGCCGGGCGCCCAGTTCGACAACCTCGAGCGAGCGCCGCTCCGGAACGGCCGCAAGATCAACGCGCGGATCGTCCCGGGGATGATCGGCTACACCGATTTCATCACGGGACCGGTTCCCAAGAAGGCGCGCCTGGGCTGGAGCAGCGTCGTGAACCCGAATCTCGGCGCCGTCTACCTCTGCTTCTTCAAGGGGCCGGCCGCCGACGCCCCGAGCGACATCGTTCTCACCTTCAACGACCTCTGGCTGCAGTACGGCGGCCGGCGCTTCACCCCGTGGGCGCAGGCCCCGGGCGGCACGGACCTCACCTTTTGCCTCGGCACGGAGAACGCGGTGGGAGCCTACGCGAACGGCCTCGCCTACTCCCTCGAGCACCCCGAGCTGCTCGGAGCGCCGACGACCGTCGAGATCCAGGCCGGCGAGGAGCGGACGCTTTCCTACGGCTCGCTCGTCGCGGAGTACGACCGGGACAAGCTGTCGGGCGGAGTCGAGCAGGTGGAGATCGACCGGTCGAGCCGGATCGCCGTCCAGGGGAAGAAGGCGACGGGGTCCGGCGCGCAGACCTTCAAGGCGGACGCGGAGTTCACCGAGATCGCGAAGATCGTGCAGGAGCTCGGATAGCTCGAGGCGCTACCCCGCGAGGAGCTTGAAGATCGCGGAGAAGTCCTCGTCGCCGAGCCCGCGCTTGACCGCCTCCGCGAAGAGCTCCTTCGCGACGCTCCCCGAGAGGAGAACGGCTCCGGTCTCCCCGGCGCTCCGCGCGGCGAGCGCGAGGTCCTTGCGCATCCAGCGGAGGGGAAAGTCGGCGTCGTAGGCGCCCTCCTCGAACTTCCCGCGCTTTCCCGAGAGGTAGGGGGCGACCACGCTCGATCCGATGAGGGTGTCGAGGAGCGAGGCGCGCGGTATGCCGAGCGCCTCGCCGAGCCCGACCGCCTCGGAGAAGGCGACCATCGCCTGGGCGAGGAGCAGGTTGTTCACCATCTTGAGGGAGCTTCCCATGCCGCAGCCGCCCACCCGGATGACCTTCCGTCCCATCGCCTCGAGGAGCGGCGTGGCCTCGGCGACGTCGCGTTCCTCGCCGCCCGCGAAGAAGAGCAGCTCGCCGCGCTCGGCAGGCTGCTTGGTTCCCGCGGCCGGCGCGTCGACGAAGCGCACCCACGCGGCGGCGCGCGTGGTCCGCCATCTCCCGGGAAAAGGCCGGGTCCACCGTGCTCGCGTCGATCCACAGGGAGCCCGACCTCATAGGGTCGAGGAAGCCCCCCGGCCCGAGCGCCGTCTCGCGAACGGCCTCGGGCGTCGAGAGCATGGTGAAGAGCGCGTCGGCGCCTGAGGCCGCCTCGGCGGGGCTTTCGGCGACGCGCGCGCCCCCGGCGGCGAGCGCGTCGGCTTTGCCGCGGGTCCGGTTGTAGACCGTGAGATCCCCGTACCGCTTCTGAAGGTTCGCCGCCATGCGGCTGCCCATGATTCCGAGCCCGATAAACGCCACACGCACGCCTGCACGCTCCTTTCCCGCCGCTTGCGGGATGCGCCGCGCCTCGGATTGTACCCCGGCCCGGGCCGGGATCATAGTCCTCTCGCGTCTCGAGGCGAGCGCGGTCCCGCTGGTACCTGCTCCGGTGGACCCATCGGGCCGCTTGCTCTATAATCCCGGCCTACAAGGGGGCGAGGAACGTGGCAAAAACGCAGCAGGGATACGCGCTCGGACTCGACTCGAGCACCCAGAGCCTTACCGCCGTCGCGATCGACCTCGAGAGCATGAAGGTCGCCTTCGAGCTCTCCCTCGACTACGCGCGCGACGAGCGGCTGAACACCTTCGGCATCGACCATCGCGAGTACCTCGTTCCGCCGCGAGTGCCCGGGGAGGCCGACCAGCCCCCGCAGGTCTACCTCGCGTCGCTCGACGCGGCGTTCGCCGACATGACGAAGGCGGGCTTCCCGCTCGGCGCCGTTCGCGTCGTCAATATCTCAGGCCAGCAGCACGGCCACCTCTACCTCGCGGCCGAGGCCGCGGAGCGATTCGCCGCGCTCGGCTCTCCCTCCTCGATCGAGGGCGATTTGGCGAGCCTCTTGCGCGGAAGCTTCGCGTACGGAACCGCGCCGATCTGGCGGACCTCGAACACCGCGAGCCAAGCCGACGCGATCAGGAGCGGAGCGGGCGGACGCGAGCGCGTGATCGAGCTCTCGGGCTCGGACTCCCCCTTGAGATTCACCGGCGCGGTCATGCGGCGCGTCGCCGAGGAGTTCCCCGCCGCGTTCCGGCGGACGCGCACCGTGGAGCTCATCTCGAGCTTCCTCTCGGGGGTGCTCGCGGGAAGAGCCGACGCGCCGATCGACTTCGGGAACGGCTCGGGCATGTCCCTCATGGACTATCGGAAACGGGAGTGGTCCCCGGAGCTCGTCCAGGCGGCCGCGCGAGGCATCGAGGGAGGCGCGCCGGGCTTCCGCGCGAAGCTCCCGCCCCTCGCGGCGCCCGACAGCTCGATCGGCAGGATCGCCGCCTACTTCGTCGCGAAGTACGGCTTCTCCCCCGACTGCCTCGTCGCCGCGGGCTCCGGAGACAATCCGCAGACGAAAGTCCTCGTTTCAGGCGATCTCCTAAGCCTCGGGACGAGCTTCGTGTTCATGGTCTCCACCGACGGAACGACCGTGGATCGGGAGGGCTACGCGAACGCGATGTACGACGGAGTCGGCCGGCCCTTCATGTTCGGCTGCCGGACCAACGGCGCGATGACCTGGGACCGCGTGCGCGCGCTCCACGGCCTCGCGAAGAAGGAGTACGCGCGGGCGGAGAGCGCGCTTGCCGCGGGGAGCCCGGGGGGGAGTCTCTTTTTTTGGCAGCCCGAGCACGAGTCGCTTCCCTCCTCTCCCGCCTTCGAGCCGACGAGGATCGGGTACGCGAAGCCCTCGCTTGAGGGCGACTACTGCGGCGTCATCGACTCGACGCTTGCCGCGGTGTACGTCTACTCCCGCCATTTCGCCCGGGAGAGCCGGGAGCCGCTCTTCGTGACCGGCGGCGCGACCGAAAGCCCGCAGATCATGCGGCGCGTCGCGGCGCTCTGGAAGCGGCCGGTCGCGGCGATCGGGCGGGTCGGAGCCGCGCTCGGCACGGCCGTCTCGGCCGCGAGCGCCCTGAAGAGGGAGACCGGCGCGGGGCCCGCCGTCGAAGAGCTCTGCCGCGCGCTCCTTCCGGCGGGCGAGCCGGTGGGACCCGCGCCCGCCGACGTCGCCGCCTACCATGGCGATGGGGGGTACCTCGCCCGCTTCAGGGCCGAGTATCCGCGGCTCTTCGCGTCCTCTTAAGACTAGTAACGGTACTGCGGCTCGACGTAGCGAAGGCGCTCCGAGAACGGCACCTCGATCGACCGGCCGATCTTGCCCCTGAGGTTCCGGACGTAGGTTCGGATGCTGTGCTCCCGCTCGAACACGGCGAGCCGCTCGAGCGTGAGGGTTCCCCGGGGCAGGCGCGGCTCGGGGGTGCCCGGCGGCGCGAGGCAGTAGTAGGGTCCCCGCAGGAGCATGATCTCCCTTCCGAAATGCACGTAGGGGTTCCTCCGGTAGAAGAAGTCGGGCGGCGGGAGGAGCGGCACCGGATCGTTCTGGTCCACCACGCGGGTGAGGGGCAGGTAGGCGTACCGTCTCGCGCCGTAGGCGTCGGTCACCTTCGGCTGGCCGAAGGTGACCACCTCGGCGACCCGGTAGCCTTCCTTGGAGAGCATCATCGCGAGGATGAGCGCCTCAGCGGCGCCGAGCGACTGGCCCGACATGCGGATCGAGTAGCCGGGCTCGAGCCTCGGCACGATGCTCCGGTGGAGCGCGCTCGCCATCATCGCGAAGCCGTGGTGGGTGAAGATGCCGAGCTCGGGATTCCATCTCTTCGCGAAGCGGATGTCGTAGAGGAGGTTCCGGAAGTTCGTCGTGCCGCGGATCGCGATGTCCTCGGTCCTCGTCGCGTCGTCGGTCCCGATGACGTAGCGGTTCCTCGTCCTTTTCACCTCGACGACCGCCACCTTGTCGTACACCCCGGCCCATTTCCGTCTGATCCGCTCCGGGGAGTCGACGCGAACCGAGCGGTTGAGCTCGGCGAGGCGGAGAAGCCGCGGGAAGTCCAAGGTCCCGCCGAAGGCTGAGTGCGCGGCGAGGGGCCAGGGCGGGAGCGTGGCGAGCGCGATCGCAAGCGCCGCGGCGAGTCGAGGGAGCTTCGGTCCTTTCATGGTGATCTCGGGCAGTATAGCACTCGGGCGGGGCTTCGGAACAGCCGGCGCTCTGGACAGCGGCCCGCGGCGGCTCTATGCTCCTGTCCATGAAGCAGGTGAAGAAGACCTTCCCGGGCGTGAGCCCGCTCGCCTGGGAGCACCCCGCCGACACGGCGGCCCTCGCGGCCCTGAAGCAGATACCCCTCCTCGACGAGCTCCTCGCGGGCGTCCTCGGCCTGACAAGCGAGAAGTCGCTCCGCCTCGTCTCCCTCGCGACGTCGGTGCGCGTGACCGAGCGGCAGTTCCCGCGCGTCCACCGCCTGCTTCTCGACGCCTGCGCGATCCTCGACGCCCCCGAGGTACCCGAGCTCTACGTCGCCCAGAGCCCGCTGCTCAACGCGGGGGCGCTCGGCGTCAGGAGACCCTTCATCTCGCTGAACAGCGCGACGGTCGCGCAGCTCGCCGACGAGGAGCTCCTCGGCGTGATCGCGCACGAGCTCGGCCACGTCCTGAGCGGCCACGTGCTGTACAAGACGCTCCTTGTCCTCCTCGTGAAGCTTGCCGCCGGCGCGCTTCCGATCGGCAGGCTCGCGCTCGAGGGCGCCGTCGCGGCGCTCAAGGAGTGGGACCGCCGAAGCGAGCTGAGCGCCGATCGAGCGGGACTCCTCGCGACCCAGGACCGGGAGGTTTCCTTCTCCCTGCTCATGAAGACCGCGGGCGGCTCCTCCCCCGCCGAGATGAGCCTCGAGGAGTTCCTCGCGCAGGCGAAGGAGTACGAGTCGGGAGGGGACGTGCTCGACAGCGTGCACAAGCTCCTGAACCTGCTCGACGAGTCGCACCCCTTCGCGGTGCTCCGCCTCGCCGATCTCAAAAGCTGGACCGACTCGGGGGCGTACGGCCGGATCCTCGAAGGAGACTACCCGCGTCGCGGGGGGAGGCCGGAGGACGCGGGCGCGGCCTTCGGCCGGGCCGCGGACAGCTACCGCGACGAGGCGCGGCGCTCGGGGGATCCCCTCGTCGGCAAGCTCCGCGACGTCGGGAGCGCGGTCGAGGAGGCCGGCAAGCAGGCGGCGGAGCTCCTCAAGGGGCTCTTCGGCCAAGGACAGGAGCCCGCGGAGAAGAAGGCGCCCGAAGACCGGACCCCCCGCGGCGCGTAGGCCTCTCTCATGTCTCCGCGAAGGCCCTCACGTAGGGAATGCGCGCCCGGGTCTCCTCGATCTCCTTGAGGTTCGCGAGGAGCGATCCGGTCGAGTCCCAGGTCCCGTCGAGCAGGGTGTTCCGGTAGGCGGAGGGAATCGTCGCCGAGAGCTCCCGCCTCGCTCCCTTCGACTCGGTCGCGATCTTCTGCCGCTCGACGTCGATCGTGACGATGGCGGCGGGATCGAGCTCGATGAGGTCGGCGAGCGCCCTCGCGTCGGCTTCGCTCACGCAGGCGATCGGGACGCCCATCGCGGTGCAGTTCCCCGCGAAGATCTCGGCGAAGGATTCGCCGACGATGCCCTGGATGCCCCAGTCGTGGAGCGCCTGCGGCGCGTGCTCCCGGGAGGAGCCGCAGCCGAAGTTCTTGTTCGCGACGAGGATGGAGGCGCCCTGGAAACGCGGGTCGTCGAAGGGATGGCCCTTCTTGGTGCCGTTCTCGTCCATCCGCTCGTCGATGAACGCGTACTTCCCGAGGCCCGCGAAGGTGATCGCCTTCATGTAGCGGGCCGGGATGATCCGGTCGGTGTCGATGTCGTTGCCGCGGATCGCGATGCCGCGGCCGCTTTTCTTCGCGATGCTGCTAGGATTCATGGTTTCCTCCCTGCCGCTCAGACGAGCGCCCGTACGTCGACCACCTCGCCCGCGATCGCCGCCGAGGCGACCATCGCCGGGCTCATGAGGAGCGTCCGGCCGGTCGGGGAGCCCTGGCGGCCGATGAAGTTGCGGTTCGAGGAGCTCGCGCAGATCTCCCTCCCGTTCAGCTTGTCGGGATTCATCGCGAGACACATCGAGCAGCCCGCGCCGCGCCACTCGAAGCCCGCCTCCTCGAAGATCTTGTCCAGCCCCTCGGCGACCGCCTGGTTCGCGATGCGCATCGAGCCCGGCACGACGAGCGCCTTCACGTGGCTTGAGACCTTGTGGCCCTTCACGATCTTCGCCGCCTCGCGGAGATCGCTCAGGCGGGAGTTGGTGCACGAGCCGAGGAACGCGACGTTGATCTTCTGGCCCTTGATCGGCTGGCCTCCCGCGAAGCCCATGTGCTGGTAGGCGCGCTCGGCCACCTCGCGGTACTCGGGGGCGAGCTCGCCCACCTCCGGGATCCGCTCGGTCACCCCGATCGCCTGCCCGGGGTTGATGCCCCACGTGACCATGGGCTCGAGGTTGCTCACGTCGAGATCGTATACGTCGTCGTAGGAAGCGTCGGGATCCGACGCGGTGCCCCGCCAGTAGGCGACCGCGCGGTCGAAGGCCGCTCCCTTCGGCGCGTAGTCCCTGCCCTTCAGGAAGGCGAAGGTGGTCTCGTCGGGATTCACGTAGCCGACCCGCGCGCCGCCCTCGATGCTCATGTTGCAGATCGTCATGCGCTCCTCCATCGAGAGCTTGCCGATCGCGTCGCCCGAGTACTCGTAGGCGTAGCCGATTCCGCCGTTCACGCCGAGCTCGGCGATGATCTTGAGGATGATGTCCTTCGCGTAGACTCCCGGCCGCCGCTCCCCGAACACGTTGATCTTCCGTACCTTCGGCCGGCTGATCGCCATGGTCTGGGTCGCGAGCACGTCGCGGATCTGCGACGTGCCGATCCCGAACGCGATCGCGCCGAAGGCGCCGTGGGTGGAGGTGTGCGAGTCTCCGCAGGCGATGGTCATCCCGGGCTGGGTGAGGCCGAGCTCGGGGCCGATGACGTGCACGATCCCCTGGTTGTGGGATTTCAAGTCGAAGAACTTGATGCCGTGGCGCCGCGTGTTCTCCTCGAGCGCCTTGATCATCTCCTCGGCCATGCCGTCGGTGAAGGGACGGTGCTGGCTCGCGGTGGGCACGATGTGATCGACGGTGGCGAACGTCAGCTCCGGGTGGAGGACCGAAAGCCCGCGATCGGCGAGCATCTGGAAGGCCTGCGGCGAGGTGACCTCGTGAACGAGGTGGAGACCGACGAAGAGCTGATCCTGGCCCGATTCGAGCGTCGTGACCTTGTGAAGCTCCCAGATCTTGTTGAGCAAATTCTTTCTCATGCTGCCTTCCCCTATTACATGATGGAGTCGCCGCGTCCGATGAGGAGCTTGCCCGATCGGACGACCTCCACGACTCCGTACTTGTCGAATACGCTGTTGATGGCGTCCATCTTGGCCGGTTTGCCGGTCGTCATGATGGTAATCGTGTTCGCCCCGATGTCGACGACGTCGCTCTTGAAGGCGTTCGCGACCTGGAACACCTCCCCGCGAGTCTCCGGCGTCGCGAGGATCTTCACGAGAGCGAGCTCCCGCTGCACGACGTCCTCGAGCGTCGCGTCGCGCGCCTCGATGACGTCGACGAGCTTGCTCAGCTGCTTGAGAATCTGGTCGAAGGTGGACTCGTTTCCCGTCGCGACGACCGTCATGCGCGAGAAAGAGGGGTCGTGGGCGGCCGAGACGACGAGACTGTCGATGTTGAAGCCGCGGCGGGCGAACACGAGCGCGATCCGGATGAGGACGCCGGGCTTGTTGCTCACGTAGAGCGAAATCGTGTGCTTCTTCATGGCCGTAGCCTGGCCGTTCCGTTCGACGTTGACTGCCACGGATCTCCTCCTTTAGGTGCTGCCGACGGGCTTCTCGAGGAGCGTCTTCGCTTTCGGAGCCTCGAGCAGCATCTTGCGGTAGGGCGCCCCCGCCGGCACCATCGGGTACACGTTGTCTTCCTTCTCGACCTCCACGTCGATGACGCAGGGGCCGTCGCCGTAGGCAATCGCCGCCTGGAGGATCCTGCGGACGTCGGCGCCCCGCCTGATCCGGAAGGCCTTGCATCCGTAGGCCTCGGCGAGCTTGACGAAGTTCGGATTCCCCTCGAGATCGACCCCCGAGAGGCGGTTCTCGTAGAAGAGCTCCTGCCACTGGCGCACCATGCCGAGGTAGTTGTTGTTGATGATCATGATCTTGATCGGGAGCTTGTTGACGACCGCGGTCGCGAGCTCCGCCTGGGTCATCTGGAAGCCCCCGTCGCCGACGATGGCGACGACGGTCTTCTCCGGCCGGGCGAGCTGCGCCCCGATCGCCGCCGGGAAGCCGAACCCCATCGTGCCGGCACCGCCCGAGGAGATCCAGTGGAAGCGGTAGTCGGTCCGGTAGAACTGCGCGGCCCACATCTGGTGCTGGCCGACGTCGGTCACGACGATCGCCTTGCCCTCGGTGAGCCGGTAGATCTCCTCGATCGCGTGCTGCGCCTTGACCTTCCCTTCCTTCTTGTACTTCAGGGGAAACTGCCGCTTCCAGCGCTCGACCTGCTTGACCCAGTCGGCGGTGTCGCCTTTCTTCGCGATCGAAGCGATCGCCTCGACGACGAGGCGGGCGTCGCCGACGATCGCCACGTCGGCGACGACCGATTTGTCGATCTCCGCCGGATCGATGTCGACGTGGATCTTCACGGCGTCGGCGCAAAACTCGTCGAGCTTGCCGGTGATGCGGTCGTCCCAGCGCGATCCGATCGACATGATGAGATCGCAATCGAGGACGGCCTTGTTCGCGTAGCCCGTGCCGTGCATGCCGAGCATGCCGAGGCTGAGCTCGTGGGTTTCGGGGAAGCACCCCTTGCCGAGGAGCGTGTTCACGACCGGTATCTGGAGCTTCTCGGCGAGGAAGATCACCGCCTTCTCGGCGCCGGAGATGACCGCGCCGTGGCCGACGAGGAGGATCGGCCGCCTCGCCCGGTTCAGGAGCGCGGCGGCGCGCTCGACGAGCTCCGGATCGCCCTCCTGGGGTATCCGGTAGCCGGGCAGGTGAAACTCCTCGCTCCCGCTCGGATCGATCAGCGCGCTCGAGACGTCCTTCGGCATGTCGATGAGGACCGGGCCGGGCCGGCCGGTCGAGGCGAGGTAGAACGCCTCCCGGGCGATCCTCGGGATGTCGTGCGCGTCCTTGATGAGGTAGGAGTGCTTGACGACCGGATAGGAGATGCCCGAGACGTCCGCCTCCTGGAAGGTGTCGAGCCCGAGGTTGCCGGTCGTCTGCTGCCCGGTGATGACGATCATCGGAACCGAGTCCATGTGAGCCGTGAGGATTCCCGTGATCGTGTTCGTTGCGCCCGGTCCCGAGGTCACGAGCACGACGCCGGGCCTGCCGGAGGCGCGGGCGAAGCCGTCCGCCATGTGGGTCGCGCCCTGCTCGTGGCGGGTCAGGATCAATTTGATCGGAGAGTCGACGAGAGCGTCGAATATGGGGATCGCGGCGCCGCCGGGATAGCCGAAGATGTATTCGACTCCCTGTTGGTGGATGATGTCGATGAGCACCTCGGCTCCGGTTTTCAGGGTTTTTGCCATATTTTCTCCTCCAATCGCTATGATCGGCGAAACCATGCTCGAATCTAGTGATTCTTCACGATTTGGTCAAGGGGCAAGCAAAAAAAGAAGTGAAAAAAACGGACCTAGATCTCGATTCGTCCTCTTAGGACACTCGGTCACGCAATTCCTAGCGTATTTTCTGCACGAATCGGAATATGATTCGTCTCCATATCTATTTCCCTACCAAAATAGGCAGAAAATTAGGCAGAGGAGAATCGAAATGGCGAAAATCTCCGAATCTTCAACGGGACTCGGGCCGGCCCTGGTCATTTCCAGGGATTCGTGCTCTCATAGCCGGGGCGGCCCCTCGCGCGCCCGAGTGAATCGATTCGAGGAGCCGGCGTCCTCGCTTGAGGGGAACGATGAGCAAGAAAGCGGAGCGCCTCGCGGGGGCGCTCGATCACCCGGGTTGGCTCGTGCGCCGCATCCCCCTCGTCGAGAGCGGCCCGGCCTCGGAGCGCGCGAACGCGACGACGCACGGCGCCGGCCTTCTCCTCAGCGTCGTCGCCGTGGTCTTCCTGCTCGACCAGGCGGCGCGCGCCGGGGGCGCGAGGCTCCTCGCGGCTTTCCTCGTCTACAGCTTCTCGCTCCTCAATCTCTACGCCGCCTCGACCCTCTACCACAGCGCGCGGGGCCCTCGGCTGAAGCGGCTCTTTCGCGTCCTCGACCACGCCTCGATCTACGTGCTCATCGCGGGAACCTACACGCCGGTCGCGCTGTGCTGCCTTCCCGGCACCGTGGGCTGGGTCGTTTTCGGCGTCGAGTGGGGCCTCGCCCTCGGGGGGATTCTCTTCAAGATCTTCTGCCTCGGCAAGCTCCGCGTCCTCTCGGTCGCCTTCTACGTCGGCATGGGCTACCTCATCGTCGCGGCGTGGCATCCGCTCGTCGCGTTCAACCCGCCCGGGCTCGCGCTCTGGATCCTCGCCGGGGGCCTTTTCTACACCCTCGGCGTCGTCTTCTACGCGCTGAAACGCCTGCCCTTCCACCACGCGGTCTGGCACCTGTTCGTCATGGCGGGAAGCCTCTGCCACTTCGCCGGGATCTACCTCTACGCGGCGCGCCACCTCGCGTGACGAAGGCCCTCGGGAAAGCCCGGCTCCTCCGCGAGGAGCCGGAGCGGGCCACGGTCGCCCTCATCGCCGGCGAATAGGAGACGAAGAGCAGCATGAGGAAGACGAGCATGCAGAGGCGGGGAAACCAGTCGCCGAAGCGGGTGTAGACGGTCTCGCGCTCCGGCGCGAGCGGCACGTCCACCACCATCGCCGCTTGCTCGTACATCGGAAGGCTGCGCACGAGCCGGCCCGAGGTGTCCACGTAGCCGGTGACGCCCGAGGCCGCCGCGCGCAGCAGGGGCCTGCGATTCTCGACCGCTCGGAAGAGCGCGTTCACGTAGTGCTGCATGCCCTCCGCGTCGGTGAGGGACCAGTAGTCGTTCGAGATGTTCACGATGATCTCGGCGCCCTGGAGCACGAACTGGCGGACGTCGTTCGGAAAAGCGTCCTCGAAGCATATCGGCGTCGAGAACGTCACCTTCGGGGTCCTGAACACCGTGTGTACGGTGCCGGGCTCCCACAGGTAGACGTCGAAGTTGATCAAGAGATTATAGATGAAGGGCAGCTGCTTTTTGTAGGGGAAGTACTCGGTAAACGGCACGAGGTGGATCTTGTGGTAGGTCTCGACGCGCCTGCCGTCGGGGGCGAAGAGCACCGAGGCGTTGTAGTCGCGGCGGACCACGTTTCCGGATCGATCGATCGACTCGCTGTAGTCGTCGTTGCCGGTCAGCAGCCATTTCCCGACGCGCTTCTGATAGGCGAGAAACTCCCGCACGAGCCTCGCGTAGGGGTATCGAGCCGGATCGAGCTTGCTCCACTTCCTGATGTTGGGCACGAAGGCGGTCTCCGACCAGACGACCAGGTCGGGATCGGACGGGAGAACGCCGTTGGTCAGGCGTTTCAGGATGGCGAAGGTGTCGCCGTAGTCGTTCTTGCGGGGATCGGTGTCCTGCTGCACGAGCGCGACGCGCACCTCGCCGGCCGGCTGCCGGGCGTCCTGCGCGCGGATCGAGGCGGCGCCGCCGAGGGCGAGCGCCGCGAAGAGCGCGGCAAAAGCCGCGACCGGCGCGATCGCGCCCGCCTTCGAGGCGCTCGCCCTCGAAAGCAGGTGGGCGAGGATCCCGTTCGAGAGAACCGCGACGAAGGTGACGCCCCACACGCCGGTGAGCGCGGCGACCTGGATGAGCGCGGTGAAGCGGTACTGCGAGACTCCGAGCATCCCCCACGGATAGCCGAGGAATCCCGCCGAGCGCAGGTAGTCGAAGGCGACCCAGGCGACGGGGAGGATGAGGTAAGCGAGCGGTCGCATCCGCCTGAGGAGCCACATGAGGAGGAGCATGAAGAGCAGGTACTCGACGAGCGAGACGACCGTGACGAACTGGAGGGACACGAGACTGAAGGTGCCGAGCCAGAAGCTCGTGAGCATCGACTCGACGACCCCGAAGCTCACCCCGTAGAAGACGCCCCAGCGGTAGCTCGAGCGGTGGAGGCAGAGGAAGAGCGGCGTGAGGGCGACGAAGGCGAGCGGGCCGATGCCCGGGAGCGAGACGAACGAGGGGAGCGCGAGGGTGTAGAGGACCGCCGAGAGCAGCGCCAAGGGGAGGCCCCACTGCGCCGCGAAGCTCGCCGAGCCCACGTACCGCGCGGCCGCGCGGGGTCGCCTCACGCGAAACCAGACGATCGTTCCGGCCTGGACCGCGAGGAGGGGAACGAACCTCGACGCCGAGTTCAGCCGCTCGATCGCGGAGTCGGGAGCGAGCCGGATGTTCCCTTTCATGGCGGCGAAGCGCTGGACGTAGCTCATGTTCGCGTTGGCGGCGAAGATGTAGGAAAGGAGAAAAAGCACGAGCGTCGCGACGAGGAGGACCTCGGGAGTCCGGAACAGCGAGCGGAGGTACAGCTCGCGCTCGCCGCAAAGAAGCCGGTAGACCCAGACGCCGTGAAAGACGAGAAGCAGCAGGAAAAGAAAGTCGGTGGGCGTCTTTCCCTTCGCCATTCCGAAGGGGCCGAAGAGAAAGTTGGCGAGCTCGAGGGCGAGAATCCCGGAGACGAGCGCGGCGGGAAGGCGCCGCGCGAGGAGCTTGGTCACGGGGCGAGCATAGCGCGGCCGCCCCGGCCGTTCAAGCCGGGATCCTCCCGCGCGCCTAAAGACCGGAGCCTCACTCCGCGACGGCGAAGAGCGCGCCGTTCCGGCCGCCCCGCTTGGCGCCGTACATGAGCTCGTCGGCCGCCTTGATGATGTCGTCGATGGTGCCCTTCGCGGCGACGGAGGTGACCGACCCGATCGAGAAGGTGACCTCGGGCTTCCCGTCGGCTGCCGGCCCCGCGAGGCTCCTCTGGATCTTCGCGACGACCATACGCGCCTGCGTCTCGCCGCACTCTCCGAGGAGCACCACGAACTCATCGCCCCCGATCCGGCCGACGACGTCGGTCGCCCGCACGCTCGACTTCAGCGTCGCGGCGACCGCGCGCAGGAGCTCGTCGCCGGCGGCGTGGCCGTAGCGGTCGTTGACGGATTTGAAGTTGTCGACGTCGAGATAGGCGAGCGTGAACGGACGAGCGTACCTGCGCGACCGGTCGATCTCGGCGCGAAGCAGGTCGTGGAAGAGCCTCGCGTTGACCGCCCCGGTGAGGTAGTCGGTATGGGAGAGCGCGGTCTGCCGGCGCACCGCGCGGCGAAGCTGCGCCATGAGGAGGCCTACCACGAGGAGGACCCCGAAGCGCATGAAGCCGTTCCAGCAGACGAGAAAATCGCTTGAGTAGCGTAGTCCGGAAAGGTAGCCGGCGACGACCCAGACCGCGCTTCCGGCGAGCGCGCTCGCGGCGATGACCTCCCATCGCGCGACGGCGGCGACGATGCACACCGGAAACAGGTAGAGGAGGGAGAGGTTAAGCTCGTAGCCGGTGAGGTAGTCGAAGACTCCGACGAAGAGGATCAGCGCGAACCCCGCGCCGACCACCGCCGCTTTGTTGTATTTGTCGAGAAACGCGAGAATGTCGATCGAGCGCTCCTTCGGTTCGCCGGGCGATCTCACGCGTGGCCGTCCTTCCGCCGGCCGGCAGGTCTCCCCGAGCGGCGGGCCCGGCCATCATAGCGCCCCGTCCGCCGATTGACAACACGCTCCATGCGCTCGAGACCCTACTTCAGCCCGACCGCCATGCCGAGGCCCGCGACGATCCGCCTGTTGAGGAAGACGAAGACGACCGTGACCGGGATGAGGGCGAGGACCATCGCGGCGAAGGCGTTCGGAAAGTTGGCCGAGTAGGTGGCCACGAGAAAGCTGATCGCCACCTGGACGGTCCGGCTCCCGTCGTCCTGGGACAGGAGCAGGGCGTAGAGGAGCTCGTTCCAGCTGATGATCACGAGAAAAATGCACGCGGTGACGACGCCGCGCATCGCGATCGGCGCGGCGACCCGCAGGAACGTCTGCCACAGCGTCGCGCCGTCGAGACGAGCTGCCTCGACGAGCTCGGTCCGGACCGCGTCGCGCATGTAGGTGCTCACGATGAGAAAGCCGGTCGGCGTCGCGATGCCCACGTAGACGAGCGCGATGCCGATGTCGCTGTTATAGAGTCCGAGGCGGCTCACGAGGAGGTAGTAGGGGATCATGAAGGCGCTCGTCGGAACGAAGAGCCCGAAAACGAGAAGCGAGGAGAAGAACCGTTTGAGCGGGAAGTCGAGCAGAAAGACGAACGAGGCCGGGAGCGCAATCGCGGCCCCGACGAGGGTCGACAGGGTCGCGACGAGGACCGAGTTGACGAGGTAGAGCAGCATCGGCTGCTCGGTGAGGACGGTGATGTAGTTGCCGATCGTCCAGGGCGACGGCGCGCCGATCGGATTCGTGAAGAAATCGCTGTTGAGCTTCAGCGAGGAGACGAGCAGCCACGCGAGCGGGCAGAGCACGACGGCGAGAAAGAGCGCGATCACGACCCACTTGAGCGCGCGGCCGATCATCCCCACCTCCGATCGGCGAGCCTCTGCAGGCCGAGGACGAGCGCCATGAGGACGCCTCCGCAGAGGATCATGACCAGGCCGCTCGCCATGGTGAGGCCGAACGAGCGCGCCCTCGTCATCTCGTCGAGCATGAAGAGCGACAGCGTCGTAGTGGCGTTCGCGGGGCCGCCCGAGGTCATGATGAGGGGATACTCGACCATCTTCAGGCAGAAGGCCGTGTTGAGCAGGATGTTGATCACGGCCGCCCTGCGGATGAGGGGAATGGTCACGAAGAGATCCTGCTGGAACGGGCTCGCGCCGTCGATCTGGGAGGCCTCGTAGTACTCCGGCGGTATCACGGTGATCTGGGCGAGAAAGATCAGCATCGTGAACCCGATGTAGAGGGCGAAGGGAAGCGCCGTGGCGACAAGGGCGGTCCCGGGCATGGCGAGCCACGAGCGCGCGAGCCCGGGAGCGCCCGCGAGCCGCAGGAGCGCGTCCGCCGGGCCGACGGTCGGGTTCAGCAGGAAATACCACAGGAGCGCGAGGGAGGCGGCCGAAAGGATGTTCGGCAGGAAGAAGAGCGTTCGAAAGGCCGCCCAGCCCCTCGGCTTTCGGTGCAAGACGAGCGCCATGAGGAGCCCGAGCGGCGTGTGGACGAACGTCGCGATCAGGATCCACACGAAGGTGTTCGCGAGCGCCTGCATGAACTCGCCGCTTGAGAAGAGCGATCGAAAGTTGGAGAGCCCGGCGAAGCTCATGCGGCTGACCCCGTCCCACCTCATGACGCTCACCGGCACCGTGAAGACGATGGGGTACAGGTAGAAGGCGAGCACGATCGCGATCGCGGGCGCGAGGTAGGCGAGCGCTCTCGGGAGACCGATTCGCGTGACCATTCGAAAGGCGCGGCCGCGGGCTTTGAGGCCCGCGGCCTTCCCCCTCCCTACTGGGTGTTGGCCTGCTGGAGCGAGTCGGCGAAGGCCTGCGCGCTCGACTGGCCCAGGGCGAGCTTCTCGACGAGACCCGGCAGCTGGTTCATCGCCGCGGGCTCAAGCACCCTCGTAATCTGAACGATCTTCGAGTCGGCGGTCGAGGCGAGCTTCACGTTCGCGGCGAGCTTCGCCCCCGCCTGCTCGGTCTCCGCGTCGCTCAGACTGAGCTTCACCGCGAAGATGTCCTTGCCCCTCACCGTGAAGTCCTTCATGACTTTCTCGGAGGTGAACGCCTTCATGAAGTCGACCACGCCGGCCTTCTGCGCGTCGCTCAAGTGCGCGCTCGCGGCCCACGGGGTGATCGCGTCGGTCACGAGGACCGAGGGGTCCCCCTGCGCCATGACGGGCGCGGGGGCGACCACCACGTCCGAGGGATCCTTCATCTGTCCGTCGAGGACTCCGATGACCCACGGGCCGTCCACGATCACGGCGGTCCGCCCGGTTACGAAATCCTGCACGCTGACCGCCCACTTCGCTCCGATCGCGTCCGCCGCCGCGTACTGGAAGAGCCGCGCGAGCATCCCCGCGGCCTTCACCACGGCGGGCGAGTTGAGCGGGCTGCCCTGGGCGAAGACCCCCGGCCCGCCGGCTTCCGCCGCGAAGTAGGTGAGGAAGTTGGTGGCGTGCCACGCGTCGTCCGAGGTGAAAAGGGACGCCGCGCCGATTCCCGCCGCCTTCAGCTTGTCGGCCATCGCGAAAAAGTCGTCCCACGTGACCGGAATGCCCGGGACCCCCGCCTTGGCGAGAAGCGCCTTGTTGTAGTAGAAGACGACCGTTCCCTGCTCGCCGGGAATCGCGAGAAGCTGCCCGTTGTAGGTGAGCGAGTCGAGGTCGCTCTGGAAGAAGCGCTGCTTCCACTGCGCGTCCATGAAGGGACTAAAGTCGAGGAGCTGTCCGGACTTGAACAGGGAGAGATCGTTCGGGTTGTAGTTGAAGTAGAACACGTCCGGCGGCTGATCGGCGGCCACCATCGTGCGGATCTTCTGCTGCATCGGAATCCAGTCGGCGAAATAGCTGAGCCGGACGTTCACCTTGCCCGCGTGCGCCTCGTTGTACTCCTTGACGAAATCGCGGAACACGACGCCGCGCGCCTCCTGCGGCGTAAAGTGAAAGAAGATCGTGAAGCTCGTCGGCTGTGCCGACGAGCCGTGCTCTGCGGAGCCCCCCGCGTACGCGAGCGCGATCGAGCAGAGCGCCATCGACGCAATGCAGAGAATGAGTCGTCGCATGTCTTTTCCTCCCGAGAATCTGAATCCTTCGCGCCGGGATCCCGGCGTCTCGTTTTTTTTCGCTTCCGTGCGGAAGCGCCTCATGCACATTCCGTCTTCTCTCGCGCTAGTATCCAGGGCGTCCGACGCGCGCGACAAGCGCAGGGAGGCGCACAAAAGCGGGACGATTCCGACAGCTCGCCTTGAGCCCCGCGCCTTCCTGCGGCTATCATCCGTCAGGGAACGAACATGAAAATCGGCTGCTGCACCAACATGGTCGCCGGAACCCCGACGGGAATCGGCGACGAGCACCTTCCGCTTCTCGGCCGGCTCGGCTGCGATTTCGTCGAGCTGCCTCTCGCGCAGATCATGGAGCTGTCCGAGGACGGCTTCCGCGACCTCCTCTCGCGCGTCGGGATCCCTCCCTGCGGGGCGTGCAACAACTTCTTCCCCGCCGAGGTCCGGCTCACCGGCCCCGCGGTCGATTTCGCCGCGATCGATCGCTACGTCGGGGAGGCCCTCTCGCGCGCGCGGAGGCTCGGCGCCCGGACCGTGGTGTTCGGAAGCTCCGGGGCGCGAAACGTGCCCGGAGGCTTTTCCGCCGGGCTCGCCCGCTCGCAGCTCGTCGAGCTCCTCCGCCTGATCGCGGCCAGGGCGCGGGCGCTCGACATCACGGTCGTGGTCGAGCCGCTTCGCCGCGCGGAGAGCAACATCATCAACACGACCGAGGAGGGGGCGACTCTCGTGCGCGACGTCGCCCATCCGTCCGTTCGCCTCCTCGTCGACATCTACCACCACGAGGCCGAGGGAGGGACGGCGTCCACTCTCCGCGAGGCCGGGAAGCTCATCGGCCACCTCCACCTGTCGAATCCCGCCGGACGGACCTTCCCGCGGGGAGGCGACGAGGCGCTCTTTCGCCCGTATCTCGACGCCGTCCGCTCCGCGCTCTACGACGGCTCGCTGAGCATCGAGGCGTACTCCGGCGACCTCGAGGCGGACCTCCTCGAGGCGCTGAGCGTTCTCCGCCGCCTTGCGGGCGCGGAGCGATGAGGCCCCGGGCGCGCTCATCGGTCCTCGAGCGGGAGCCAGACCGCCATCGGCCCGGGCGAGCGGTTCGCCCACGCGAAGTAGGGCGTCGCGCGGAGGGGAATCCGCCCGCCTCCTCCGCCGCCCCGTGCGCGAGCCGCCGTGAAAAACGGGACCCCGCCGTCCGCCGGTTCGTCGGAAGCGCCCCGCTGCCGGTAGAGCGGCTCGCTCTCGGAGGCCGGCGCGGGGCTCCCGCCTCCGAGAACGCTCAAGGTCACGAGCCCCTCGAGGAGCGAGTCGTCCGACTCCTCGCCGATCGGCTCGCCCGGAGCGAGCGTGCTCGCGAGCACGCTCGCTCCCTCGACTTGGTCGGTCTGCTCGATGCAGTAGAGGATCGGACCCCTCGCGAGCGCGCCGCAGGAGCGGGCGGGCTCGACGAGCGGGTGCGCGACGTAGAGGACCGGCGCCACCTCCATGTCGAGGAGGACCTGGTCCCCGGCCTTCCACGCCCTCCTGATCGAGCGGTAGGAGCCGGACCCGATCGGCCCGGGGAGATCGCGTCCGTTGACTCGGATCCCGGCGCGGCGGCACCAGCCGGGAATCCTGAGCGAGAGCTCGATCTCCCTCGCCGACTCGACGCGCTCGACGAAGATCCGCACCGCGCCGCGCCACGGGTAGTCGGTGTCGAGCCTGACGTCGAGCCGCTCGCCCGTCGGGAGCGCCGCGGAGATCCGCGCGCGGTCGTACAGGTGGAGCTGAACGGCGCCGTCGCTCGTCGTCGCGACGTAGGAGTGCATGGAGGCGAGCGTCCTCATGACGTTCGGCGGACAGCAGGCGCAGTCGAACCAGGGACTGCGCCGCGGAGAGCCGCGGCTTCGAAGCGGATTCGGATAGAAATAGGCCGTCCCGTCGAGTGAGACGCCGCTTAGGACCCCGTTGTAGAGGGTCCACTCGAGGTGGTCGGCGTATCGCGCCTTCCCGGTCGCGAGGAGCATTCTCCACGACCACATGACCGCGGCGATCTGGGCGCAGGTCTCGTTGTAGATGCGGTCGTTCGGAAGCTCATAGGGCTCGCCGAACGACTCGAGCTCGTGCCGGGCGCCGACTCCCCCCGAGATGCTCATCTTGTGGAGCACGAGGTCGTCCCAGAGGCGCTCGAGCGCGCCGAGAAGCTCCGAGTCGCCCGTTTCGAGGTAGACGTCGGCCGCGCCGCAGAGCAGGTAGAGCTGCATGACGGCGTGGCCGGCGATCTCCCGGGCGCGGCGCACCGGAACGTGATCCTGGTTGTAGCTCGCTCCTCCGCACAGCCCCTTGCCGCGCGCGTCGACGAAATAGCGGGCGAGCGCGAGGTAGCTAGGGTCGCCGAAGGCCCGGTACATCTCCACGAGCGCCATCTCGATCCCCGGATGGCCGGGAAGCCCCTCGATTTTCCCCGGGCCGACCGAGCGGCAGAGCTCGTCGGCGAGCTTTCGAGCGACCCCGGCGAGGCGCCGCTCCCCGGTGCAGCGGAAGTGGGCGAGCGCCGCCTGGAAGAGGTGACCCGCGCAGTAGAGCTCGTGGTCCGTGTCGAGGTGGCGCCATCGGTCGCGCTCTTCCCGCAGGACCTGGTAGTAGGTGTAGAGATAGCCGCTCGACTCCTGGGCGCCCTCGATGAGGTCGACGGCGCCGTCGAGCGCGGACTCGATCTCGCCGCCGCGCTTGCCCGCCCTCCCGAGCTCGTAGGAAACGGCCTCGATCCACTTGTACAGGTCGCTGTCGGCGTAGCGCTTGCCCTCGTAGCCGGACCTCTCTCCGGCGATCGAGCGCGCGAAGTTTCGGAGCACCCCCGTCGCGACGAGCTCGGCGTGGCCGTGGGGAAGGGCCGCGAGGCCGTTGACGAGGCGCCTGCCCGACCAGAATCCCCCCTCGAGGAGGACCGCGGAGAACGGCAGGGGACGGCGCGCGGCATAGGGGCTTCGCGCCGCGTCCACGATCGGCGCTATCTCGGCCATCGGGATTCACACGAACACGTCAAGGTAGCGCACCTCCTTGGTGAGCGGCTCGACGTGATGCTCCTCGAGGGCGTTGAAGTAGAGCGCGTCGCCGCTTGCAAGGCGGTAGGCGACCGAGCCGACGTGGAACGTCATGGCGCCTTTGAGGACGTAGATGAACTCCTCCCCCTCGTGGGAGAGCTGGTCCATCTTGAGCTCGCCTTTTCGCGCGATGAACAGGAACGGCTGCATCTTCTTGTTCCCGTAGCCGCCGCCGAAGGGAAAGACGAAGTAGCCTTTCTCGGTCTGGACCGCCTTTCCCGCGGCCGATCCGGGATCGAACGCCGCGGAGGCGCCGCCGTCGTCCTGGACGAGGGACGCGACGGAGGTCCCGAGCGCCCTCGCGAGCCTCACGAGCGTGGCGATCGGCGGAACCACCCGTCCGTTCTCGATCTTGGAAAGAAGGCTCTTCGTGTAGCCGCTCGCCTTCGCGGTCTCTTCGAGGGTCCGGCCCTGCTGGCGGCGCAGCCGCCGAATCGCGCGCCCGAGCCCCTCGATGCCGCCGGTCTTCGCCGGCTTCGCGCGGCTCATCCCTCCTCCTCGACGAGAAGGAGCCTGAGGCCGTGCACGGGAAGGCGGAGGGGAATCGTCAACGCGCCCCGGCCGGCATCGAGCTCGCGCGCCGTCGAGAATCTGAGAGCCGACGCGGCTTGAAGCGCGAGGATCCCGGCCTCGGAGGGCTCGGGCGGCTCGCCGAGCGCCTGCCACGCCGCGTAGGAGTTCGCGTGGTCCCGGTCAAGCGCGAGCTCCCGAAGCGCGTAGCGGCGCCCGTCCGGGAGCCCCCGGACCTCCACGCTCGCCTCGACGCTCCCGGCCACGTCCCAGTCGTCGTGGTGGCAGACGAGGAGGATCGCGAGAGCGCCCCCGTCGCGTCGGGTCGCGATGCCTTGGACGAGCGGGCCGTCTCCCCGGGCGCCGCTCACCGCGAGGGGAAGGCGCGCTCCGCCGAGACGCGCGAGCATGCGCAGGGCGTTGAGCACGGGCTTGTCGACGTCGTTCGTCGCGAGGGTGCGCAGGCCTTCGAAGAGGGCGCGGTCCTCGAACTCGAAAGCCCACGTGAGCATGCCGTCGACCCGGAGCCCGGAAGGGTCCTCGAGATCGAGGAGACTGCACACGGTGCTCGCGAGGTAGCCGGCGTAGTACTCGGTGTTGCGGAAGCCTAGGTTGGGATTGTCGCGCTTGCTCCCGGCCGCCCAGCCGTCGGGGTCGCATTCGCTGAGCACCACCTCGGTCCCCTTGAGCTCCGGATAGCCGCCGATCACGCGGAGCCCGGTCCGCACGTGGTCGACGAGGGTCGCGATGGAAGGCGTCTGCTTGCCCGCCGCGCCGTCCTTCGCGTAGAGCGCGCCCTTCGCGTGAAACGTGACGAAATCGAGCCGAGTGCCCGTCTCCCCCGAGCAGGCGTTTCGCCCGCGAAGACACCGATCGAGAAAGCCGCTCAGGAACTCCCGCGCGCGGCTCTCGGAGGGACCCGTGGTCGCCGGCCCGCCGAGCCTCGCGTAGGGGAGCGCCGCGTGGAGCGCGCGCTCGGTGTAGTCGAAAAGCCGGCAATAGTCCTCGAGGCTTCCGGCCCAGTAGAAGATGTCAGGCTCGTTCCAGAGCTCCCAGTACCAGGAGGCGACTTCGCGCGGGCCGTAGCGGTCGCGGCAGTGGGCGGCGACTGCCGCGACGAGCTCGCCCCAGCGATCAAGGCTTTTCGGCGGATAGCGCCAGCCGCCCTCGTAGATGTCGTCATAGCGGGTTCCCGCGGGCGCCGTCGTGAGGCTCTCCGGCATGAAGCCGATCTCGACGAACGGCCTGCAGTTCGCGGCGAGTATTCCGTCGAGGATCCGGTCCCAGATCCCCCAATCGTACACCGCCTCGCCCCGCTCGCCCTGCCGGTAGACGTTGGTGGACCCCCACTTCGGACGGCCGCGGCCGTCGCCGTTGCACAGGAGAAAATGGGTCCGGATGAAGTAGGGCGCGTCGTCGAGGAGCCCGATCCTTCCGAGCAGGCTCGTCCCGAGCCTTCCGTAGGTGTAATTCGGCTCGTCGTAGCCGATGAACCTCCAGATCCTGCGAAGAGGGGCGGAGGAGCCCGCCTCCACCCGGATCCTGGCGCCGCCTTCAACCGGCATCGGACGCCTCGCGGCCGGGCCAGGCGAAAGAGAGCTTAGCCCGCGGCAAGGAGGATCTCCCGGACGCGCGTGAGGCCGGAGCGGCCGCTGTTGAACACCGGTACCTTCGAGGAGGCGACCATCGGCTCGAGCGCGCTCATCGAAACCTGGGCGAGCACGATCGAGTCGACCCGGCGGGACAGCCGCTCGATCTCCTCGAGGAGGAGCGCGTTGTGTCCGGCGACGTTGCCCGACCGAAGCTCCTGGAAGGCCGCCTCGCAGAGAACCGTTTCCACCGCCACCTTCCTTCCCGCGTCCTCGCCCGCCGAGCGCAGGAGGCGCTCCGAGGACGGGACGGTCGAGGCGAGCGTCGCGAGGAGACCGACCCGCTCCCCTTCCCTCACGGCGAGCTCCATCATCGCCCGGTCGATCTGGAGCATCGGGACCGTTACGAAGGGCCGGGCGTACTCGACCGCGCGGTTGAAGGTGGAACAGGCGAGCAAGACGAGGTCCACGCCGGCCTCCTGGAGGAAGTGCGCGTAGGTGACGAAGCGAAAGAGGTTTTCCTTCGGGATCGTGCCGACAGGCGAGGCGAGGTTCGCATCCTGGATGGTATCGTCGCCGAGGTGAACGACGCGGACCTCCGGGATGATCTCTTTCGCGTACCTTCCCACGATCTCGGCGGTAAAGACGGCGGTATGAATGACGCCGAGAGTCCGGTGCGACAAAGCAGACGGCATGAGACCTCCCACGATAAACTCAGTTGAGTGTTATTCAACTTGGTTGATTTGTCAAGGCTCTCGTGCCGGCGTCGACAGGCGCCGTCCGGGCTGTCCTGGCCGCTCGGGCTCACTCGGCGAGATTCGGGGGAATCGCGCGGCGACCGTCGAGCCTTCGAAAGAGCCCGTTACCGAGCGGGACGAGGAGCCCGGCCGCGGCGAGGCCGCCGAGCACGTCGACCGCGTAGTGGTAGCGGCAGTAGACGGTCGACAGACAGAGGAGAACCACGAGCGCGAAATGAAACCAGCGGATCGGCCGCAGGTAGCGGAACGAGAAGAACGCCGTCGTGACCGCGACGGCGACGTGGCTGCTCGGAAAGGAGGCGCCGCTCACCTCGACGGCGCGGTAGATCGCGGCCATGGCGCGAAAGAAGACTCCGCCCGTGATCGCGTCGGGGAAAGCGACCGGAGCCATCGGGGCGACCCCCGCCGGGATTCCGAAGTCTTGGCCCCGGTAGGAGAACAGGCGCGGTCCGACGACCGGAACGAAGATATAGACGAGGTAGCAGGCGTAGAAGACAAACGAGACGACCGAGACGTAGTGGAGGAACTGCCGCCTGTCGCGCAGGAAGAGCGCGAGCCCTATCCCGAAGATCGTCGGATAATAGGAGAAGTAGGCCGCGTAGAGGAGCTCGCTCACGGGAGGATAGGGGAGCGCGTTCATGAACAGGATGCTCGGCTGAAACCCGAAGAGCGCCGAGTCGAGCCGCATGAACGCGGGATCGAGAAAGCCTCCGACGAACATGTGGTTGAGCAATCCGGTCTCCCGGAAAAATGCGGTGTAGAGGAGCACCGGATAGAAGCCGCGGAGGAAATCGAGCGCTCGAGCTCCGGGGGACGACGCAGAGAGGCGGATCAGGAGGTGGACGAGGAGCAGGCAGAGCGCGTGGGCGGCGAGCAGGAGCGGCCAGCCCTCCACCGACCGCCCGTGGAAGGCGAGCACGAGGAGTCCCACGAGCGCGACGTACCCCTGCGTGAGGAAATCGACGAGGGTGTACCCGCGAAGCGGCCGCCGCGGCGGCGCCGACGGGGCGTCCCGGGGCGGCGGTTTCGGACCGAAACGCCGAGCGTCGGACATGACGCCCTCACGATACCTCACCTCGGAGGGCCGCAGGAAGCGCTCGCGGGCCCCTATTTCCCGATCTCGATCTGGACCTTCACGCTCGTCGGGCTCGGTTTTACCGCGTACTCGTAGGCCTCGATGCTCTTCGCGAAGGGGTAGGTCTCGGTGATGAGGGGACGAAGGTCGATCTTGCCCGCGGCCATGAGGTTCAGGGCCCGCTCGTAGACGTGGGCGTACCGGAAGATCGTCTTCACGGTCGCCTCCTTCGCCTGCGCCTTCACGACGTCGAAGGCGATCGGCTCGACGGGCATGCCGATGAAGACCACCTTGCCGCCGGGACAGACGAGGTCGAAGACATCCTTCGCCGCGCGCGCGTCGCCGCTCGCCTCGAAGACGATGTCCGCTCCCCAACCGTCGGTGAGTCTCGCGACCGCCTCAGCCGGGTTTTCCTCGAGGGCGTTCACGGCCGTCACCGGCCCGAGCGTCTTCGCAAGATCGAGGCGGGCCGGTTTCACGTCGGCGACGATGATCCTCCCGCATCCGCCCGCGAGCGCGGCGAGAATCGTGACGAGGCCGATCGTTCCCGCCCCGATCACGACCGCGACGTCCCCGGGCTTGATTCCGGCCTTTCCGGCGGCGTGCATGCCGACCGCGAGCGGCTCGACCATCGCCCCCTCGGCGAAGCCGACGTTGTCGGGAAGCTTGTAGGTGAGGTAGGCCGGGTGAACGACGGTGGGCCGCATGACGCCATGCACCGGCGGCGTGGCCCAGAACCGGACGCTCGGATCGAGATTGTAGACGCCGAGACGCGACGCCTTGCTGAGCGGATCCGGAATGCCGGGCTCCATGCACACCCGGTCGCCGGGACGAAGGCTCTTCACCTCCCTACCGACCTCGAGGACGATGCCGCTCGCCTCGTGGCCCAGCACCATCGGTTCCTGGACCACGAAGGGCCCGATCCTGCCGTGAACGAAGTAGTGAACGTCGCTCCCGCAGATCCCGACTGTCCTCAGCGCGATCTTGACGTCGTGAGGACCGAGCTCCTCGCGTATCGCGATATCGCGGAGCGAGAGCTTATTTTGCTTCTCCAAAACCAGGGCTTCCATTGTGTCTTCCTTCCTCCCGCGGCGGCGCGCTCGGGCGCTCTTCGAAAGCCCGCCCGTCGCGCTTCGGCCTGATTATGGGACCTCGACGGACTTTCGGCTATCACCCGCCCTGGAGGACGGGGCCGGGGACTTTCCAGGTCGGGCCAAAATGGGAGAGGATACCGGAATACGGGTCGCGGCGGGCGACCGCGCGAGGAGGCCTCGAGAACATGGCAGCGCTCAAGATCAAATCGAGATCGGAATGCAGGTGGGACGGGGTGTCCCTCGGGGAGGTCATGATCCGCCTCGACCCCGGCGACACGCGGATCAAGACCGCCCGCTCGTTCGCGGTCTGGGAAGGGGGCGGCGAGTACAACGTCGCGCGGGCGCTCAAGCGCAGCTTCGGGCTCGAAACGGCGATCGTCACCGGCATCGTCGACAACGAGATCGGCTATCTCCTGCAGGATCTCATCTTCCAGGGCGGAGTGGACATGTCGCACGTGAAGTGGTTCCCTTTCGACGGGGTCGGCAACGAGTGCCGGGTCGGGCTCAACTTCACGGAGCGGGGATTCGGCCTTCGAGGCGCCGTGGGCGTCTCCGACCGGGGCCGGAGCGCGGCTTCGCAGCTAAAGCCGGGCGACGTCGATTGGCGGAAGATCTTCGCCGAGGAGGGCGTGCGGTGGTTCCACTGCGGCGGCATCTTCGCCGCGCTGTCGGCCTCGACGCCCGGGGTGGTGGCGGAAGCCATGAAGGCCGCCCGCGAGAGCGGCACGGTGATCAGCTACGACCTCAACTATCGGCCGTCGCTGTGGAAGGCGATCGGGGGAAAGGAGCGCGCCCAGGAGGTCAATCGCGAGATCGCCCGCTACGTCGACGTGATGATCGGCAACGAGGAGGACTTCACGGCGGCGCTCGGCTTCGCCGTCGAGGGGGTCTCCGAGAACGTGACGAACCTCTCGAGCGCGAGCTTCAAGAAAATGATCGAGCGGGTGGTCAAGGAGTTCCCGAACTTCCGAGCGATCGCGACGACGCTGCGGGAGGTTCGTTCCGCCACCGTCAACGATTGGGCCGCCATTCTCTACTACGACGGCGATTTTTACGAGTCGACGAAGCGCGAGCGGCTCGAGATCTTCGACCGCGTCGGCGGCGGCGACAGCTTCGCCTCCGGCCTGATCTACGGCTTCCTCGCGGGAAAGACGCCCCAGGAGGCGGTCGAATGGGGCGCCGCGCACGGCGCGCTCGCGATGACGACGCCCGGCGACACCTCGATGGCGTCGCTGAAGGAAATCGAGAAGCTCGTCCGGGGCGGGAGCGCGCGGGTCGAGCGGTAGACGCGCTTCGGCCCGACCGAGCGCTCCGGTTATGGGGCGGCGGGCCTGAGGCGCGCGGGATGAAGGAGCCCATGAGAGCATGATCCGGCACATCGTGATGTGGAAGTTGAAGGACGAAGCCGAAGGAGCGTCGAAGAAGGAAAACGCCGAGCGGCTGCGCCGCATGATCGAGGCGCTGCGAGAGCCGATCCCGCAGATCGTCGAGCTCGAGGTCGGCTTTCAGATGGAGCCCGCCGAGAACGGGTTCGACGTGGCCCTGGTCTCCTCGTTTCGTACGCGATCGGACCTGGAGCTCTACCAGAAGCACCCCGAGCACCAGAAGGTGATCACGTTCGTGAGAAGCGTCACGCGCGAGCGCGCCGCGCTCGACTTCGAAAGCTGACGCCGGGCTTCCGGCCCGTTCCTTCAGGCTCCGGAGACTTTACGTCGGGGAGGTTCGTCCGCTCGACGCGACGAGCGCGCTCTCCTCGCGGCGTGAGGAAGCGACTCCCGACGAGCTCGATGAGCTTCAAGCCCGGGGGAGCGCGCGAGCCTCTCGCGCTCGGCTGGCGGTGCTCCTCGGGGGCGGCGTCGAGAAAAGCGAGGCCGTTCGCGCCGCTGCCCGGCAATCGCTTCGGGCGGCGGACATCGAAAAAGCTCTCGGGCATTGAGGCCGGACGGGGCGGACAGAGCGATTCTCGGTGACTCAAGGGGTACCAAGACCAAGGGGGCGGACGGGCAATGGCGACGACAAGTCACCGGACTGACGGGTTCGGAGAGTCGGTCATCAGGCGAATGACGCGAGTCGCGAACGCCTCGGGCGCGATCAACCTGTCGCAAGGCTATCCGGACTTCGATCCGCCCGAGGCGCTCACGCGAGCGCTCGCGAAGGTCGCAGGCACGGGCCCCCACCAGTATGCCGTCACGTGGGGCGCGCCCGAGTTCAGGCGCGCTCTCGCCGACAAGCAGCGCGCTTTCATGGGCGTTCCGATCGACCCCGACGAGAACGTGGTCGTGACCTGCGGGTCGACCGAGGCGATGATGGCGGCGATCATGGCGGTCGTCAATCCGGGTGACAAAGTCGTCGTCTTCTCTCCGTTCTACGAGAACTATGGAGCGGACGCCGTGCTCGCCGGCGCGACGCCGATCTACGTTTCGCTGAGCCCCGCCGACTTTTCCTTCGAGGCGAAGGCGCTCAGGGAGGCGTTCGAGGAGCGCCCGAAAGCGCTCATCCTGTGCAATCCCGGCAATCCGAGCGGCAAGGTCTTCACGCGCGAGGAGCTCACCTTGATCGCGGCGCTCGCCGAGGAGTTCGACGCGTGGGTCATCACCGACGAGGTGTACGAGCACATCGTCTACGCGCCGCGCAGGCACCTCTACATCGCGTCGCTGCCGGGGATGTGGGAACGGACGCTGTCGTGCAGCTCGCTCTCGAAGACCTACTCGATCACCGGCTGGCGCCTCGGTTACGTCATCGGTCCGAAAGCCGCGATCGACGCCGCGAAGAAGGTGCACGATTTCCTCACCGTCGGCGCGGCGTCTCCTCTCCAGGAGGCCGCCGTGGTCGCCCTCCGCTTTCCGCCGAGCTATTACGACGAGCTCGTCGCGCAGTATTCCCGCAGGCGCGAGGTCTTCCTGAGCGCGCTCGATCGCGCGGGCCTTCGCTCCACCCGTCCCGAGGGAGCGTACTACGTGATGACCGACATCTCCGAGTTCGACCCGGACGACGACACGAGGTTCTGCGAATGGATGGCGGAAAAGGTCGGCGTCGCCGCGGTTCCGGGGTCGAGCTTCTTCCGCGAGCCGGTCACCCACCTCATCCGCTTTCACTTCGCGAAGAAGGAAGCTACGCTCCTCGAGGCGGGGGAAAGGCTCCAGTCCCTGCGCTCGATCTGGGCTCAAAGCGGCTATGTGCGCGGGAGGGCCTCGGGCAGCCGGGCCCGCTGACCCGGAAGCCGGGCCGCCAGGGGAAGCGCGCGTCGTGGGCGTCCCGACAAGGCGTGAGAGCGGAGCCTTTGAATCGAGCATGGCTGTCCAGGCTTGCCGCGAGGATGCCGTCGGGAGCCTGGGCGCCGGAAGAGCGCGCAAGGGAGCCAGCGTCATGAAGGAACCGCGGAAAGCGAGACAGGAGCGCGGCGCATCCCTCGAACGGATCAAGGGGATGATCGAGGAAGCGACGATCGACTGCCATGACGAAAGCGAGCAGCTGATGGGCCTCGTCACGATGATTGGGGAGGAGCTTCGCCTCCCGTTCTCCACGGAGGTGCTCGGCGTCGAGGTCATGGTCGAGACCGTCGAGCTCAACGACGCCGGAGGGCTCGTCGCGGTGTGCAGACGGCAACGAACGACGCAGCGGGTGCCGCTCGTGGACCTCCCCCTTCCCTCGCCGCCTCCTGCGGGAGCGGAGTGGATCGAAGCCTATCGACAATGGGCCCGGCGAAGATGACCGGGCCGGTCGGGAAATCCAGGCCCCGCCCGGGCTGCGTCAGACGACGAACTTTCGGCTTTCCTGCGCCGTTTGTCCGATCAGATTGTTGGTCGTCTGCGTGAGGTCGACCGCCTTCTCGACCGCGGAGGCGATCTCGGAGGTCGAGGAGGCGATCCCGTTGACGGAGTTCATGATGGTCTGGCTGACCTCGAGCAGCCGCCTCATCTCCTCGAGAACCCCGGCGCTTGCCTTCTCGATCTCGACGGATCGGTCGCGAATGTCCTGCGCGATCTCGTTCATCTCGTGGACCGTCGCGAGAACTTCCTGGCTTCCCGTCGACTGCTCGTCCATCGCGGCGCGAATCTCTCCCTGATGGACCCGGACCCCGGAGACCCGCGAGAGGATGTCCGCGAAGGTCTCGCCGGCGGAGCGCGAGGCTTTCGCGGCGCTGTCGATCCCCAGCTTCAGCGAGTTGAGCGCCTTGCCGATGTCCTGGGACTGGAAGGTGGCGTCGTCGGCGAGCTTCCGTATCTCCGCCGCCACCACGGCAAAACCGCGGCCCGCGTCCCCGGCGTGAGCCGCCTCGATCGCCGCGTTCATCGAGAGGAGGTTCGTCGTCGTCGCGATATTGACGATGGCCGTGTTCGCCTTGATGAGGCTTTCCGATTGCTGCGCCGTCCGCTCGATCTGCTTGACCGAGTCGTCGATGAGCTGCTTTCCGCTCTCCGAAGCGGCGAGCAGCGCACCGGCGTCGAGGTCGATCTTCTCGACGCTGCTCTTCACGCTCTTGATGTTGGCCACGAGCTGCTCGACCGACGAGGCGGACTCGACGATCGCCGCGACCTGGTCCGCGAGCCTCCCGTTGAGCACGTCGATGTTGCGCGCGATCTGCTCGACGGCGGCGGTCGACTCGTTGACGGCCGCCGTCTCGTTCTCCACCTGGCTCTTCACGTTACGTAGCTCCCGATCGATCGACGTGACCGATTCCGCCGTCGTCTCCATCCGCGTCACGAGGGAGCCGCCGGCTTCGGAGAGCCCGTCGCTTGCGGTCTTGACCGAGCCGATCAGCCGGGCGAGCTTCGCCGAGACCGCGTTGAGCGATCGGCCCATCCGTCCGATCTCGTCGCGCGCCGCTTCCTTGCTGCGGGAGGTGAGATCGCCCTGCTCCATGCGGTCGAAGACCTTGAGTATCGAGAGAATGTCCCGCCTGATCGAGCGAGTGATGAAGAGGGAGAGGAGAAGCGCGATCGCGGCGCCGCTCCCGGTCACGATCGCGATGACGAGGGTCATCTGGAGGGTGAGCGCGTCGTACTTCCGGTTCTCGCCGGCGGCGAGCTTCTCGAGCGCGTCGGAGAGATCGTCGGCGGGGCCGATGAGCGCCTTCAGATTCGAGTTCACCTCGGCGGTGAGCGCGGCGAGGGACGCGATGCCGGATCGGCTCTGGCGGGCGCCGCCCCCCGCGTACGCCTTCTCGAACGCGGGCAGGTACTGATTCGTCAGGAAGGACAGGTAGCTGTCGAAAGCCGATTCGACGGCGTCGGCTTTCGACCGGAGCGCAGGAATGTCCGTGCGCTGTCGCACCGACGCGACGAGGGCGGCTTCGCCGCTGGTCAGGTTCGCGAGCGCTTGGTGGGCGCTCGGCAAGTTCCCGCTTACCGCGTCGGTTATGATCTCGATCGACGGCACGAGAATCTCGCGCTGGACGTCGAACAACGCGACGGTGCCGGCGTAGTGGTCGATGAGCCGGTCCTTGCTCTGCCGCTGGACCGCGATTCTTGAGATTTGGTAGGTCGCCACAGCGGCAAACAGGAGAATGATCACCGCAAAAGCCACGCCGAGCCTGACTCCGACGCTCACGTCCGTTCGCTTCATTCTTTTCCCCTTGTCGAGCGTCCGCCCCGAGCTCGTGATCTCGGGAGGGAAAGAGCCCGCGCGGCCACGCGACCGGCCGCCCTCTGCGGACGCTCTGGCCGCGTCGCGGCTCGTACGCGACGGAACGCCCGCCCGCCGACCGCATGAGCATAGCGGCCGGAGGAGACGACGGTCAACGGGACCCGGAGAGACGGAAGCGAGCCCGGGCAGACGATCCGGCCGAAAAGGAATTCTTTGCGGGGAGCGGACCGGCGCCGGACCGCCGAGCGGTGCGCCGCCTGAGGTCGGCTCGACGGCGCGTCCAGTGGAAAGCCCCTTCGGCCTACAGGACCGGTCGCGTCAACCGC
>JASHNV010000112.1 GCA_030041455.1 Spirochaetia bacterium
ATCGCCAGAACATGGCCTACTATGCCTACATAATGGTCTTCTCTGATTCAGGAGAGAAACGGGAGCTTCTACTGGGCGATGTGGACGTCTATCGCAACTCTGACGGCCGCTTCCTCTATAGTACGGACAAGTTGTATATTTGTAGAGACGACTACGAATTAAGCTTGGAGATTACGGACAAGCAGCAGAAACGGGAAAGAGCTCGTCAGAAGGGGTAAGAAAATGTCACGCAATCAAGACGGCGATATCAAACCGCTCAACGAAGGCACTCTCAGGAAGGGCGGCACTAACGCTCGCCCCGTCACTCAGAAACCCGCAATAACTCCAGCTGGTCAAAACCCAAGCAAAGTGAAAAAATAGGGCACTTCTGGAGTTTCTGTGGGTAAGGCTGGCGCTTTCCTTCCCCGTCTCGGTTCAGTTCCCTCTTTTTTGGGGGGTATACCCGGGGCCGCGGGTCCGACAATACCGGCCACGCGGAGCCCAGCGTCCCGTCTCAGAGATGGCTTGAGAAATTCGTCTGATCTTCTCAATGATTGAATCCGCGGTCGACGTCCACGCGAATGACCGCGCGTTTTGATGGGAGGTCTCGACGTAGGCCTCGATCTTCGCGACGAGTTCCTTCACGCTCTCGACCTTCCTCGGGGAATCGCACGCTGAGTGATGAGGTTGAACCACATCTCGACGTGATTCAGCCACGACGCGTGGGTCGGCGTGTCGTGCACTTTCCATCGATCGTGGACGGCAAGCCAGCGTTTGACGGCTATCCGCCTTCGCGCTTCAGGGAGCCACAAGCGCCCGTGCGCACTCCACATCCGTCACGAGCACGTGGGCGAAGCCCCCGCGGAGAGCGGCCCGAAGCGGCGCGACCTTGTTGTCCCCGACGGCCACGAGGACGACGTTGTCGACCTCCCGCATCTCCAGCATCGTGAGGCTCACGATCCGGTCGGAGAACGGCGTCGAAATCGGCCGGCCTTGGGCGTCGAGAACCACGATGTTCGTCGCGCACACCCCGCCGATCGCGCGCATCCGGGAGAGCTCGCTTTTCGTGAAGATGCCGCCGCGATAGACCGACGTGTCGACGTCGAGGCCGCTTACGCCGAGCACGATCGTCGACAGGCGCCGCCAGAGCCTGCGCACCTGCTCGAAGTTGCTGTCGCTCATGAGCGAGTTTCTGACTTCCGGGCTGTCGACGATCGCCGGCGTGTTGACGAGGTAGGCTTTCCCTCCGAGCTTTTCGGCGAAGCTCCGCGCGATGCTGTTCGGATAGACGCCGGTCTCGATCGTGCCCATGGCGCCGACGATAGGTACGACGTCCACCCGGAGGCGACGATTTTCGGGGAGCCT
Source organism: Spirochaetia bacterium (assembly GCA_030041455.1). GTDB lineage: Bacteria > Spirochaetota > Spirochaetia > DAHUYW01 > DAHUYW01 > DAHUYW01. The sequence goes on from JASHNV010000112.1 coordinate 1,345, forward strand.
CTCGCCGATCGCCTTCAGCGTTTCCCCCCAGCTCAAGCCGAGCGTGCTCCCGGTCTTGGACAGCCGGGCGAGGAGGCCTCCCATCTCGACGGCGAGCGCGCGATACGTCTGCTCCGTGCGCTCGAACCTCGACACGAGCACGCATTCCCGAAGCCCGAAACGGCGCTCCACCTCGACTTCGAGGTCCGAATGGGCTGCGGGCGCGCTTTCGCTGATCGCGATGCGCACGATTCCGAGCTCCTTCGCCCGGGCGAGCGCCCTCGAGACGCTCGCCGTCGACACCCGGAGCCTGTCGGCGATCTGACGCTGCCCGAGGTCCTCGATGTAGTAAAGCCGCGCGATCTTCGCGATCTGGCCGGCTCGCGAATCCGCTCCCGTCGGCTCCTCCGAATCCCTTGACACTGCCATGGAGAAAGGATACGCTCAAAATGCAATGTTTTGCAAGTGTTGAAAAAAATTGCAACCGATTCGACAAGGAGGCCGCGTATGCCGAGAATCTCCGCCGCCGAGCGCGGCGCGGCTGTCGAGGAGCGCGCGATCGAGGTGCCGAGGGAGCTGCAGCGGGAGATGTACCTGAAAATGCTCCAAATCCGCGCCTTCGAGGAGAAGGTCGCCTACTTCTTCTCGCGGGGGATGGTTCACGGCACGACGCATCTGTACATGGGCGAGGAGGCGACGGCCGTGGGCGCCGTTGCGAGCCTCGGCGACGACGACTTCATTACGAGCACCCATCGGGGCCACGGGCACACCATCGCGAAGGGAATCGAGCTTCCGCGGATGATGGCGGAGCTTCTCGGAAAACAGAGCGGCTACTGCAAGGGAAAGGGCGGCTCGATGCACATCGCCGACCTCGCAAGGGGGAACCTCGGCGCGAACGGGGTCGTCGGAGGCGGCATCCCGATCGCGACGGGGGCGGGCATCACCATCAAGCTCCGAGGCGACGACAGGGTCGTGGCCTGCTTCTTCGGCGACGGCGCGATCAACGAGGGGACGTTCCACGAGTCGGTGAACCTCGCCTCGGTATGGAAGCTTCCGGTCATCTACATCTGCGAGAACAACCAATACGGAATGTCGATGAGCGTTCGCCGCGCGACGAACATCGACGATCTTTCCCTCCGAGCGAAGGCCTACGGGATACCGGGAACGCGGGTGGACGGCAACGACGTCCTTGCCGTCTACCGCGCGGTCCGGGAGGCGAGAGACTACGTGAGGAAGAACGGCCCGGTCTTGATCGTGGCGGAAACCTACCGTTTCTCGGGGCACTCGAAGAGCGACGCGAACCGCTACCGGACCAAGGAGGAGATCGCGGAGTGGAGGGAGCGCGATCCGATCGCGCGAATGCGCAAGCGGATGCTCGAAGGCGGCTCCGCGACCGAAGAGGAGCTCGTCGAGCTCGAGAACGGCGCGCGGCGGAGCATCGAGGAGGCGGTGAAGTACGCCGAGGAGTCCCCCGAATCGTCGATCGACGAGCTCGAGACGGACGTGTACGCGGACTGAGGGAAGGAAGGGCGCCATGAGGGAAATAACCTACGCCGAGGCCATTCGCGAGGCGATGAGCGAGGAGATGCGCCGCGACCCGTCGGTCTTTTTCATGGGCGAGGACATCGGCGTGTACGGCGGCGCGTTCGGCGTATCGGTGGGGATGATCGACGAGTTCGGGCCCGAGCGGGTGCGCGACACGCCGATCTCCGAGGCGGCGATCATCGGAGCGGCCGCCGGCGCCGCGGTCACCGGAAGCCGCCCGATCGCCGAGATACAGTTCAGCGACTTCGTCGCGATCGGCCTGGATCAGCTCGGAAACCAGGCGGCGAAGATGCGCTACATGTTCGGGGGCCGCGCGCAGGTTCCGATGGTCGTTCGCGCTCCGGCGGGGTCGGGAACCGGCGCCGCGGCGCAGCACTCTCAAAGCCAGGAGGCGATCTATTGCCACATTCCGGGCCTGAAGGTGGTCACGCCCTCGACCCCCTATGACGCGAAAGGCCTCTTGAAGAGCGCCATTCGCGACAACAACCCGGTCGTGTTCCTCGAGCAGAAGCTTCTCTACCGCGTGAAGGGGCCGGTGCCGGAGGAGGAATACACGGTTCCCCTCGGCCGCGCGGACGTGAAACGCACGGGCCGGGATCTCACGATCGTCACGTGGGGGCGCATGGCGGGGATGTGTCTCGAGACGGCCGTACGGCTCGCCGAGGAAGGCATAGACGTCGAGGTCGTCGATCTGCGTTCGCTCGTCCCGCTCGACAAGGAGACCGTCGTTGAGAGCGTCAAGAAGACCGGCCACCTCCTCATCGTGCACGAGGCCGTACAGAGCGCGGGCTACGGCGGGGAGATCGCGGCCCTCGTCGCCGACAGCGAGGCCTTCTTCTATCTCGACGCGCCGATTCGAAGGGTGGCCGGTCTCGACGTTCCCATTCCCTACAACCCCACGCTCGAGCGAAACGCGGTGCCGACTCCCGAGAGAATCGAGCGGGCGGTCCGCGATCTTCTCGGCTGAGAGAGGAGGCCGACATGGCGACGAGCGTGATCATGCCGAAAGCCGGCATGGCGATGGAACGCGGAACGATCATCCGGTGGCTGAAGAAGGTGGGGGACCCCGTCATAGCCGGCGAGCCGCTCCTCGAGATCGAGACCGACAAGGTGGCGATGGAGGTCGAGGCGGAAGTTTCGGGAACCCTGATCCAGGTCGTCCGCGAGGCCGGGGAGGAGGTCCTCGTCACCGAGACGATCGGCTTCATCGGCGCCGAGGGGGAGGCCGCGCCGGGCCCAGGCGGGTCCGGACAGCTTGAGGCGGGCGCCGGAGGGCGGAAGGGCGGCGTGCGGGCGACCCCCGCCGCGCGCAGGCGGGCCGCCGAGCTCGGCGTCGCGCTCGAAGCCGTGACTCCGAGCGGACGCTCGGGCGAGGTGAAGCTCCGCGACGCCGAGGCGCGCCGATCGCCCGCCATCTCGTCGCTCGCGCGGAAGATCGCCGAGCAGGAGGGCGTGGACCCGGCGGGCATTCGGGGAAGCGGCACGGGCGGAAGGATCGTCAAGCGAGACCTCGCGGAGGCGCTCGCGAGACTCCCCGCCTCGGGACGGGCGCTCGCGCGCTCCCCCCTCTCCGGCCCGCGCAAGATCATCGCCGAGAGGATGCTGAGGAGCCATCTTTCGATTCCGCAGGTGACGCTGAACGCGCGAGCGGACGTCACGTCGCTTCTCCGCCTTCGCGCCGAGATGAACCGCGAGATCGAGGAGAGGATCAGCGTGAACGACCTCATCCTCCGAGCGACCGCGATCGCGCTCCTCGGCTCGCGCGCCATGCTCGCGACGATCGAGGGGGAGGAGATCGTCGCCTACGAGGAGATCAATCTGGGCATGGCGGTGGCCGTCGACTCGGGTCTCGTCGTTCCGGTGATTCGCGGCGCGGACAAGCTCGCGCTTCCGGCCCTCGCGCGCCTGACCGCCGAGCTTTCCGGCCGCGCGCGCGAGCGCACGCTCAAGCCCGACGACCTCGTCGGAGGCACCTTCACCGTCACGAACCTCGGCATGTACGGCATCACCTCCTTCACGCCTATCGTGAATCCCGGAGAAGGCGCGATTCTCGGAGTGAACGCCGCCGAGAGCGAAGTCCGGCTCGAGGCCGGTCTGCCCGTGGAGCGAAAGGTCATGACGCTCAGCCTGTCGATCGACCATCGGGTCATCGACGGCGCGGAAGGGGCCCGGTTCCTCCAATCCCTCGTCGGCCTCCTCGAGAAGCCCTACCGCGTGCTCCTGTGAGCGCGCGCCCGTCGCCCCACGAGCCTTCGGCGGCTTCAGTCCGTCGTATAGATGACGAAGGGGCCCCGCGGCTCGGGCTCCTTGGCCGGAGGCGTCGGGACAAGGAACTCCCGCTGGACCGGGGAGAGAGCGGTCCGGGCGAGCAGAGACCTCATCGCGCGGTAACGATAGCGGTAGTAGGCCCCCCACGGCGGCGGGAGGCGCGCGCGGGCGAGGGTCGCGAGGGGACGCACGACCATTTCCCCGTCCGAGTTCTTGTAGTTGGTCACGAGGATCGAGTCGACGCTCGCCACGGTCGCGCCGCCCTCGGGCGCCCGCGCGACGCGCACCCGGAAAATCGCGGAGTCGCCGGTCAGCGTCCTCGGAAGCCACGGCTTTTTCGGATCGATCTCGGAGGTCTGTCCCGAGATGAAGTTGCCGGCGGAGTACATGATGAGCTTGCGCGTCGCGCCGGTTCGAACGATCTCCCAAGGCTCGAGGACGTGGGGGTGCTGACTCCAGACGATGTCCACCCCGGCGCCGAGCGCTTCGCGAAAAAAGGCCTCCTTCGCGGGCTCGGGGGCGAGATCGTACTGAATCCCGCCGTGCACGGAAAGGATGAACAGGTCGTAGGCCGGAGTGACCTCCCTCAGATAGTCGATGAACCGTTTTCTCGTCTTCGGATCCCGGTAGTCGATCAGGTTGACGAGACCGTCGCCGTGATTCTCGTTGAGGAACTCGGTGATGGCGAGGTAGCCGATCGTCCAGCCGTTCTTCCTGATCGTGACGGGGACGATCGGGTCCGTCGCCTCGGCGCGGATGCCCGAGAAGACGATCCCGTCGTCCGCCGAGAGCTCGCTCAACGCGTCGAGGGTGCGCCGGATCCCCGGCGCGCCGTAATCGGAGATGTGGTTGTTCGCGACGGAAAACACGTCGAAGCCCGCCTCGATCGCCGCCTCGACGTAGCTCGAGTGGACGTTGAACCGCGGCCAACCGGCGAAGGGGAGATCGTCGTCGACGGTGGTCTCGATGTTCGCGAAGTTGAGGTCCGCCTCGCGGAGCAGCGGGGAGACCGCCTCGTAGATCGCCGAGTAGGGCCGCTTCGAGTAGTTGATCGGGTGAGCCATGATGTCGCCGACGAAAGAAATGAGCAAGGAGCGCGACGGGTCTGCCGCCGGCCTCGCGGCGGCTCCCTTCGGGTCGCGCGCGGCGTTCGAGGCGTAGAGGAGGAGCGTCGCTCCGATCGCGGCGAGCGCCATCGCGTCGAGGAAGCGTAGCCGACCTTTCTTCAGCGTCATACCCAATATTTACAGATGGCCGGAGGTCTGTCTACGCGGGCGGCGAGACGCCGCTCCGCCGCCCTTCCCCGGAGCCGCCTCGCTGCGGAGCGGTCTTGAGGGCGGCAGTCCGTGCGTGAATCGCGAGCGCCGTTGACGGCGCCCGTCCGCTCCTTTACTATTGAGCCGAACGCGGTCCCGGCGCCTTCCGCGGCGATCGCGCGTGAAACGTGATCGGCATGCTTGGCAGCAACCCCGCGGACACGATCCGTCCCGCATCGCCCATCGCCGCGCCGGCGAGAGGGTTGAGGATAGTTCCCGGCCAGTTTGGGACCGCAGTGGCGCTCCTCTCGCACGTCGTCGCCTTCATCCAGTTCAACTCCATCTACGGGCGCCTCGACGTGCCCTCGCGCTGGTATTGGGAGTTCTCCGCGGTGCTGCTCCTGTCCTTCGTCCTCTCGGCGGTCGCCTACGTCGTCCGCGATCCGGTGCGCCGCGGCTTCGTCGCGGTCATCCGCCTTGCGCTCCTTCTCTTTCTCTCCGCGACGCACGGCGCCATGATCTTCGTGGAGATCACGCTGCTTTCAGGCCTGCTCCTCGATTTCGGCATGTCCTTCTCCTTCCCGGTCAACCTCGTGGTCGCGCTTTTTTCGGTCTTGGCCTGCGCGCTCGCGCAGGGACGCGGCTACTCGTGGGACGTCCGGCTCAGCCCCGACCCTCCCGGCGCGAGGCTCCTCCTCGTCTTCTACTCGGTCGTCCTCGTCGCGCTCATCACGCTCCTCAACTCGCAGATCGCGCGCCTGACCCGGCAGAAGGAGATCGCGGAGCAGGCGAACCGCGCGAGCGTCGAGCTCGCCCGGGTGAACATCGAGCTCCAGAGCTACATCATCACGGCGGAGCAGAAGGCGCTGATCAACGAACGCCAGCGGCTCGCGCAGGAGATCCACGACACGGTCGGCTACGTCCTCACCAACCAGATCATGATGATGGAAGCCGCGGTCAGGCTCATCCGGCCGGAGCAGGCGGAGATCAAGGACCTGCTCGTCCAGTGCCGCGACAACGCCCAAAGCGGCCTGCGCGAGGTCCGCCGCTCGCTCCACGAGCTCCACTCGATGGACGAGATCGAGACCCACCACGTCGGGATATGGGGAGTGAAGAAGCTCGTGAGGGCCTTCGAGAATACCGCCGTGATCGTGAATCTGGATTTCGGAAACCTCTCCCAGGACTTCTCCGACGAGGTCGATTCGATCGCCTACCGGGTGGTCCAGGAGGGCATCACGAACGCGCTCCTCCACGGGAGAGCGACGAGAATCGACATCTCGTTCTTCCAGACGCCCGAGGAGCTCATCATCGCGGTGAGCGACAACGGCAAGGAGGACATGGAGGGATCGGACCACGGCATCGGCCTGGCGAATCTGCGCGAGCGCCTCCTGCCGCTCGGCGGCACCCTGAGCGCGAGCCGGTCGAGCTTCGGCTTCCATCTCGCGGCCCGGATCCCCGTGACGAGCCGGGAGGTGGCGGTGTGAGACAGCTGCGGCTCGTCCTCGCCGACGACCAGGTGCTCTTTCTCCAGAGCCTGAAGCGGGTGCTCGAGATCAGCGCTCCGGACCTCGAGATCGTGGGGCTCGCGACCGACGGCCGGGAGGCGGTCGAGCTCTGCGAGCGCAGCCGTCCCGACGTGATCCTCCTCGACGTGCGGATGCCGAACATGGACGGCGTCGAGGCGACGCGGATCATCCACGAGCGCTTCCCGGAGGTTCAGATTCTCGTGCTCACGACGTTCGACGACGACCGCTACGTGGAGAACGCGCTCCGCTACGGCGCGCGGGGCTACCTCCTGAAGGACATTCCCCCCGACGACCTCATCAACTCGGTCCGGATGATCGACTACGCGCCGATTCTCATGGCGCAGAAGGTCATGCGGAACCTCATCGAGAAGATCAAGGCGGAGCCCGTCCTGTCCGGCGATCGGATCGGGGCTCAGGAGTCGGCGGCGCGCCTTGCGACCCTGAGCAACCGGGAGCGGGAGATCCTCAGGCTCGTCCTCCGCGAGCAGGACAACAAGGCGATCGCCGCGGCGCTTTTCATCGCCGAGCAGACCGTGCGCAACCACATTTCCGAGATCTATACGAAGCTCGGCGCCCACAGCCGCCTGCAGCTGCTTCGCGGCTTCAAGGAGTGCCTCCCCGAGCTCGAGCGCGGGCGGTGACCGTGCCGCGCGAAAACGGTACGGAAGTACCGCCCAAACCGGACAAAATTGAGCAATTAATACCTGGCGCGCCGCCGTAACCTCTCCTACAGTACACCGGAAGCGAGTTCGAAACTCGGCACATGGAGGAGGAACACGTATGAACAAGGGCTTGGCGGCCGCGATGATCCTCGCGGCCGGCTTGGTAATCGGCTCCCCGGCGTTCGCCGGAGGCGCCAAGGAGGCGCAGCCGTCCGGCTCCCAGCCTTCGCAGCCGGTCCAGCTTCAGGAGTGGGACTATTTCGCGCCAGGAACCAACGCGCTCGATTGGGCGGCCGACGAGTGGAACAAGGCCAATCCGTCGGTCCAGATCACCCACCGCTACATCCCGTTCGCGGATCTGAAGCCTGAGGTGATCAAGGCGATCTCGGCGGGAGCGGTGCCGGACATTTTCATGGTCGACAACCCGGACAACTCGAGCTTCGCGGCGATGGGCGCCCTCGCCGACATCACGAGCCAGGTGACGGCCTGGGGCGGGAAGGACAAGTACCAGTACTTCGACGGACCGTGGAACTCGACCGTCTACAACGGCCGCAACTACGGGATCCCCCAGAACAGCAACACGATCGTGCTGTTCTGGAACAAGGATCTCTTCGCGCAGGCGGGGCTCGATCCCAACTCGCCTCCCCAGACGTGGGCCGACCTGCGGCGGGACGCGGAGACGATCACCGAGAAGGTCCCGAACGTGAAGGGCCTCGGCTTCTCCGCGGTGAAATCGGAGGAGGGAACGTTCCAGGTGCTTCCCTTCATCCAGATGGCGGGGGGCGACATCGAGCACCTCGACTCTCCGGGGTCGATCGCGGGGCTCTCGTTCCTCACGGATCTGTTCAAGAACGGGTGGGTGCCGCAGTCCGTGCTCAACTCCGGCCAGTCGCAGGTGATGGCGCTCTTCACGAGCGGGGATATCGGGATGACCATCGACGGCCCCTGGGACCTGAGCAGCCTCTCCGGCGTGAAGTTCAAATGGGGAGTCGCGCTGCTCCCGCCGATGGATCAGGGAGGCAAGCGCTCCTCCGCCCTCGGGGGCGAGAACTTCTCGATCATGAAGGGAAGCAAGAACGTCGACCAGGCGTGGAACTTCATCGCGTGGACCCAGCGCCCGGAGATCGTGGAGCAGCTCTACGTCAGGGGGCACAGGCTCCCGAGCAGGGAAGACGTGATCCAGCGCTACCCGGACCAGTGGAACAAGGACCCGATCATCGCGGTCTTTCTTGATCAGCTGAAGTACGCCGAGGCGCGCGGACCGAATCCGAATTGGCCGCAGATCTCGGATCAGGTTCAGATCGCGATTCAGCGCGCGCTCACCGGGGACGCCACGCCCACGCAGGCCTTGCAGGACGCGGCGAAGAACGTCGCCCAGTATTTCCAGTAGGAGGAGCGGGCGTCCGGCATCCGGCGAACGGATGCCGCGAAGCGGCGCGCTCGGTCCGGGCCGTTCCCGGCCGAGCGCGCCCTAGCCCGGGAAGGAGCGGCACGAGGTGGAGACGGTCATGATCGGGATCGAAGCCGCCCGGAGGGGGCGCCGAGGCGCGCATCGCTCGAGCTGGCGGCGGACGCTGTACTGGTTTCTCGGCCCGGCGGTCGTCTTCATCGTCGTGTTCACGCTCTACCCGATCATCTACAACTTCGTCCTGAGCACGCAGCGCGC
>JASHNV010000113.1 GCA_030041455.1 Spirochaetia bacterium
GACTTCACCCAGGTTCTGCTCCAACTCCTCGCGGCGGCGTTCATCATCGTGCTCAACGTGGTCGGGACCTTCATCATCTTGAAGATCATCTCGATCTTCGTTCCATTGCGCATGAATCAACAACACCTTGAGGCGGGCGATGCCGCGGTGCACAGCGAAGAGGCCTATTCAATGGAGTAGGGAGAAACACCACCCGAATCGAATACCGGTCTCCCCTCTTCGAGGTTCAGCCTGAGACCGGGCGCGGAATTGATTTTAAAATTGCGAACCGCGGGCGGGCGTCCCCATCACGGACGGGACGCCCGCCCTTTTCGCGGGCGGGCGCTCCGGTCGCCGTACCCCGCTTTTCGTTCGACTGCTTTTGGAAGGCGGCCTTCCGATCGTCCGTACGCGACACCGGAGAGAGCGTACGGAATCTTTCCGGACGTTTTGGTCGTCCAACGTCCTTCGGACTTCGCGCGCTGGATTTGGCCTTTTGCCATACAAACTCACTCAACTGGCGGTATGAGCGTGAAACATCGTAGACCTTGCCACGCTATCGAGCGGGAATTCCCAAACGTTCAGGTCGTCGGAGTCAACCGGGGGAACCCCGATTCGAACTCGGACGGCGAACGACATCGAAGCCGCGCTCGCCGATCGCCGTTCGGAGTCGCGCTCGCCGGAATGGCCACGTACCTGCCGCTCGGCGTAGTGTGTGCCGTACTCTTCGTGGGTAAACTGAACGCGGCGCCCGAAGAGGAGTCGACAACGGACCCCGTGCCGGCCGTGCTCGGATGTATCAATCTGACCAGCGGCGCAACATGGCAGCTCACGATTGATGCGTTCGATAGGAAGGTAGGGTCATACCCCGCGAGAATCACCGCGAAGAGCATCGATTGGTACGATTCTTCGAACGGAGGCCACGATCACTTCGATCGCGCTTCGCTCGTCTTGACGGAAATCTTCGCATCGAGCACCGGCGGCGTTACCTTTCAGTACGCGTGCCGCGCCATTCGGTAGGCACCCACATCGCGCGGGTCGGCCCCGTACTCCGAGGGATCGTCGCAGGAGAACCAAGGTCACGCGGCGGCGAGGATTCGGCGTCGGACGCCCCACGAAATCCCGAAGGCTGCTCCTCATCGGCGTCCACTTCGAACATCTTCTTGACGATACGATATAGAAGTGATATCATATCAATATCGACCTTGAGGACGTTCGCCCAATGGAGGACGTTCAGGAATCGAAACTACGGAGGATCAACGGATTCGCCGCGGTCCTCGCAGGGATCATGCTCGGGTTCGTGATCTGGAGGCTCACGAGGCACCTCCTCGGAATAGGGACCCAGGGCACGTCGGCTTGGCAGTGCTCTCTATCCGTGTGCTTCTCGTTCTCCGGGGCTTCTTCGTCGTGCATCCGAGCGAGGCACAGGTGCTCGCCTTCTTCGGCACCTGCGCCGGTAGCGAGCGGCGGGCCGGTTTCCACGGGTCGAATCCCGTTACGACCCGGAAGGCGGTCTCCGTGCGAGTCCGCGATTTCAACAGCGAAAGGGACGTTTAATGGAAAGCGGGAAACCCTCTGACGCCGCCGAGCAAGTTCGCAGCGCGTGCGAACCCGCGGGAATCTCCTCCCCATGCTCTCGCGGGTCCTGATTTCCGGGAAACACTTGAAACGATTCGGTTTTTCGAGCGTCAATGATCGCGCCGCGCGCGCAATCCGGAAGAGAGCGGCCTACGCGGATCACGGTTTTTGACGGCGGCTGTTGCGGCGCGGAGGTGGTTTCCTTGCGACCCTACATTTTACCGGCTTTGTTCGTGCTTTCCGCGCCTTTGCTATGGGCCTCGCCGGGCAGTCTCGTGATCACGGTCGTCGACCAAGACATCGGCACGCCGCTTGAGGGAGTCCGCTTGACCGTTCGCGGCGTTCCGGGAACCTTCCAGACAGGGGCCGACGGCGCGGCGACCGTCGCCCTTCCGGCCGGGAGCGGCGCGCTCCTCGTGACCGCCCAGCTTCCCGGCTACGAGCCGGCGAAGGCCGTTGCGAGGGCGGGGGAGACGAAGCTCCTCATCAAGATGGCGCTCGCCGGGGAGGTGGGGGGCAGCGAGCTCGTCGTCGAGCAGCCGAGACCGAATGTGTCCGAGGGGGAGGCCGGCGTCTCGGAGGTCGTGACGAAGAACGACATCACCGACACGACCATGGGAGTGGTGCAAGACATCATGTCAACCATCAAGATGCTTCCGGGAGTCGGCTACACGAGCACGTTCAACGCCGAGCCGTCGATCCAGGGCGGCAATCCGAACGAGCTGCAGGCCACCCTCGACGGGGCCTATGTCCTGTACCCCTACCAGTGGGGCGGCGCCGTGTCGATCTTCAACCCCGACATGGTGGAGTCCGCCGAGCTCTCAGACGGGATCGTCTCGGCGCGCTACGGCCAGTTCCTCTCGGGGCTTCTTGAAGTCAACTCGATCACCCCGACGCAGACGCAGCCGACCGTCGACTTCGACCTCTCGACCTCGGAGGTCGACTTGTTCGCGAGCGCTCCGATCGGAAACAACGCCGGGCTCTACTTCGGAGGCACGCAGACCTGGCTTCAGGTTCCGCTTGCCCTGTTCGGGGAATCGCGCTTCGCCCCGTACATCACCGACGGCTTCGGAAAGCTCTACTGGGACCCGTCGCCGAGCGTGAAATGGTTTCTCGACACCTCGATCGACACCGACGGCGTGACGATCAACAACAGCTCGTCGCAAGCGCCCACTCCTCCCAACACCCTGACCACGAGCGGAAGCGGCTCCTATAGCAACAGCGAGGTCCTCCTCGCCTCCGGCGCGAAGCTCCTCCTCACCAACGATCTTCTCCTCAATCTCCTCGCGAGCTTCAACAACCACGACTTGAACTTCTCGGGCCAGTCGGTGGCGAACGGGACCGAGTACTACAGCCAGAGCTTCATCAACACCTACGGGAGCATGCTCGGCGGAGCCACGAGCTTCACCCTGAACGATCTGACCTCTTCGGTGAGCGAGTCGACGGACGACTACCTCTACCAGGGGAAGGTCGACCTCGACTGGCAGCCCGCGGAGGGCCAGCTCCTCTCCTTCGGGGTGGAGGAGCTTCTCCGGGACTCGACAACCGACGAAAACGTGAACACCTGGCAGACCGTGTTCTCCGGAGGAACGCCTGAGTTCGTCAACGTGGTCTCCAACGTCTCGACGAGCGACGACAATACGCTAACCTCCGCGCTCTACGCCGACTACTCCTTCAGCCTGTGGCGGGGGCTCCTCAAGGGCGAGGCGGGGGTGCGCGCGAACTACACCGTCGTGTACAACGCCGACATGACCCTGCTCACCCTCCCGTCGGTCGATCCGCGCATCCGGCTCACCCTCACGCCGATCCGAAACAGCGGGGCCTTCCAGTCCATCTCGTTCGTCGGGGGCACCGGACTTTTCTCCGAGTTTCCCGTCGACAGTCCCTACATCGACACGCAGTACGGCGTGAGCAATTATCAGATCGGCCCCGAGCGGGCTTGGTTCAACGAGCTCGGGGTGGAGGCGGTCACGAAGGACGGCTGGAAGCTCGATGTCGACGGCTACTACAAGGACTACTTCGACCGCTTCTACGTCGTGGCGGACGACCTCGCCAATCCGGTGACCTATTCCCTCTACGACGACGGGGTCGGCTTCGCAACGGGCGTGGACGCGCTCATTCAGCGAAGCACGCGCTACTGGGAGGGCTGGCTCAGCTATTCGTTCGTCGTCACGCGCCTCTACAACCCCGACGATCCCGGGAATACCGACACCGCCGGCGATCCGACCGGGATCTGGTACTACCCGAGCTACAACAGCGAGAACGACTTCAGCCTCGTCCTCACGCTCAAGCCGACGAGCGGCTTCTCCTTCACCGTCGAGGCGCAGGTGGCGAGCGGAACGCCGCTTTCGCAGCTCGGGCCGATCACGCCCTATATCGCGGAGCTGCCCGACGGCACCTACGTCGAGCGCTACGCGCAGACCTCCACGTACAGCGACACCCTTCGCACGGGCTGGTCCTACCCGGTCGACCTCAAGGCATCCTGGCACGGGTTCTACCGCGGCACCAAGATCGGCTGGGAGTTCTACCTCGCGGTGCAGGATGTCTTCGCGATGCTCTACACCGCGGCGGCGAACGGCAATCCGCCCTTCGACCCATGGACCGGCGCCACCCTTACCGGGACGTCCGCCGCCTCCTACGACCTCGGGTTCCCGATTCCCTCGATCGGTTTCGACGTGACCTACTAGGAAGCCCATGAGCGTGGAGCCCCATACATCGTGAAAACAGCCGTTACGATTGCCCTTGCCGCGCTCGCGGCGGCGCTTCTCGCCGGGTGCGCGACCTTTCCGGTCCAGGAAGCCTACGCGAGCACGGACTCGCTCCGCATCGAGATCGCGCCCGCGGCCCACGGCGAGCGGGAGGCGCGTCTTTCCGGCGGACCGCTCCTCGGCGCCGTGCTCTCAGGCGAGGCCGTGCCCGACCGCGCGGGCGGCTGGGAGGTGAGCCTCATCGGCATGAAGTGGTTCAACAACTGGCCGAACGGGTGGACGGAAGCGACCTTCGTCGCGGACGGGAGCTTCGACCTGCTCCCGAGCCAGGGCGGCTTCGCGATTCGCGTCAAGGACGCTCCGGAGATCGACGCGCCGAGCGCCGCCCGCATCCGGTACTTCAGCGACTACTACGGCGGAACCGAGGCGCTCGAGCAGCTCACGCGCCGTTGGAACCGGATCGAGGCCTACGCGGGTTTCCTGCAGTCGCGCCACGACAGCTCCTGGTTCGGCGACCGGCGGAGGGTGAGGCGCTTCCTCTTTCCCGAGCTCTACGGCTATGATCAGCCTCCGGAGCCCGGCCACGCGAGCGTTCTCGCCGACTCCATCCGCTGGAACACCGACTATACCAAGAAGGAGTTTCCGGAGAACCTGAGGCCGCTTCGCGATAGCGGCACGATGCTGCGGGACTACGAAGAGTCGCCGGAGCTCTGGGCGCTCGCCGTCCGCTGGGACACCCTGTGGACGGCGGGCATGAAGACGCGCGTCTTCCATGCCGTGAAACGCTGATCCGAAGAGAGGAGTCGTCATGCTGAGGACCATCACCGTCGACAATCCCGTCATACTCGTCGTCCTTGCGATTCTCGTCTGCTTTTCCATCGCTTCGTGGGCGATCATCATCCAGAAGCTCATTCAGCTTCGCTCGCTTCGGCGGAGCTCTCGGGAGTTCGTCGAGCTGTTCTGGGAGGTAAAGGAGTTCGCCGCGATCGAGACGCGGCTTGCCGGGCTGAAGCCCGGGCCGCTATCGGCGCTTTTTCGCGAGGGCTATCGGGAGACCGAGCGCCTGCTCTCGGCCGAGATGGAGCCGGGAGCCGAGCGCCTGCTCACGGCGGAGGCGGGAGCCGTGGAGAACGTCTCGAGGAGCCTGCGGAGAGTCGCCTCGCGCGAGATCGCGCGCATCGAGCGGGACGTCGCCTTCCTCGCCACCGCCGGCTCCACCACGCCCTTCATCGGACTGTTCGGGACCGTGTGGGGCATCATGACCGCGTTCCAGAGCATCGGCAAGGCGGGTTCGACCTCCCTTGCGATCGTCGCTCCGGGCATCTCCGAGGCGCTCATCACGACGGCGATCGGGCTCGCGGTGGCGATCCCGGCGGTCATCGGATTCAACTACGTGCAGGGCAGGATCCGGCGGTTCGTGGGCGACGTCGACGGCTTCTGCTCCGACTTTCTCGGCATCGCGCAGCGAATCTTCGCGGCGAGGAGGTAGCCGCATGGAGTTTCAGCGCCGCGAGGAGCGCGAGCCGCTCTCCGGCATCAACGTGACGCCCCTCGTGGACGTCATGCTCGTCCTGCTCATTGTCTTCATGGTGACCGCGTCGCTCGGCCAGCAGGGCATCACCGTGCGCCTGCCGAAAGCGCAGGCAAGCCCCTTGAAGGTGGCCGAGGACACGGTCGTCGTGTCGATCGACGCCCACCTCAACACCTACATCAACTCCGCTCGGGTCGACCCGTCGCAGCTGAAAGCGCGTCTCGAGGCGATCTACCGCGCGCGGTCCGACAAGACCGCCTTTCTGAAGAGCGACAAGGCGGTCTCCTACGGGGACTTCATCCGGATCGTGGCGCTCATGAAGTCGGCCGGCGTGGAGCAGCTCGGCATGATGACCGAGGAGCCTCAGGCGAGCTCTCCATGAGATCGGCGCTCGCCTTGCCGGCAGCGACGCCCTCGTGGCGGGGGGTGGCCATCGCGATCGCGATCGCGCTCCACGCCGCCGGGATTCTCCTCGTCCTCGAGCTCGGCCGCGAGCCGAAGCCGCCCGCTCCGCCCCGCGCGCTATCGCTCGTCGACCTGGACGTCGCGCCTCCGCCCCCCGCGCCGAGGCTTCCGCCGCCGGCCGCGGAGCCCGCCGAGCCGACTGCCGCACCGATAAAGCCCGCGGCGCCCACCACACCGGCAAAGCCCGCGGCGCCGGCCGCCCATCCGGTGTCGAGCGCTCCGAAGCCGCCCGCTCCGAGCGAGCCCGACTACCTGCCGCAATACCGGATCACCGACGTGCCGGTGATCCCGGCCGCCGAGATTCTCTCGCGCATCGAGTATCCGCCGATGGCCGCCCGGGAAGGCATCGAGGCGACGGTGTACCTCGAGCTCTACATCGACCAAAGCGGGGTCATCCGCAAGGTGCTCGTGCTGAAGGATCCCGGCTACGGGTTCGCCGACGCGGCGGTGAAGGCCGTCGAGGGGGTCGTCGCCACCCCCGCGCGCGCGGACGGAAAGCCCGTCGCCGTCCGCTTCCGCTACGCCGTCCGCTTCACCTTACGGTAGCCGGCCGCCGGGAGGTTCCCGGCCGGGGAGCTAATTCGCTTTGATTCCGGTCCGAACGGCGGTATATTGGGGGTGAAGGCGGGTCGCACGGGCGCCTGCTTGACACCTCCCGCCGACTTCCCCATTCAAAAACGTTACCAAACCACTCGACGTAGGAGGCTTCGTCATGAAACTACGAAGCGAATGGGTCGCGTTTCGGGGCGGAACGTGGACGGATCACATCGATGTTCGCGACTTCATCCAGCGCAACTATCAACCGTACGACGGCGACGAGGGCTTCTTGGCCGGCGCAACGGGCAGAACCCGATCTCTGTGGGACCGCCTGCTCGATCTCATGAAGGTCGAGCGCGAGAAGGGGGTTCTCGACGCGGACACCGAGGTCGTATCGTCGATCACCTCCCATCGGCCCGGTTACATCGACCGGGAGAAGGAGACGATCGTCGGGCTGCAGACCGAGCTTCCGCTGAAGCGAGCGCTCATGCCCTTCGGCGGCATCAAGCTCGCCGGGAAGGCGCTTGAGTCGTACGGATACGCGATCTCCCCGAAGGTGGAGGAGATCTTCACGCGCTACCGGAAGACTCACAACGAGGGCGTTTTCGATCTCTACACCGAGGAGATCCGCAAGGCGCGCCATTCCGGCATCATCACGGGCCTTCCCGACGCCTACGGCCGCGGAAGGATCATCGGAGACTACCGCAGGGTCGCGCTCTACGGGGTCGATCGGCTCATCGAGGACAAGAAGGCGCAAAAGGAGGCCGGCTCCGCCGCCGAGACCGTCTGGCAGAGACTCGCGGAGATCGACGAGCTCGCCGAGCAGATCAAGGCGCTCGGCGAGCTCAAGGAGATGGCGGCCTCCTACGGCTTCGACGTCGGCCGTCCGGCGGCGAGCGCCAAGGAAGCGGTCCAGTGGACCTATTTCGCCTTCCTCGCGGCGGTGAAGGAGCAGAACGGCGCCGCGATGTCGCTCGGCCGCGTCTCGACCTTCTTCGATATCTACTTCGAGCGGGACTTGAAGGCCGGCGCGATCAGCGAGTCGGAGGCGCAGGAGCTCGTCGACCACTTCGTGATGAAGCTGCGCCTCGTGCGCTTCCTCCGCACCCCGGACTACAACGCGCTCTTCTCGGGCGACCCGACCTGGGTGACCGAGGCGATCGGCGGCGTGGGGACCGACGGTCGGCCGCTCGTCACGAAAACGAGCTATCGATTCCTCAACACGCTGCGCACCCTCGGTCCGGCGCCCGAGCCGAACATGACGGTCCTCTGGTCGAAGGGGCTTCCCGAGCCGTTCAAGCGCTACTGCGCGGCGCTCTCGATCGACGCGAGCTCGATTCAGTACGAGAGCGACGACCTCATGCGCCCGATCTTCGGGGACGACTACGGCATCGCCTGCTGCGTCTCGGCCATGCGCCTGGGCAAGCAGATGCAGTTCTTCGGCGCGCGCTCGAACCTCGCGAAGGCGCTCCTCTACGCGATCAACGGCGGCCGCGACGAGATCAGCGGCATCCAGGTGGGGCCGGAGTTCGCGCCGGTGACCTCCGACGTCCTGGACTACGAGGAGGTCATGCGCCGCTTCGATCAGACCCTCGATTGGCTCGCCCGCATCTACGTGGAGGCGCTGAACGACATCCACGCCATGCATGACCGCTACTGCTACGAGCGGCTGCAGATGGCGCTCCATGACCGCGAGATCCTGAGGACGCTCGCGTGCGGCATCGCGGGACTCTCGGTGGTGGCCGACTCGCTGTCCGCCATCAAGCACGCGAAAGTGACGGCGATCCGCGACGAAAGGGGCTTGGCGGTCGACTTCCGTATCGACGGAGAGTACCCCGCCTTCGGCAACAACGACGAGCGGGTTGACGCGATCGCGCGCGACGTGCTCGAGAGGTTCATCACGAAGCTCCGCCGCCAGCGCACCTATCGGGGATCGGTGCCGACCGTTTCGATCCTCACCATCACGTCGAACGTGGTCTACGGCAAGATGACCGGAACCACCCCGGACGGCCGCAGGAAGGGCGAGCCGTTCGCGCCCGGGGCGAACCCGATGCACGGACGCGACAAGAACGGCGCGGTCGCTTCGATGGAATCCGTCGCGAAGCTTCCCTACCGTCTCGCCCTCGACGGGATCTCCTACACGTTCTCGATCGTCCCGGGCGCGCTCGGGCGGTCCCGCGACGAGCGCACGTCGAACCTCGTGGCGCTGCTCGAGGGGTACTTCAAGGACGGCGGCCACCACATCAACGTGAACGTCTTCGACAAGGAGACGCTCCTCGACGCGATGGACCATCCGGAGAAGTACCCGCAGCTCACGATCCGGGTCTCCGGCTACGCGGTCAACTTCATCAAGCTCACCCGGGAGCAGCAGCTTGAGGTGATCCACCGCACCTTCCATCAGCGGTTCTAGGGGGCGTTCCATGGACACGGTAGGCAGGATCCATTCCTTCGAAAGCTGCGGCACGCTCGACGGCCCGGGTCTGCGCTTCGTGATCTTCTTCCAAGGCTGCTCGCTTCGCTGCAAGTTCTGCCACAATCCGGACACGTGGAATCCGAACGGCGGGCGGGAGTACACGGTCGACGAGATCCTCGACGAGGCGGAAAAGTACCGCTCCTACATGGAGGCCTCAGGCGGCGGGATAACCGCCACCGGAGGCGAGCCGCTCTACCAGGCGGATTTCGTGGCGGCGCTCTTCCGGAGCGCCCACGAGCGTGGCTTCCACACCACCCTCGACACGGCGGGGTACTCCGCCCGCGCGGAGGAGGCGCTCCTCCATACCGACCTCGTGATGTTCTGCCTCAAGGCCTACGACCCCGTCGCCTTCAAGCGGGTCGCGGGAGGCTCGGTCGAGCTCCCGCTCGCCTTCGCCGAGCAGCTCGCCCGGCTCGGCAAGCGGACATGGCTTCGCTACGTGCTCGTTCCCGGGCTGACCGACGACCCGCAGGAGATCGGGGCGGTCGCCCGGTACGCCGCGTCGCTCGGGGTCGTCGAGAAGGTCCAGGTCCTGCCCTTCCACAAGATGGGAGAGTTCAAGTGGGAGAGCCTCGGCTACCCGTACACCCTCAAGGAGGTGGATCCGCCGGATGACGCGATGATTGCCCGGACGGAGGCGTTGTTCCGCGAGGCGTTCGCGCGACATCCCGTGCGCATCGAGAGCTCCCGATAGCTCGAGCCGGATGCCGGCGGCCTCCCAACCGCGCGAGAAGAGGGACGAGCTCGCGGCGCGCACGGGGACCGGCAAGGAATCCCCGTGAAGAGCGCCGCGAGCTCTTTTTTTCGCCGAACGGGATTCGCGGGAGGCATGGACGCCACCGTCGTCGATCCCCACGTCCCGTTTGACGAAGCGCTGGAGGTGACGGACGACGGGCAACGAGATCGTCAATGTCCATGAAGCGGAGGCTCGACTCACCGCGTCCCGGGAACTCGCGTAAGGCGGGCGAGGAAATTGTCCTGGCACGAGCGGGCGGACCCCATGCTCGATGCGTCCCGCCGATCGCGCCGAAGGAGCCGGTGGCCCCTGGCATCCCGAAGAGCTTCCCGACTCGCGCTTCAAGCCGCTTGCCCGGGACGAGCTTGAGCTCCTCTATGGCGCGGTTGCAGCCCGAAGGCTTTTCGCGGAGCCTGAGCGCCGCTCCGCGACCCGACGACCCCGGGACATTGCCGCCACGCAACGCATCGGGACGTTTCCGAACGGCGGCAGGATCGTGGCGCGCGGGTCGAACTCACGGTCCCCTGCGCGATCGGAGAGCTACCAGGATCAGGATCCGCGCCCGCCCGGGGTATCGACGCTGAAATTCTCCGGGCCCAGCCGTCGTCCGGAGCGCGCGGAGGGCTCGCCCGCCCCCATGAAGCGGGTCGAGCTCCGGCTCCCGACAAGGCGCGCCGACCGCTCCGCTCCGGTGAGCCGCCCTCAGGCGCTCCCGGCCTCTCCTCTCGCGGCGTCCGCGCCGGAACCTCAAGGAGGCGCCGGATGTTCGGCGCGCCGCAACGCTTCGGCCGCGCGTTCGACCGCGGCGCGGCGCTCCTTCATGAGCGGCGCGAGCTTCGCGACGAGCGCTTCCCGCACGCGCCGAGGAGCGGTCTCGGGGCTGCCCGCGTCGAAGGGCGGCTCGGGGGCGTACTCGAGATTCAGCTGGATCGTCTGCGCGGCCTCCGCGCCTGCGAGCTCCTCGATGAGCGCGAGGGCGAAATCGATGCCCGCCGTCACACCGCCCCCGGTGACGATGTTGCCGTCGCGGACGACTCTGGCCGCATCGGGGATCGCGCCGAAGCTTGAAAGGAGCTCTCGCCACGCCCAATGGCAGGCGGCTCTCCTTCCCCGAAGCAGGCCTGCGGCCCCGAGGATGAGCGAGCCGGTGCAGACCGAAGTGATCCAGCGGGCGGTGGACGCGAGGCGTCGGACGCCCGTCAAGAAGGCCGCGTTCTCCATGGCGTTGACGCACCCGCCGCCCCCCGGAACGCAGAGGACGTCGCAGCGGTCGATCGTCTCCAGATTCGCAAGCGCGGAGAACACGAGGCCGTCCGCCGGGACGTCGGCCGCGCCGACCGAGGCGACGATCACGTGAGTCTCGGGAAGGCGGCTGAAGAACTGGTGCGGCCCGGTGAAGTCGAGATGCGTGACCCCGGGGTAGACGGGAAATACGATGGTCGTCATACGGAGATCTCCTTGCCTTGACACCCACAAGGTAGCTCATTATGGTGATGTCCGAAAGGACATTTTTCCCTCGAATAACGTCATGACCAGGCGAATCGGTTTCTTCATCTTTGCCGACTTTCAGCTCCTCGACCTGACCGGTCCTCTTGCCGCCTTCCATGTCGCGAGTCAGGTCGCCGGCACCGAGCCCTATGCCCTCCATGTCCTTTCCGCCAAGGGCGGCCTCGTCGCGAGCACCGCGGGCCTTCGGGTCCCTTCCGAGCGGGCCGGGCTCCGCGCGCTCGACACGCTTCTCGTTGCCGGGGGGAGCGGCTCGCGCGCCGTGGCCAAGGATCCCAGGCGCCTCGAACTCGTCCGGGCCCTTGCCGCGCGCTCCCGCCGCGCGGCAAGCGTCTGCACGGGCGCCTTTATCCTCGCCGCCGCCGGCCTCCTCGACGGACGCCGCGCCACGACCCACTGGCGCGCGGCGGCGTCGCTCCAGCGGGACTACCCTCGGGTCAAAGTCGAAGGCGAGCGGATCTTCGTGAAGGACGGTTCCCTGTGGACCTCAGCCGGCATCACCGCGGGGATCGATCTCGCCCTTGCCCTCATCGAGGAGGATCTCGGGAGCGAGGTGTCCAGGGCGGCGGCGCAGGAGCTCGTCGTCTATCACCGCCGTCCCGGCGGCCAGTCGCAGTTCTCCGCCATGCAGGAGCTCGAGCCGGAATCGGACCCGATGCGTCTTGCGCTCGCGTTTGCCCGGGGACATCTCTCGGAGGCGCTCACCGTCGAGCGCCTCGCGGCGGCGGCCCGTCTGAGCGAGCGGCAGTTCGGCCGCGTGTTCAGGAGAGAGACCGGCGAGACACCGGGGAAAGCAGTCGAGCGCCTGCGGGTCGAGGCGGCTCGCCTGCTCATCGAGGAGTCGTCGGAACCGATCGAGTCGATCGCCTCCTCGGTGGGCTTCCGAGATCCCGAGCGGATGAGGCGCGCCTTCCTGCGGCGCATCGGACAGCCGCCCCAGGCGCTCAGGCGGAGCGCGCGTCAGTCGAAGCGAGTCTGAGGCCCCCGGTCCAAGGACCGGTCTGCGGCGCGGTGTCGACGAGCGCGCCGATCCCGCGCGGCAGGCTCAGACAAGCTACTCGAGGTGGTAGAGCTCGCGGATACCCCGCAGCTTCTCGTCGAAGTCGACCCGCAGATCGTTCAAGAGACCGCTCTGGATGTCGAAGACCCACCCGTGAACCGTCAGGCGCCTTTGCCGGGCGGCGATCTGCACGTCGGCGACCTTCAGGACGTTGACGCATTGCTCCTCCACGTTGAGCTCCACGAGACGCCGGTAGCGCTCTTCCTCTCCACCGATCCCGGCGAGCTCCTCGCGGTGCAGCCGAAAGACGTCCCTGATGTTCCTGAGCCACGGGTTGAGGAGGCCCATGTCCTTTGACTCGAGGGCGGCTTTCACCCCGCCGCAGAAGTAGTGACCGCACACCACGACGTGCTTGACGCGGAGGACAGCGACCGCGTACTGGATAACCGTCATGGCGCTCAGGTCGAGGTTGGACACCATGTTGGCGATGTTGCGGTGAACGAAGGCCGCGCCCGGGCCGACCCCCATGAGCTCCTCGGCGCTCACCCTGCTGTCGGAGCAGCCGATGTAGAGAATTTCCGGGCTCTGGCCCTGCGAGAGATTCCTGAAGTAGGTGGGGTCGGCCTCGATCTTTTTCCTTGCCCAATCCCGGTTGTTGCGAAAGATGCCTTCCATGTCCATGGACAAACCGTACACGAGTTCCGACCTTCCCGCTATCCCGCCCGAGCGGCTCGATCGTCCCGGCCCGACAACAAAAGGAGGTGCCGTTCCGGCTGACGCCCCTCGGAAAGGAGCTCTTCGAGGTCCGCCGCGCTTTCGATCGCACCATGGAGGCGGGGTTCGTTCGTTTTCTCAGGCGCTACGACGCGGAAGGCCTGCGCTTCATCGCGAGGGTGCTCCGGGATCTCGCCGAGGCTTCGTTCCGGGGTCCCTGAGTCCGGGCCCCTTCCGCGTGAAGGGAGGCCCGCTCCGAATGCCGCCGCCGGAGCTCAGGGGGCGGGGCGCAGGATCTTGTCGTAGCAGTTGAAGACCCGCGGGCGGCCCGGGAAATGGACTTCCCCGACGAAGCGGTAGCCCTCTTTGCGGAAGAGCGCGTTCATCGGTCCGTTCAGCGAGTAGGTGTCCGACCTCAGGTAACCGGTCCCCTCCTCGAAGGCGACCTCCTCGGCGAAGCGCATGAGCCCGGAGGCTACGCCCCTGCCGCGCATGGTCGCGTCCACCGCCATACGGTGAAGCACCGTCGCGCGGCGCTCCGCGGACCAGACGAGCGACCGGTAGGCTTCGTGCTCGCGGCCGTTCACGCAGAGGAATCCCGCGAGCCTCCCCTCGGTTTCGTGGACGAAGAGCTCTCGGCGCCGGATGTCCGCGAGAAAATCGGCGGCGCTCGGATAGGCTTCGCTCCACTGATCGCTTCCCTCCGCGCGCATCTCCCGGATGACCTCCTCGATGATGCGCATGACCTCTCCGATATCCGTTTCCACCGCCCGCCGAATCACCGCGCGCTCCTTGTAGCGGAAGCGGCCGGCCTCCGCCGGGCTCTAGGAGAGCAAAGCGCTTGGCTCCGGTCAAGCCGTCGCGACGTCAGGGCTCGACGAGGCGATCCGCGCGGGACGGAGGCGACGGCTCCGGAAGCGCGTAAGAGCCGGGCCGTTCTCACGCCGAGGAAAAGCTTGACAGGCACCGCTATCTATGATAATTTATCAAAATCATTTTTTCAAAGGATGCGCAGGCGAGCCCGCCTGAGTCGCTCGCGAAGGATCGTAGGAACTCATGGTAGCGGATATCGTCATCCTCGGGCTTCTCAAGCTCGGGCCCAAGCACGGCTACGAGATCAAAAAGACGGCCGAACAGTTTTTCGCCCGCAAGCTTCGGATGAACACCAATTTGCTCTACCCGGCGCTTCACCGCCTGGAGGAGGCGAATGCCGTCGAGCGGGAGGTCCGGGCGCAGCGGGGAAAGCCGACCAAGCACGTCTACCGCGTCACCCCGGAAGGCGAGCGGCTCCTCGTGAGGCTCATCGAGGATTTCGGCGAGGCGGACGCGGCGAAGGAGGAGGAGTTTCTCGTGCGGCTTGCTGCGTTCGACTTCCTCACCCAGCGCCAGCGTCAGCGGATTCTCGACCAACGGAGGCTGTCGCTGAAGCGGAAGCTCGTCTCCATCGGGGAGAAGAGCGCCGCCTTCGAGCGGGATTTCGCCTCGCCGTGGATCCGTCACATCACGAGCTTCGCGGAGCGGCATGTCGTCGAGGAGCTTCGGTGGATCGACGGGCTTGAGAGCGTGTCCGTGACCGGCGAGGCGAAGCAGGGGCGCTCGCGCCCGCTCAGCGAGGCGCGGGCATGAGCGATCCGGCGCGGGCGATTCCCGCGGAAAAGGCGCCCGACCGGCGGGCGGACGAAGCTCGCGGAGGCGAGCTTGGAGCCCGCTGGGTCGCTCCGGTTCTCGTCGCGTTGATCGGCGCCTTCATGGCGATTCTCGACAGCAGCATCGTCAACGTCGCGCTTCCCACGATCATGAACGTCTTCGGCGTCGACACGAGCGGCGTCGAGTGGGTGTCGACCGCCTACCTGCTTGCCCTCGGCGTCGTGGTGCCCTTTACCGGATGGCTCGGCGACACCCTCGGCTACAAGAGACTCTACATCCTCTCCATGGCGGCCTTCATGGGGGGGTCCCTCCTGTGCTCGGTCTCGCTCAGCCTCAACTTCCTCATCTTCGCGCGGGTGGTGCAGGCGGTCGGCGGCGGCATGATCATGCCGACGATGATGGCGATGGTCTACCGCATGGTGCCGCGCACGAAGGTCGGATCCGCGATGGGCGTGCTCGGCGTCGCGCTCCTCGTCGCCCCCGCCCTCGGCCCGACCCTCGGCGGGTATCTGGTCGAGTACGTCGACTGGCGGTGGATCTTCACGATCAACCTGCCGATCGGCGTCGTCGGCATCGTCCTCGCGTGGTTCGTCCTGCCGGAGTTCGGCTCCGCGAACCCCGGCAGGCTCGACGTCGGAGGGGCCGTCACCTCGACGGTCGCGCTCTTCTGCCTGCTCCTTGCCCTGAGCAAGGGCGCCGACTGGGGGTGGGGCGCCGAGTCGACCGTCATGCTGCTGTTCGTGAGCCTCGTCGGCGCGGTTCTCTTCGTCTACATCGAGCTCACGGCGCGCTCGCCGCTTCTCGACCTCCGGGTCTTCCGCTACACCTCCTTCACGATGGCCAACCTCATGATCGTGGTGACGACGGTCGGCATGTACGCCGGGCTTTTTTATTTGCCCCTTTTTCTCCAGAACATCCGAGACCTTGGAGCGCTTGAGACCGGCCTCCTCATGATGCCCGGGGCGCTCCTCTCGGGGATGATGATGCCCGTCGTCGGGAGGCTCTACGACAGGATCGGCGCGCGCCCCCTCGTCGTCGTCGGCGTCGTGCTCCTCATGGTGACCACCTACCTGTTCCACAACCTGAGCCTCACGACCGCCACGTCGACCGTCATGTTCTGGGTCATGATCCGGGGGATTGCGATGCCGCTTGCGAACATGCCGGCGCAGACCGCGGCCCTCGTCGACATCCCGAACGAGCTCGTCGGACGGGCTTCCTCGGTGACGAACATCATCAACCGGGTGTCCGGGTCGTTCGGCATCGCGGTGCTCACCTCGATTCTCACGACGCGCCAGACGATTCACGCCGCCCATTTCTCCTGGGCGCTCAACGACGCGAACCCGGCGCTCGCCGCCACCGTGGACCGCCTCTCGGCGCTGTCGGGAGGAGAGCGCGGCGCCGGATTCGCCATGGCCTATATCCAGGAGCTCCTCCTCAAGAACGCCTTCGTAAGCGCGATCGACGACATCTTCATCATCACCTCCCTCTTCACGATCGTCGCGCTCGTCCCGGCGCTGCTGCTCAAGGAGGGCATTCGCGGCAAGGCGAGGGGCTCTGCCGCCGCGGCGGAGTAGCGCCATGAAGAGAGGAGCGGTCATCCTCGTGATTCTCGCCTGCTCGCTCGTCTGCGGGGGCGCGATTCTCGGCTTCTACCGCTACGAGAATCTCTCGATCGTCGCGACCGACGACGCGACGGTGCGCGGCGATCAGGTGGTCGTGAGCCCCCTGATGCTCGGCCGGATAACGCGCATGTACGCCGCTCCGGGAGAACGCGTCGTGAAGGGGCAGCTCCTCGTCTCCCTCGACGCCGAGGCGCTCGACGGCGAGGAAGCGCAAGCGCGCTCGTCGCTTGCCGCCTCCGTCCAGGCGCTCTCGGCCGCCGAGGTCGCGCTCGACACGTCGCGGGAGGATTTCGCGCGCGCGAAGCGGGAGTTCGCAGGCGGCGTGATCTCCGAAGAGCAGTACGATCTCGTGAAGTCGGGTTTCGACGAAGCGCAAGCCGAGTACCTCATCGCCTCCGATCAGGAGCGGCTTGAGGGCGCGAAGCTTGCCGGGGTGCGGACGAGGCTCGACCGAGCGACGATCAACTCGCCGGTCGACGGGATCGTCGCCCGGGCGTGGGAGCGTCCCGGCGACGTGGTCGGCCCGGCGCAGTCCATCTACACGCTCTACGACGGCAGGAATCTCTGGGTCCAGGCGAACGTCGAAGAAACACGGCTCCGGCACGTGAGGGTCGGGGATCGAGCCGAGATCGCCGTCGACTCGGCGCCCGGTCGCGCCTTTTCGGGGCGGGTCGAGGAGATCGGCGCCGCGACGGTCGCCGTTCTCTCCTCCGGCTCGGTCGGGGGAGGAAGCAGCTTCACGAAGCTCGTTCAGAGAGTGCCGGTGAGGATCTCGATCGAAGCCCCTCGGGGCGTTTCGGCAGGCGAGGGAATCGAGCCGGGTAGCTCGGCGGAGGTCCGGGTGGAGATCGGCCGACCCTAGCGTTGCCTCTGACGGACTGGCCTGGACACCGCTTCATAGCGAACGAGGCCGCCGCGAAGGGCGGCTCGAAGCGCGGCGACCTCCGCGATGCTATGGCATCGCGGAACGTTTCGGCGGCGTGGTCCTGCGCGCCGCGGAAGCGGCGGGAGCTTCGAGGAGAACGCAGGAAGACAGCGATCGCGCCCTGAGGCACCCGCCGTCGCGGTTCACGAGGCGCGCAACGTGACCGAGCATGAGGGTTCGGCACCGAATCGGCTCATCGACGCGGGGCGGCGGACCTTCCCGCCCCAGGAAATCGGATCGTGCCGGAAGCCCGCCGCCAAGCACCGGAGGACCGCGCCCTCTTCACGGAAGTTCGACGCCGCGCGCTTCGAAAGCCGGAATAGCCGTCATATCGCGGGCAGGAGCTCGCCGCAGCTCCGCCAGGTCAGTACGCGCATCCCTTTCCAAGAAAGCTCCGTGTCCCCCGCGAAGAGGATGCTGCAGCTTTCCGCGCCGACGCTCGAGAAGCGCCGCCACGCCTCGATCCCCTCGGCGAACTCCGGAAGAAACACCTTTCCCGCCTTGACCTCGATCGCCCGCGGCGTCGAGCCGTCGTCGAAGATAACGTCGACCCCTGAGCCCACGTTGTCGCGCCAGAAGGAGAGGTCGGGGTCTTTCCCCCGGTGAAGCCGCGATTTCAGAAGCTCCGCGATCACGAAGGTCTCGAAGAGCGCCCCGCGATGGGGGTGAACCACGAGCTGCTCCGCGGTGTTGATTCCGAGGAGGCGAGCCGCGAGGCCGGAATCGACGAAGTAGAGCTTCGGGCTCTTTACGAGACGCTTCCCGAAGTTCCGCTGGTACGGCCTCAGGAGATACACGATCCCGCTCGTCTCGAGCACCGAGAGCCAGGATCGCGCGGTATTGTGGGAAATGCCGCAGTCGAGCGCGATGGCGCTCACGTTGAGGAGCTGTCCGATCCGCGCGGCGCACATTCTCACGAAGGTCTGGAATTGTCCGAGGTTCTTGACGTCGAGGATCGATCGCACGTCGCGCTCGACGTAGGAGGCGATGTAGCTCGTGTACCAGTCGTACGGGACCACGTCCCGGTCATAGAGCGGCGGGTAGAAGCCCTTCAGGATCGCGTCATACGGCTCTTGCGGGCTCAGACCTCCGGCGGATAGCTCGGCCACCGAAAAGGGCAACAGGCGTACGAAGGCCGCGCGTCCCGCGAGCGACTCGGTTATCCCGGAGAGGAGATCGAATTGCCGGGATCCCGTCACGACGTATGTACCGGGAGAGGGCTTGCGATCCACGGCAGTCTTCAGATACGCAAAGATGTCGGGTACATACTGTGCCTCGTCGAGGACAAGGCCGTCCCGAAAGCCGTCGAGGAGCCCGCGGGGATCTTCGCGCGCGAGGCGGGCGACGTCGGGATCCTCGAGCGAAAGATAGGGTTTCTCGGGAAAGGCCGCTCGGACGAGCGTGGACTTCCCGGATTGACGGGGCCCCGTGATACAGAGCACGGGAAAGCCGCGGGCGAGGCGATGGAGGGTTGATTCCGCGAGGCGAGGTACCATGACGCTCATGCGACAGCGTCGGGTATTCTTTTACATTTTGTCAATTGGAGTGCGATTTTGTAAAACACTCCCGGTCAAGCGAGCTCTTCGCTCTCTCTCTCGCCCCGACTTGAGCCCGCGGAGGAAAGCTCACGTCTTTTTGCTCGAGTCGCCCCACGCGCCGGTCCGCATGACCACCGACTCAGACGATCCAGGGAGGTCGCGCAGAGGTCCTCTCAGGCGTCACGCCTTCGCGTTCCCGGGAGCGGTCCGGAACTGTCGCGCTTGAGCTTTCTCGATCATGACCGAGATGATCCTCGTGCCCGCTCCCTCCCGCCTTCGGAGCCTCCGAACCCCGGGGCGGCCGCTCACGTCACCCCTTCGTCCTCGATGTGAGCCCGGATGATCTCGTCGACGCTCGCGTCGCTCCGGAAGCCGAGCGATCTCGCCCGCTTTGCCTCGAAGCTCGCGGGCCAGCCGCTCACGATCTTTTGGATCCTTTCGTCAAGACGCCACTCGACGAGCTCGGCGGCCCTCTGCCCGGCCGCTCGCTTCAGACCGTCGACGAGCTCGCCGATCGACGCGTCGATTCCCGGAAGGGTCAGGGAGCGCTGGGCTCCGAGCGATTCGCTCGGAAGCTCCGCGGCTCGGATGAGGGACTCCACGACCCTCCGGGGCGAAAGGATGTACATGCGGGACTCAGGTCTCACGGGGCAGATCGCGGGCTTTCCCGCGAGCGGCTCCCGGATGATGCTGCTCGCGAAGGTCGACGCGGCTTTGTTCGGCTTCCCCGGCCGAACGACGATCGTCGGGAGCCTGAGCGTTCGTCCGTCGACGAAGCCCTTGCGGGTGTAGTCCTGGAGCAGGAGCTCGCCGGCCGCCTTTTGGGCGCCGTACGACGTTTGCGGCGTGAGGATCCAGCTGTCGGGGACGACGTCGGGCAGGTCTCCCCCGTAGCAGGCGCACGAGCTCGTGAAGACGATTCGAGGCGGCGAGGGCAGGCGCCGTGAGGCCTCGAGGAGATTCCGGGTGCCGCCGAGGTTCACCCGGTAGCCGAGATCGAAGTCCTCTTCCGCGTTCGAGCTCACGATCGCGGCAAGGTGAAAGACGAGCGCGGTCCGCTCCCCGAGCGCCGAGCGAACGCTCGCAGGGTCGCCGATATCCCCCTCGCGGAAGGTCACCCGCGGGTCTCGCGCCGCCTGGGGCGCGGGGCCGACGTCGAAGAGCACGATTTCGTCGATCGGCTCCTGCGCGCCCTCGATCTTCCCCTTGGCGAGGAGCGCCCTCAGGAGCTTCTGCCCGATGAAGCCCGATCCGCCGGTAATGAGCACGTTCATTGGGCTCCCTCCTCGCCTGAGAGACTATCACCCGATCGCGGGTCTGGGAATGGCGCCGCTCACTTCAGGCGGCGGAGAGCCCGGCCGCTCCGCGGCTCGCGTTCGTCCGGGGCAGTGTCAACCTCCCGGAGAATAGGCTATACTCCCGCAATGGACTACGAATACATCGAGCCTGCCTTCCGCACGCTCGTATTGGGAAACGCGAGCGTGGAAACGCTCTACACCGGCACGCGCTGGGGCGAGGGGCCCGTCTGGTTCGGCGATTCCGGCTGCCTCCTGTGGAGCGACATTCCCAACAACCGCATGCTCAGGTGGATCGAGGGCGCAGGCGTCTCCGTCTTCCGCCAGCCCTCGAACAACTCCAACGGGAACACCCGGGATATCGAGGGCAGGCTCGTGACCTGCGAGCACCTGCTCCGCCGCGTGACTCGCACGGAGCACGACGGAGCGATCACCGTCATCGTGGATTCCTACAAGGGCAAGAGGCTCAACTCGCCGAACGACGTCGTCGTGAAGTCCGACGGGACGATCTGGTTCACCGACCCGCCCTACGGGATCCTCTCCGACTACGAGGGCGGCCGGGCCGAGAGCGAGCTTCCCGGCTGCTACGTCTTCCGGTTCGATCCCGCGAGCGGCGCCCTGTCCGTCGCCGCCGACGATTTCGTCAAGCCGAACGGGCTCGCCTTCTCGCCCGACGAGTCGGTCCTCTACGTCTCGGACACCGGTCTGTCGCACGACCCCCACGGTCCCCACCACATCCGAAAGTTCTCGGTCAAGGACGGGAACCGACTCTCAGACGGGGGGATCTTCGCCGAGGTGAGCCCCGGACTCGCCGACGGATTTCGCCTCGACGAGCGCGGCAATCTGTGGACGAGCGCCGGCGACGGCGTGCAGTGTTTCACGCGGGAGGGAAGGCTCATCGGAAAGGTCAAGATTCCCGAGGTCGTCTCCAACGTCGCCTTCGGGGGCCCGAAGAAGAACCGCCTGTTCATCACCGGCGAGTCAAGCCTGTACGCGGTCTACCTCGCCTGCCGCGGCAACAAGGTCCGCTGACCTCGACCCGGGGAAATACACGGAGAGGTGCGCGCGATGCCCAGGCCCATGAACCGCGGTCCCCGCGAGCTCACAAGCCGAGCGATCCCATCCGCTCTGCCGGGTAGCGCGTGCCGTGGGCGGCGCCGGGGGGCACGAGCTTGCCGAGCTCGGCGAGCTCCTCGCCGCCGAGCTTGATTTCCACCGCGGCGATGTTGTCGCGGAGGTAGCTCTCCCTCCTCGTACCCGGAATGGGGACGATGTCCCTCCCCTGGGCAAGCACCCAGGCGAGCGCAATCTGTCCGGGCGTGCATCCCTTTCGGGCGGCGATGGCCTCGATGTGCTTCACGAGCTTCAGGTTCTGGCCGAGGTTGTCTCCCTGGAAGCGGGGCGAGTAGGCGCGGAAGTCCCCGGCCGAAAGCTGCGCGCTCGAGGTGATCCGGCCGGTGAGGAAGCCGCGACCGAGCGGGCTGTAGGCGACGAAGGCGATGTCCAGCTCGCGACACGTCGCGAGAATGTCTCCCTCCGGATCGCGGGTCCACAGCGAGTACTCCGTCTGGAGCGCCGCGATGGGGTGAACCGCGTGGGCCCGCCTGATGGTTCGGGGTCCGGCTTCCGAGAGGCCGAGAAAGCGCACCTTTCCGGCCTTCACGAGCTCGCTCATGGCGCCGACGGTCTCCTCGATCGGCGTATCCTTGTCGACGCGGTGCTGGTAGTAGAGATCGATGTGGTCCACCCCGAGCCGCTTCAGGCTCATGTCGCAGGCGGCCTTGACGTACTCCGGCCTCCCGTTGATGCCGAGGTGAGCCCCGTCGATGCGACGCATGTTGCCGAACTTCGTGGCGAGAATCACCTTGTCGCGCCTGCCTCGAAGCGCCTGGCCCACGATGATCTCGTTGTGGCCGACGCCGTACATGTCCGCGGTGTCGAAAAAGGTCACGCCGAGGTCGAGCGCCCGATGGATCACCTCGATCGAAGCCGCGTCGTCGGTCGCGCCGTAGAACTCCGACATGCCCATGCAGCCGAGGCCGATCGCGGAGACCTCGACGCCGCTGTTACCGAGCTTTCTCAATTCCAATTCGCTGCCTCCTCGGGGAGGAGGGGCGCCGCTTTGCCCGCCCGTTCTCGCCCTGTTTCCAGTCTACCCGCGCGCCTCCCGCTGTCAACGCCGGCCGCCTACTGCCTCGCCCTCAGGTACTGATTCGGCCACGCGACCTCCGCCTTGAGCTCACTTGCCGCGCGAAGCGGCCAGTAGGGGTCCCTGAGGAGCCCGCGCGCCATCGTGACCAGATCGGCCTGACCGGAGCGAAGGATGTGCTCCGCCTGCTGCGCGGAGGTGATGAGCCCGACCGCGCTCGTCGCGATACCCGCCTCGCGGCGGATCCGCTCGGCAAAGACCGTCTGGTAGCCGGGACCGATCGGAATCTTCGCCGTCGCGACGTTGCCTCCCGACGAGCAGTCGAGGAGATCCACCCCCTCGCCCGCGAGCAATCGCGCGAGCTCCACCGACTGCTCGATATCCCAGCCGCCCTCGGTCCAATCGGTCGCGGAAATCCTCACGAGGAGCGGAAGCCGCTCCGGCCAGACCGCCCTCACCGCCTTCGCCACCTCGATCACGGCGCGGACGCGGTTCTCGAACGGGCCGCCGTACTCGTCGGAGCGGGCGTTGGAGAGCGGCGAGAGGAACTCATGGAGAAGATAGCCGTGCGCGGCGTGGATCTCGACCGCCTGGAAGCCCGCGTCGAGGGCCCGGCGCGCGGCGTCGGCGAACGAGCGGACGATCCGCGCGATCTCGGGCTTCGAGAGCGCCTCGGGGATCGGGTAGCCGGGCGCGAACGGCGTCGCGCTCGGCGCGACCGGCGTCCAGCCTCCCGCCCGTTCGCTCACCGCGCCCTCGCCCTCCCACGGGACGGCCGTCGATCCCTTTCGCCCGGCGTGGGCGAGCTGCATTGAGGCGACCGCCCCGCGCGCCTTGATGAAGTCCGTGATCCGCCTCAGGAACGGAATATGATCGTCCTTCCAGATTCCTAGGTCGCCGGGGCTGATCCTGCCGCGCTCCTCGACGGCGGTCGCCTCCGTGCTCACGAGGCCGGCGCCTCCGACCGCGCGGCTTGCGAGATGAACGAAGTGCCAGTCGTTTGCGAAGCCGTCTTCGCTCGAATACTGGCACATGGGCGAGACGGCGATGCGATTCCGCAGTCTGACGTCCCGCAGGGAAAGCTCCTCGAACAGCATGGTTGAACGGCTCCTCGCGCTTGAAATTTCGCGTCGAGGCCGGTAGCAGCCGGCCTCGATGCGACGCGACTCGCCCCCGGCGGATCAAGGGAGTCCCGATCCGCGCGATCGGCGAGCCCGACCCCGTCAATTTAGTCATAAAGCCTCCGGTCGGCAAATGGGCGACCGCTCCGGGGAGGCGTCATCGACCGGATCGTTGACGCTCCGGCGCGATCGTGCTAGGATCCGCGCGGTTGCGCGTGGGACCGAGAGCGCGGGAAAGCGGGAACGATGAAGGCAATGAGGGACGTCGCGGCCCTCGCGGGCGTGTCGGAGACCACCGTGTCGAGGGTGATCAACGGGAGCAGCATCGTGAGCGCGGTGACGCGAAAGAGAGTGGAACGGGCGATCCGGAGCCTGCGGTACAAGCCCAATCTCGTCGCTTCGGGGCTCCGCAAGAAGAACAGCCTCCTCGTCGGGCTCGTGGTTCCGGAGGCCGTGCACTTCACTTTCGCGACGCTCATTCAACACATTCACCAAGACTGCACGGCGCGCGGATTCGACGTCCTCGTCGGCTGTCACGGAAACCGGCCGGAGACCGAGGAGCGGTTCATCGAGGGCCTCATCCGGCGGCATGTCGACGGAATCATCTTCACCCGCGTGTCCGACGAGAGCCGGTCTCTGCGGCTCCTCGAGCGGAGCAAGGTCCCGATGGTCGTCATCGACCGCGCCGTCGCGAACGAGCGCATCGCGCACGTCGTCGTCGACAACCGCGCCGCCGGAGCGCTCGCGGCGCGCCACTTCGCCGAGGGCGGCCACCGGAGGATCGCCTGCATCACCGGCCGCGAGAAGATCGCGCTTTGCCGCGAGCGTCTGAGGGGCTTCAGCGAGACGCTCGACGAATACGGGATCGGTCTTCCGGCGCAGAGCGTCTTCCCGGGAGACTTCAAGTTCGAGTCGGGCATCGAGGGCGCCCGCGCGCTCCTTTCCGGCAGGAACCGCGCGAGCGCGATCTGGGCGCAGAACGACCTCATGGCTGCCGGAGTCCTGAAGTTTTGCGCCGCGTCGGGAATAGCGGTGCCCGGGGAGCTCTCCGTCGTCGGGATGGACAACAGCGGCCTGAGCCGAATGATTACCCCCGCGCTCTCGACGGTATCCCAGCCGTTCGAGGAGATGTGCACGGAGGCGGTCGGCCTGTTGATGGCCGCGATTCACGGAACGGAGACGTACGGCGAGCGGCGGATGGTCGAGCCGCATCTCATCGTGCGCGAGTCGAGCGCGCCGCGAAGGTCCCCCGCCTGAAAGCGGTCGAGGCGGGACCGGACTCGGCCGAGCGGCTGCGGGGCGCTTCCGGACTCCCGAGCAACTTCGCTTCAAATAGGCTACTATACGGATCATGAGGAAAGCGCAGCAAAGAGGAAAGCCGCCGGATTCGACGCGGCTTTCCTCAAGAGAGAGGTAGAATCACATGGCGACAC
This sequence comes from Spirochaetia bacterium, assembly GCA_030041455.1. Taxonomy (GTDB): domain Bacteria; phylum Spirochaetota; class Spirochaetia; order DAHUYW01; family DAHUYW01; genus DAHUYW01. The sequence goes on from JASHNV010000113.1 coordinate 24,958, forward strand.
ATCGAGAATTGACGGATCGAGCGCTGAACGACGGCAACGGCATCCTCCGCCTCATGCCGAATTGGGTCCCGCGGTCGTTCTGCGTGCCGGGCAAGCGCATCAAGCTGCACCCCGACCACTACTACGCCTATGGCGCCCATCGCGGAGGCATCGACGAGCGGTGGTTCTCGTCGACGACGAGGGCGCAGAACGGCCCCGAGACCCTGCCCGACGAGGGGTTGAGCTACATCTACGTCGAGTCGACGCGCGAGAAGGTGCTCCTGCGCGACGCCCTCGCGAGCCACGGAAAGGAAATCCTCGGCGCGAAGGTCATGGAGAAGCACGGCGGCTGGACGATGTACAGCAAGTTCTTCGACAATCAGGGCCCGCTTCCCTTTCACCTCCACCACACCGACGCCAAGGCGGCCGAGGTGGCGCAGCGCGGAAAGCCTGAGGCCTACTACTTCCCCCGGCAGCTCAACAACCACGCCGGACACTTTCCCTACACGTTTTTCGGGCTCCATCCGAGGACGACGCGCGAGGAGCTCAAGCGCCGTCTCGCCGATTGGGACAAAGGGGACAACGGGGTGCTCTTCCTGTCGAGCGCCTACAAGCTCGAGCTCGGCACCGGGTGGAACGTCCCGCCGGGCGTCCTGCACGCCCCCGGCACGCTGCTCACCTACGAGCCGCAGCGGGCCTCCGACATCTCGTCGATGTTTCAGTCCATCGTCTGGGACGCCTACATTCCCCGGGAGCTCCTCACGAAGGACGTTCCCGACGACCGCAAGAACGATCTCGACTACCTCGTGAGCCTCGTCGAGTGGGAGCTCAACGTCGACGCCGACTTCCACGAGCGGAACTTCACGAAGCCGAAGCCGGTGAAGCCGATCGAGCAGATGCGCGCCGAGGGGTACGAAGAGAACTGGATCGCCTACAAATCGGAGTACTTCTCCGCGAAGGAGCTCACCGTCCTCCCCGGAAGGACCGCGACCATCCAGGACGAAGGCGCCTACGGCGCCATCGTCGTCCAGGGCAGGGGTCGGATCGGCGCGCTCGACATCGAGTCCCCGGCGATGATCCGATTCGGCGAGATGACCCACGACGAGCTGTTCGTGACCGAGGCGGCCGCGAAGGGCGGCCTGCGCGTGACGAATACGAGCGGCGTCGAGGATCTCGTCATGCTCAAGCACTTCGGTCCCTCCGCCTGAAAATGGCCGCCCGCGCGCCCGGGCGGGAGGCTTCGACGATGGTAAGCGTCTGCATCGAGACGGTGTTCACCGAGCTCGGCTACGAGGAGCGCGTTCGGAGGATCGGCGACCTCGGTTTCCGGGGGGTCGAGATCTGGAGCATCGACGGCACCTGGGACGGCGCCCGGATCAACCGGGAGCGTCCGAAGGACGCCGCGCGGCTTGCGCGCGCCTGCCGGGAGGCAAACGTCGAGCTCGTCGGCCTCGTCATGAACGCGACCGACGGCTCCGAGGGCGCTCCGGTGAGCCTCGCGGGGCGGAGCCTCTTCGAGGGGCAATTCGCCCGCGTCTCGCGCTTCATGGCCGACTCGGGCTGCCGGAACGCCGTCGTGATGCCGGGTCCGATCGATCCCCGACTGAGCCCCGCCGAGATGGAGCGCAATCTTGAGGGCGCGCTCGAGCGAGTCCTCCCGGGCTCGGAGCGGCTCGGAATAACCCTCCTCCTCGAGCCGCTCAACACGGTCGTCGACCACCCCGGTTTTGCGCTCGCTCGCTCGGCGGACGCCTTCCGCATCGTGCGCGCGATGGGAAGCGATCGCCTGAAGGTCCTCTACGACCTCTACCACATGCAGATCATGGAAGGGAACCTCATCGATACGATCCTGGGAAACCTTCGCGACATCGCTCACCTGCACGCCGCCGGGGTGCCCGGCCGGGCCGAGATCGAGGGCTGCGAGCTCAACTATCCGGAGATCGTTCTTCGCGCCGAGCGGGCGGGCTACGGGGGATATGTCGGGCTTGAGTATTTCCCCACCTACGATCACGCGCAGTCCCTCGCGCGGCAGCTCCGCTACCTCCTCCCGCGCTAAGGCCGCGAATCGGGAAGCGGCCTCGAGGCTCCAGCCGAGACCCTCGTTCGAGCGCGCACGCTCGGCCGTGAGTTTCTTGTTGCGCGTCGGTCCGAGGTGTGATAGAGCTTTGGAGAGATGATCGGGTCGCGCGCCGGCGGGCGGTTTTTCGCCTCGGCGCGCGAGACCGGAGCAAAAGCCGCGAGTCGGCGCCGAAGAGCGCGATGCGGGCTGGGGAAATCGTCAGCGTGAAAGTCACCTTCAAGGAGATCTCCGAGATCTGCGGCGTCTCCCTCGGCACCGTCGACCGAGCGATCAACAACAGGCCGGGGATCCACCCCGAGACGAGGGCGCGCATCCTCGAGGTGGCGAAGCAGCTCGGATATCGCCCCCACCTCCTCGCGCGCAGCCTCGCGACCGGCTCCACGATGACGATCGGAGTCGTCGTCCCGAACCTCACGAACTCCTTTTTCTCCGAGCTCGCCGAAGTCATTCAAAAGGGGGCGCGCCGGGCGGGGTACTACGTCTACCTCATGCTGAGCGAGTACGACTCCGTGGAGGAGATGGAGTCCCTCGAGCGGTTGCGATCGCTCAACGTCGACGGGATCATCATGACGTCGGTCAACCGCGGCCGCTCCTTCGACGCCTACCTCACGAGCCTCGCGACGCCGGTCGTCTCGGTCAGCAACCGGATCTCGAAGCGGCGCGCCTGGGTGGGCATCGACGACTACTCGGCGACCCGCGACGCGATGAGGTTCGTGCTGTCGAAGGGGTACGAGCGGATCATCTTCGTCACGGAGAACCGAGGTCCCGGGAAGGTGAGCAATCTCTACTGCGACGAGCGGAGGATTCGGGGCTACAAGGACGCGCTGCAGGCAAGCGCTCTCGACGCCCCCCCGACCGTGGTCAGCGACGACGCGATGCTCGCGATGCTCGATTCGGGGGGCGCTCTCGACGGGAAGCGGACCTGCATCGCCTGCTCGTGCGACGAGGTCGCGCTCAACATCCTGAACGCCTTGCGAACGCGCGGCATCGCCGTCCCCGCGGAGGTCGGTCTCACCGGCTTCGACAACCTCGATCAGCTCGAGTACGTGGTTCCTCGGCTCACGACGGTGGCCTATCCCATGGAACGGATCGGCGAGGAGGCCTTCAAGAGCGTCCTCGACGAGATCAACGGCCGCGCGGGCGGCTCGCGCACGCTCGAGCACCTCATCGTCGAGGGGGAGACCGTGTAGCGTGGGCTTCGGATCCGCGAAAGGGCCCGCTCAAGCCGCATTTTCGTGTCCGCTACCGGTCTACGCGGTCCGACGAGGGAAAATCGGAGGCCCGGGGCGGGATCGTCGTCCGCCAGCTTGTCCCGTGCGGATCGCGGGGGGATTCGATAAGTCATGGCGTGTAAAGCACCTACTCGTGGCGCATCGACGGACGATCGGAGCACGACCACCTCGTCTCGGAAGAGGATTCTGTTGACAGGGGAGGGAGACCGTGCTAATGTTCGTGCGCGCACACGAAAATCGGCGTTATTTTCTCGCGACCTGCTGTTGAAAGGACCCATACATGCCGGCAATCAATCCGAAAGGCGTCTGTCAAATTGCGCTTGTCGTCAGGGACATTCAAAAGACTGCGCGGAGCTTTTCCGAGGTGCTCGGGCTCCCGATGCCGAAAATCTTCAGCACCCCGCCCGCCGAAGTGGCGCACACCCGCTTCCGCGGCAAACCGACCAACACGCGGGCGCAGCTCGCGGTGTTCGATCTCGGCCCCGTCGTGCTTGAGCTTACCCAGCCCGACGGCGAGCCGAGCTCGTGGAAGGAGTTCCTCGATGCGCATGGCGAGGGCGTCCACCACATCGGGTTCAAGGTCGACGATCTCGGCGGAGCGCTCGCATTCCTGGAGCAGAAGGGCATGCCGGAACGGCACAGCGGGGACTATCCCGGCGGCCGCTATGTCTTCGTGGAGAGCGCCGAGAGGCTCGGCGTGCTTCTGAACATTAAGCACGACTCCTGAGGAGCGGACGAGGGTGAGGGAAGCGGTTTGGTGAAGAATCACGTCACGATTTCGGCCAAGAGGAGGCAGAAATGACCAAGAAGAAGTGGGCGATGCTGAAACTCGTCGGGCTCCTTGCCGGGGTGGTCGCATTGCCGGTGCTCGTGGGCGGATGCTCCGCAGGCTCGTCGACGGCTTCGAAGGGTGGCACCCTGACCTATTGGTCCCCCTACGGCGGGGACTCGTTGAAATGGGATCAGTGGCGCATCGGCCAGTTTCAGAAGGCCAATCCCGACGTCACGGTCAACCTGATCGCGACGCCGAGCGGCGGAATCACCAACGGTAAGCTGCTCGCGGCGATCGCGGGCGGGGACGCGCCCGACATCATCATCTCCGACAACGCAAGCGCCGCGTACTCCTTCGCCGCGAACGGAACGGCGACTCCCTGGGACATGAGCAAGGTCACGCTGAAAATCGCCGACCTGCTTCCCGGCATGCAGCCGGTCACCCAAATCAACGGCAAGACCTATCTGCTCCCGCAGGACTCGAACGTGATCATGCTCTACATGAACACGAAGCTCTTTCAGGAGGCGGGGCTCGACGTCAACAACCCGCCCAAGACGATCGACGACCTGGACGCGATGGCCGCCAAGCTCGACAGCATCAGCGGGGGCAACATTCAGCGCTTCGGCTTCATCCCCTGGCTCGACTACGGCGGGGACAACGCGTTCTACTGGCCGTGGATGTTCGGAGCGACCGTCTACGACACGTCGTCCGGCAAGCTCGACCTCACCTCGCCCCAGATGGTGAGCGTGTACAAGTGGATGAACAAGTACGCGCAGAAGACGAGTCCGACCACGATGAAGGGCTTCACGTCCGGATTCGGCGCGCTGTTTTCCCCCGATCACCCCTTCATGACCGGCAAGGTCGCGATGACGGTGGTCGGCAACTGGTTCACCAACGCGCTTCGAATCTACGCGCCGACGATCCAGTACGCGGTCGCGAAGGTGCCGGCGCCCGAGGGCGGACGAGCGGGCGGGACCGTTTTCCAGTCGAACGTCTACCTGCTTCCGAAGGGCGCGAAGCGCCTCGACCTCGCCTATCGTTTCTACAACTTCTGCGAGACCACGCCGATCCTCGCGAACGACTTCGACATCTGGCGATCGATCCCGACCAACGACAAACAGTTCGACGAAGTGAGCTGGACGAAGAAGGGCGACCCGATCTACAAGATCGAGCGAGAGCTCGCGAACTCGCCCAACTCGGGCACTCCCGCCCTGACGAAGGTCGCGGCCGAGCTCGGCGACGACCTGAACGCGCTTCGCGACGACGTCATCTACAACAACCGGGATCCGCTCCCGCTCCTGCAGAGCCTGCAAGACAAGTACACCAAGGAGCTCGCCCAGTAGCCTGGGCGGCTCCGTCGCGGCCGCCCTCCCTAGGTCGGCCGCGCGCGGAAGGGCTCGTCAAACCGCCCCGGAACCGGCCGATCGACGGTCTCGGGGCTTGATGTTCCTCCCGCTTTGGAGTAACGAGAGGGAAAGCGCGGAGCGCGGGCGGGGCGGTGTTCGGAAGATGGCGGTTATCGGGAGACTGAGGAGAGCGAGGTACCTAGAGCGCGGCGAGCTCGTCGTCACCGTCACGCTCCTCGGAGCGCTCAGCGTCGTTTACATCGTTCCGTTCATCTGGATGGCGCTGAGCTCGCTCAAGCTACCCCAGGAGCTCTTCATCGTGCCGATGCGCTGGTTTCCGAAGAAGCTCGAGTTCTCGAACTACGCGCGGATGTTCAGGGAGTTCCCCTTCCTCCTCGACTTGAGGAACACCATGATCCTCGTCGTGGTGAACATCGTGAGCGCGGTCCTCTCCAACACCTTTATCGCGTACGGATTCTCCAAGATCGAGTGGAAGGGCCGGGAGCCGCTCTTCTACGTCGTGCTCGCGACGATCATCCTGCCCTTCCAGGTCGTCATGATCCCGCTGTTCATCATGTTCCATACGTTCCACTGGATCGGCACCTTCTTTCCGCTGACCGTTCCCGGGTTCTTCGGCAACGCGTTCTTCATCTTTCTCCTGCGCCAATTCTACCTTTCGATCCCCAACGAGCTTTCCTACGCCGCGAAGATCGACGGCGCCAACGAGTTCATGATCTACAGCCGCATCGTTCTTCCGCTCTCGAGCGCCGCCATCGCGACGGTGGTCATCTTCTCCTTCCTGCGCACGTGGAACGATTTTATCGGCCCCCTGATTTTCCTGAGCGACAACCGGCTCTACACGCTGTCGCTCGGCGCCCAGCAGATCATGCAGAACCTCGATCCGAAATGGGACCTGCTGCTCACCTTGGGGGTCGTCATGACCTTCCCGGTCCTCGTGTTGTTTTTCCTGCTGCAAAAGTACTTTATTCAAGGGATCGCGATGTCCGGGATCAAGGGGTAGGGGAGCATGCTGAAAGCTCGTCGGAATCAGATCAACGGTCTCCTTTTCGTCTCCCCTTGGATCGTGGGCTTTCTCGTGTTCATCACCTATCCGGTGCTCGCGTCGCTGTACTACTCCCTCACGAAGTACGACGTGATCCACCCTCCCGAGTTCCGCGGGCTGGGGAACTACCTCGATCTCATCCTCCGCGACGACGTGTTTCGCATCGCGCTCCTGAACACGCTCTACATGATCGTCGTGGGGACCGTCGTGATCACGGTGGTCACCATCACGATCGCGATCGTGCTCAACAACCGGCAGATCCGGGGCCTCTCGGTGTTCCGGGTGGTCTTTTTCATTCCCACCCTCGTCCCGCTCGTGATTCTCTGCATCGTCTGGATCTGGATCCTTCAGCCGCAGACCGGCCTGCTCAACACCTGTCTCTCCTACGTCGGCATCCGCGGGCCCGGGTGGCTCGCCGATCCGCGCCTCGCGAAGCCGGCCTTCATCATGATGTTCCTCTGGACCTCCGGAGGCGCGGTGATCATCTACCTCGCGGGGCTTCAGGACATTCCCGAGACGCTCTACGAGGTCGCCTCGATCGACGGAGCGGGCTTCCTCAGGCGGACCTTCACGATTACGGTGCCGCTCCTCTCGCCGGTCATCCTTTTCAACGTCGTGACCTACGTCATCGGGATTTTCCAGTCGTTCGCCGAGTCGTTCATCATCACGTCGGGCGGGCCCGACCGCTCGACGCTCTTTTACTCGCTCTACCTGTACCAGAACGCATTCCAGTACTTCAAGATGGGCCTCGCCTCCGCGATGGCATGGATCCTGTTGATCATCGCCGCGCTGTTCATCGCGATCCTGCTCGGCCTGGAGAGGCGGTTCGGCTACCGGCAGTGAGGGCGCTCGCGCGAAAGCGCCGTTCGGCCCCGGGTCGCCCGAGACGCGCCGGCCGGCAACCCTCGAGGAAAACGTAAGGAGGAGAAATCGATGGAAAACGCCATTCTCGGAACGCACGTCGTCGCCCAGGTGGGCATACTCGTCCGCGACATCGAGAAATCCGCGCAGGTCTACGCCGACTTTCTCGGCGTGGAGAAACCGGAAATCCGGCTCACCGACGCGATCGACCGGGCGCAGACCAAGTTCAAGGGCAAGCCCTCGACGGCGCGCGCGAAGCTCGCCTTCTTCAAGGTCGGGCCGACCTTGGACATCGAGCTCATCGAGCCCGACAAGGAGCCGAGCACCTGGAGGAACGACCTCGATCGCAAGGGGGAGGGGGTCCACCACCTCGCCTTCGTGGTGAAGGACATGAGGGACAAGGTCGTGAAGCTCGAGCGCGAGGGCATGACGCTCCTGCAGACCGGGGAATACACCGGAGGGCGGTACGCCTACTTCGACGCCGAGCGGGACCTGAAGGTCGTCGTCGAGCTTCTGGAGAACGACTGAGTCCGGAGGGCCTTCCGGATTCGGATCGTCACCATGAGCGCGGCGCGGAAGCCGGCGAAGATTCCCGGAGGTCTCGGGCTCGGATGCTGGGAGTTCTCGGATATCGGAAGCGGGCCGCCGAGCGACGAGCGCTCGATCGAGATCATTCGCACCGCGCTCTCCCTCGGAGTCCGGCACTTCGACACGGCGCAGGATTACGGCGACGGTCACTCCGAGCGCGTCCTCGGGCGGGCGATCGCCTCGGTCCCGGGCGGGATTTTCGTCGCGACGAAGACCCACGCCGCCGGGCGCGCCGACACGATCAGCCGGGTCGAGGAGTCCCTCGCCCGGTTGGGGAGGAGCTCGGCCGACCTGTTCTACGTCCATTGGCCGCACCGGGGCGTCGACCTCCGTCCCATGATGGAGGCGCTTGAAGAGCTCCGCTCGCGCGGTCTCATCCGGCTGATCGGGGTGAGCAATTTCGGCGTCGAGGAGATGGCGCTCGCGGGAGAGGCGTGCAGGATCGACGTCCACCAGCTCTGCTACAACCTGCTCTGGCGGTTTCCGGAGCGGGAGGTGATCCCCTACTGCCGTGAGAACGGCATCGAGATCGTGACCTACAGCTCGATCGCCCAGGGGCTCCTCTCCGATACGCCCCGCTCGCCCGAGGCGTTCGATCCGGGCGACGCCCGCCGGAGAACCGTGTACTACCGCGACGACGTTTGGCCGCGCCTTCGGGAGGCGGTCGACGCGATGCGCTCGATCGCGAGGAGGGCCTCCCTTCCCTTGAGCACGCTCGCGATCCGGTGGCTGCTCGGCCGTCCGGGCGTCGCGGGCGTCCTCGTCGGCGCACGGTCGGTGGAGCAGCTTCGAAGCAACGTCGAGGCCGCATCGGGCGGGCTCGACCCGGCGACGGAAGGCGAGCTCGACCTCGCATCGGCGGAGGCGATGCGTCACATCCCCGATGTCGGGAACATCTTTCTCTTCTATCCGTGAAGAGCATCGCCGCCCCGGGGCAATCTCGAAGATCGCGCGACCCGACACCAGGAGGCACGCATGTGAACGCAAAGGCGACCGTCGACAGAGATTTCGCGATCGGAAAGATCGACCCGAGGATCTACGGCTCGTTCATCGAGCATCTCGGGCGCGTCATTTACGGCGGGATCTACGAGCCGCTCCATCCTCGCGCGGACGCGAACGGCTTCCGCCGGGACGTCATCGACGTCGTCAAAGAGCTTCGGGTTCCGCTCATCCGCTACCCGGGAGGCAACTACAGCTCAAGCTACGACTGGCGGGACAGCGTCGGTCCGGTCGCCGAGCGGCCGGCGCGGCCCGATCTCGCGTGGAGGTCGCTTGAGCCCAACACCTTCGGGCTCGACGAGCTCGACCGGTGGTCGAAGGAGCTCCCCGCGGGAGTCTTGATGACGCTCAACATGGGGACGCAGGGCCTTCGGGAAGCGATCGAGCTCCTCGAATACTGCAATCTGCCCGGGGGAACCTCGCTCAGCGATCTGCGCAGGCGCCACGGTCGGGAGAAGCCCTACGGGATCAAGCTCTGGTGCCTCGGAAACGAGATCGACGGCCCGTGGCAGGTCGGACAGAAGTCGGCCGCCGAGTACGGGAGGCTCGCAAACGAGACCGCGAAGGCGATGAAGCTCCTCGACCCCGAGGTCAAAGTCTGCGTCTGCGGGAGCTCCTTCCTCAAGATGCCGACCTTCCCGGAGTGGGAGCAGACTGTCCTCGATCTGTGTTACGACAACGTGGACTATCTGTCGCTTCACACCTATTGCCGAAACGAGCGCGCCGAGCGCTCCGCCTATCTCGCGGAGCCCGTCGGGATGGAGCGCTACCTCGAGACTGCGCTCGGCGTGTGCGACCGCGTGAGGCTCAAGAAGGGAGCGGCAAAAAGGCTGGACGTCTCGTTCGACGAGTGGAACGTCTGGCCGAGGGCGAGGGAGTCCGACCGGGATCGCGACCCCTGGCAGGTCGCTCCGCCCCTTCTCGAAGAGGCCTATACGACGGAGGACGCGCTTGTCTTTGCCTGCATGCTCAACGTACTCTTACGGCACGCCGAGCGGGTGCCGATCGCCTGCCTCTCGCTCCTCGTGAACGCGCTCGCGCCCATCATGACGGAGACCGGCGGCGCCGTGTGGAGGCAAACGACGTTCTATCCGTTCAAGTACGCCTGCCTCTACGGCACCGGCTCGTCGCTTCGCCTCGCCGTCGACGGTCCGGTCTACGAGGATCGGGTCTTCGGAAGCGTGCCCTTTCTGGACGCCTCGGCCGCCTACGACTCGGCGCGCGGGGAGATCGCCGTTTTCCTCGTGAACCGAAGCGACGCCTCGGCGATCGACCTCGAGCTCGCGCTCGGTCGCGGCGAGCATGCCGAGCTCATCGAGCATGTCGTGCTCGAAAGCGGGGATCCGATGGCGGGAAACGACGCCGGCTCCCCCGGTCGGGTGGTTCCTCGGCGAAAAGACGGCCCGAGCGAATCGGTCGGGGGAGCATTTCGGCTGAGTCTCCCGGCATTTTCTTGGAACATGATTCGCCTCGCGCTGTAGGCGCCCGGGGCGGATGTGAACTCTACGAGCTCAAGCGCGACGGAAGGAGACGATGGAATATGAAACGTGCATTGATCGTGAGGGGAGGCTGGGACGGGCATGAGCCGGTCAAGGTATCGGAGCTCCTCGGGGGGCTTTTGCGCGAGAACGGGTTCGAGGTGGAGATCTCCGATACCCTCGACTCTTTCAACGACGCCGACGCGCTGAAGCGCTTGAGCCTCATCGTGCCGATCTGGTCGATGGGGCGCATTCTCCCCGAGCAGGAGAAGGCGGTGCTCTCGGCCGTCGAGTCGGGGGTCGGGATCGGCGGATGCCACGGAGGCATGTGCGATTCCTTCCGCGAGAGCGTCGGGTGGCAGTTCCTGACCGGCGGGCAGTGGGTCGCTCATCCCGGAAACGACGGCGTCGAGTACGTCGTGAACGTGAGGAGCGCCTCGAGCCCGATAACCCAGGGCATCGGCGATTTTCCGGTGAAGAGCGAGCAGTACTACATGCACGTCGACCCCGCCGTCGAAGTGCTCGCGACGACGAGGTTTCCGATCGCGCCGGGTCCCTACGCCTCGAACGGCCAGGTCGACATGCCCGTCGTCTGGACGAAGCGCTGGGGCAGGGGAAGGGTGTTCTTCTCCTCCCTCGGCCACCACGCCGACGTCATCGATCACGGCCCCGCGCTCGAGATCGTCCGCCGCGGCCTCATCTGGGCGTCGGCGGAGGACCCGTGAGGCTCGAAGGAGAGCGCGGCATGAGAAAGGTACGAATCGGGATCATAGGCTGCGGAAACATCAGCGGCATCTACCTCAAGAACTGCACCACGCGCTTCGGCGCGCTCGAGGTCGCCGCCGTCGCCGATCTCGTCGCGGAGCGCGCCGAGGCGCGGGCGAAGGAGTTCGGGGTGCCCCGCGCATGCCGGGTCGACGAGCTCCTCGCCGATCCCTCGATCGAGCTCGTCGTCAACCTGACGGTTCCGAAGGCTCACGCGGAGGTGTCCCTCGCGGCGCTCGCCGCGGGCAAGCACGTCTACGCCGAAAAGCCGCTTGCGCTCTCGATCGAGGAGGGAAGGCGGGTGGTGGAGGCGGCGAAGGAGCTGCGCCTGCGCGCGGGCGGAGCTCCGGACACCTTCCTCGGCGGCGGACTTCAGACCTGCCGCAAGCTGATCGACGACGGATGGATCGGAAAGCCCGTCGCGGCCACCGCCTTCCTCGGCAACCACGGTCACGAGGGCTGGCATCCCGATCCGGAGTTCTACTACAAGCCCGGCGGAGGGCCGCTTTTCGACATGGGTCCCTACTATCTCACCGCGCTCGTCTCCCTCATGGGCCCGGTGAAGAGGGTTTCGGGCTCCGCGCGGCGAACCTTCGAGAAGCGGACCATCACGAGCGCGCCGCGCCGCGGCGAGGAGATCCGCGTCGAGGTTCCCACCCACGTCGCGGGAACTCTCGAGTTCGAGAACGGCGCGATTGCGACGCTCGTGACGAGCTTCGACGTGTGGGGCCATTCGGTGCCGAACCTCGAGATCTACGGCACCGACGGCTCCCTGAGATTGCCCGACCCGAACACCTTCGGCGGACCGGTGCTCGTCAAACGCGCCGGAGCGGCCGACTGGAAGGAGCTGCCCCTCACGCACGGGTTCGCCGAGAACTCGCGCGGGCTCGGCGTCGCCGACCTTGCGCGGGCGGTCGTTCTCGGCGGTGCGCACCGCGCGAGCGTCGAGATGACCTTCCACGTCCTCGAGATCATGTGCCGGCTCCTCGATGCCGCGGCGGAGGGGCGGCGCATCGAGCTCGCAAGCACGTGCGCCCGGCCCCTTCCGCTCGCGACGGGATCTCCCGAGGG
>JASHNV010000014.1 GCA_030041455.1 Spirochaetia bacterium
TCTCCGTGGAAGTCCCATATCCTATTACTCAGAATGAATGGGAAACGATTCAATCGATCATGGAAACCAACATCGGTCAGGTCATTGATGACGAGGAAAGCAAGGAATAGTCTGAGAGATTTACAAAAAAAAATCCCTATCTCTTCACAAAGCACGATCCAACTGGATCAGCGTGAGCCACATCCAAGAACAGCACAATGGCGAGATCGTATGGGATGGGGACGTCCATACACTCGCGCTTACGGATCAATCATTCGCCAAGATCGCCTACGTCTGATCGCATTCCATCGACGGCTCCAAAAAGCACCCCGCAATGTTGTTGTTCTTCACCAGCCGCCCGTAGACTCGCCACAAGCAGCGGTGCGGGCCACCATTGCCGTCGAATACCACGAAAAACCACCCAACCTAAAAAGTCAGTTTCAAATTAGGACACTACCTCTCGTGCGAGACGCTTGAATTCCGCCGGAAGCGTGGTATACTGTTCAGTCGCTGAACAATGACTCCAGGCCCATGGCTTCTGTCGGTGGTCGAGGATTGAATCAGCTCCCCCATAGTCACCCGATCGAAAAAGAGCGAGCTTCGGCGGCCTTTTTTGAAGGTGAGGCGATTTTCCGGTTTTCTTGAGGCGCCAACAAAAAGGGATGGTTGCTCGCCGCGGGACAGATTCGTCCAAAATTTTCTCTAACATTGCGAACTGGGGGGCCTCAAGGTTTCTGCCTGCTTCACACCTTCGTTCAACTCAAGACGGGACGCAATTCCGCTCTTCACCCCTCTGGACTGACGAGGTCGACGAAGTTGCTCTTAGAGGTCGCCGCCTCTCACGAAAATAGGACCGCCCGGGCCTCCGACGACAGGGAAACAGGGAGCTACCAATGATGCTTCGGTGCAAGGAGACGCCTTGAACAACCCAGGACGTCTCCTTGACGTTTTCCAACACGTTGCCCCGGGCTCGCCTTGGTATGTGTCCGGGCGCTTCTTAGCTTCAATAGACGGCCGGCCAACCACCACCTGGCAATGGATGAAAGACCGGACGGGTATCCCCGGGCTCGCGCGGCCGTATTTGTCCGGCCTGTGACCCCGGGGGGGATCCTTCGTCGTGCAAATACCTCGGGCAGAGATAGAGCGCGGGGAATCGACTTGAGCGGCAGCAAAACTCGGAACCACCGCAATTCCTCGTTTGTTTATACAATGTGAGGTTCACCCCCAAGCAGCGCGAAGCCTGCGGTCGTTACGCGCCCATTACGAAAATCACGAAGCGGCGGCATCTCCTTCTTGCCGAGACGCGCATTTTCATGGTCCAGGGCGCCGGGTCCTCCCGCATGAGCAACCGCGCGGAGAGTATCCAGCTACCGAGTACTCAATGTAGGGGGCCGTTTTCGTAGGGCAATCAGAATGACAGACATGGAACCGACGGATCAGGAGCTCGAAGTCCTTCAGAACATCTACTCGCGCTCGGACCACGTTCGCCAGCGCGATCTCGCTCGTATTGCGGGACTCTCCCTGGGGATGACGAATGCGATCGTGAAGCGCCTCGTCCAAAAGGGATGGCTTACGATTCGGAAAGTGAACAACCGAAATATCCGGTATGCCGTCTCTTCCGAGGGAATCGAGCAGATCACCCGACGCAGCTACCGCTATTTCAAGCGAACCATCAAGAACGTCGTGTATTATCGCGAGGCGATCGAGCGGTTTGTCCACGAGGTCAAGGGACGCGGCTACCGTGTCGTGGTGCTCGTGGGCTCAAGCGACTTGGACTTCATCGTGGAGCACGCGTGCGGAGCATACGGCATCGCGTACCAAACGGAGGAGAAGCCGGATCAAGGTTCGAGCCGCGTGCGGCTCGCCGCGGAGGAGGGGAAGTTTCTCCTGTTCTCCGAGAGCTACGCCGAAGATCCGCGGGAGCCGAGCCGGGCGCCGAACGTCGCCATTCTCCAAGAGGTCGTGAGTCGAAGCATCGGAGAACGCCAGGAAAGCGCGAGCGCGATCTAATGCCGGCCGCTCTTTTGTGCGCCAACAGCGCCACAATGGAATGCTCTTCGTCCGGTGGAGATATTCAAGAATGAAGGATTTTGACGTTGTCGCGGCCCGCGCCTCCCTTGCGCGGCGGGAAGCCCGCCGCAAGGCGCTCCTCGATGCTCGCCGCGAGCAGGCTCAGCGGGATTTCGACCGGATCGTCGAGTATCTCGTGCGAGATTTTCGTCCGCTCCGCATCTACCAATGGGGATCTCTCCTTCGTACCGAGCGATTCAGCGAGATCTCGGACATCGACGTGGCGCTCGAGGGGCTCGACGACCCGTTGGCCGGCCTTCATGCGGCGGCTGGCGCCGAACGTCTCACCGATTTTCCGGTCGATCTCGTGGAACTTGAACGCATTCACCCGGTCTACGCGGCGAGCATCAGGCAGGAGGGAAAGCTCGTCTATGAGCGAGGATGATCGGACCGCGGTCCTGGTCTCCGACATCGACAAAGCCCGCCGCACCCTCGGCGAGCTCCGAGAGTCCTTACGGGGCGCGATCGACGAGGACCTGCCGAAGCTGGGACGGACACAGCGCGCGGCCATACTGGTTGCCGGTATCCTTGAAAGCTATTATACCTGCGCGGAAACCGCGTTCCTGCGCATCTCCCAGTTCTTCGAGAATCATCTGCGGCCGGATCGTTGGCACAGAGAACTCCTCGAGCGAATGACCTTGGAAGTCGAGGGAGTGCGTCCCCGCGTGCTTTCGGACATCACCTACTCCGATTTATCGGACCTCATGCAATTCAGACATTTCAAAAGGTAGTACTTTGGACTCGCCTACGACTGGGAGCGCCTCGACTCGGTGGTGCTCCGATTGGCGCGGGTTCACCCGGCGCTCGACAGCGAGCTTGAAGAGTTCGAGGAGTTCCTGAGAGACCTCTAGCGGTCTTCCCTATCGCACACCTGCCATTCTTTCGGGTTACTGGCTTTCGAGAAAATAACGCCGTGACAGCTCATCGGCGACTCTGAGCATGTGATCGCTCGCAGAATTGGCGAAGAACCCAATGCCGGCCATATCTCGGGCGTTCTTCGCGATCCACCGAATTTGAGCTTCGAGGTCGCCGGGATCGTCGGCCCACCGACCCTCTTTTCGCAAAGTTTGAGCGGACGACTCGTCATTGATGCCGATTCCGAAAATCGACTTGTGGACGATCCCGAACAGGCGGAGCTCGATGAGGCGCACGGCGAACCGCTCGAACTGGTGCAATCCCCACGGTCCGTATGCCTCGACCATCACGAGGTTGACCGACGTTCGATAGGCGCGCGCGAGCGCCGGGTCGATGGGCCCCGCGTTCCACACGGCGATATAGACGGACGGCCATTCGCGACGAAAAG
>JASHNV010000015.1 GCA_030041455.1 Spirochaetia bacterium
CGGAGCCAATTCTCGATGGTGTCAGCCTTTCGGTCCTGCAGCACGTCCAGCACGACGTCTCGATCACGGTCGAGAATCACCGTCACGTATTCGTGGCGCTTCTGAAAGGAGGTCTCGTCAATGCCGATATTCTCAAGCGGCCGCCGCCGCCTGCGCTGCAGCCCTCGCTTGACCGCCCGCTCCTGGATGCCGGCACATTCGTCCCAGCTCAGCCGAAGCAGCCCTGCGACCTCCGAGATCGAGGCGCACTGCTGTTATCCGTCAGACCAACTGACCCGGGTCGTCACTTGAACTGACCCGGGGTATCGTCACGCGAACTGACCCACCCGTCCGTCACCGGAACTGACCCACCCCCGGTAGACTGTCCGAAAGGACAGACACGCCGGGAGGTGGGATATGCCAAGGAGACGGATGATGACGGAGAAGCTCGACATCGTCGATCGATTGCGGGTAGGCCAGTCCATTCGAGCGATTCAGCGCGAGACCGGCGTTCATCGGACGATCGTGCGTCGGGTGCGCGATCTTGCCACCGAAGCCGGATGGCTGTCCTCCGATCGGCAGCCGCCGGACCAGGGCGAGGTCGCGCGGCTGCTCGCCACGGCTCGTTCGACTTCACGTGAGGCAACCCATCCGCTGGACGCGTTCGCCACGGACATCAGCCGGTGGCTCGAGGAGGGGAACACCTTCCTCGTCATCCATCAGCTCATCAGCGAGACCTACGCCTGCAGCGAGGCGACGGTGCGCCGCTACATCCAGAAGCACTACCCTCAGGCCCGCAGGCTGACGATGGTCCGTCCAACCGTCGCCGGAGAGATCCTGGAGGTCGACTTCGGGTACCTCGGCATCACCTACGACCCGCAGGAACGACGAAATCGTACGACGTACCTGTTCAGCGCTCGATGTCGTCATTCGCGGAAGGCCTACCGCGAACGGGTCTTTCGGCAAGATCAGCACGCGTTCTTCAGCGGCCACATCCACGCCTTCGAGTACTTCGGCGGCGTGCCGCAGAAGGTGGTCCCCGACAACCTGAAAGCGGCCGTGATCGTCGCCTCCTTCAAGGATCCCCTCGTCAACCGCGCCTATCATGAGCTCTCGCGCCACTACGGATTCCTCATCTGCCCCTGCGAGCCGTACCGTCCGCGGCTGAAGGGGGGCGTGGAAAGCGACGTGAAATACGTGAAGCGCAACTTCTGGCCGGTGTTCCGCGAGCACCAGCGGCGGTTGGGTCGCCAGATCCCCGATGGCGAGGAGCTCGTCGAAGCGCTCCGGCGTTGGAGCGTCGAGGTCGCCGATGAGCACATGATCCACGGCGTGGGTCGCTCTCCGCAGGAGATCTTCGAAAGCGAGGAACGCCCGGCACTGAAGACGCTACCGCCCCAACGGTGGGACTGCGTGGTGTGCGCCCAGGCGAAGGTGCAGGAGACCTGGAGGATCCAGTTCGACAGCGCCTTTTATTCCGTGCCCTACCGCCACGTGGGCAGGACCGTGCAGATCCTTGCGAACGCAACCAGTGTGCGTATTTTCTTTGACTATCACCAGATAGCGATGCACCGCAGGGCTCGCAGGAAGTGGGAGTACCTCCAGAACGCCGAGCACGCCCCGGCGAACGTCGCCGCCTACCTCGCCGAAAACGATCAGGCCATTCTCGTGCGAGCTCGATCCATCGGAGCGGCCGTCGAGCAGCTCGCCTCACAGATCCTCAGCCGTACGGGAGTCGACGGTCTGCGGCCTGCACGAGCGCTTCTGGCGCTGAAAGGCCGCTACGGAGCCCAGCGCCTCCAGCATGCCTGCGAGCGCGCTCTCGCCTTCGAGCAGGCGGAGTTCCGCAGCGTGAAAGCCATTCTCGCCAAAGGGCTTGATCTGGAGGATCCCCGCGACGTCATTCCCCAGACGAGCGACGGCCAGGGGCTCTTTCGTTTCGCACGACGACCCGGGTATTTCGACCCATCCTATGTCGAGGAGGAATCGTATGAATGATCTCCCGTTGCTGCGACCAAAGCTGTCGCGGCTGAAGCTCTCCGGTATCCTTGAGTCCATCGATACGCGCCTGGGCGAGGCAACGCAGGGCACGTGGGACTACAGCCAGTTCCTGCTTGCCCTCCTGTCCGATGAGGTGGAGCGGCGCGACACCAAGCAACTCATGCGCCGCGTCGCCCGAAGCGGCCTCGACCCGCAGAAGACCTTCGCTACCTTCGACTTCTCGTTCAACCCCAGGCTGCACGAACCGACGTTCAAACAGCTCGCCTCCTGCGCCTTCATCGAGAACAAACAGAACCTTTTTTTCGTCGGTCCCTCGGGCGTCGGCAAGTCCCACTGTGCCCAGGCCATCGGCAACGAGGCATGCTTGCGCGGCTACGACGTCCTGTATCGTACTACCTACACCCTGTTCAAGTGGCTGTACGCCGGCATGGCCGACGATTCCCACGATCGGCGCATGCAGCAGGTCCGCTCCATCCCTGTTCTCATCCTAGACGACTTCGGCCTCCGGCCTCTCAACGAGCTCCAACAGGCCGATCTCTACGAGCTCATCGCCGACCGCTACGAGCGCCTGCCAACCATCATCACCTCAAACCGGGACTTCGCTGAATGGCCGCAGGTCTTCGCCAATCCGCTGATGGGCTCAGCCGCCATGGACCGCCTCGTCCACCGCGCGATCAAGATCGTCATCGAGGGCAAGAGCTACCGCATGGACTCCTTCACCAAGACGGCACGAGGCTTGACGACAATGACCGGTTCGAGTATCTAGACCTCGACGGATCGCG
>JASHNV010000114.1 GCA_030041455.1 Spirochaetia bacterium
ACGAGCACGCGGCTCCCGGCCGCCGGGGGCGAAGGGGGCGGCTCCTGCCTCGCCGTCTCCTCCACCGGCTGGAGGTCCGTCACCTGGCGGAGCGCGCGGTAGACCGTATCGAAGAGCGGCCCTTTCTTCACGGGCTTGCTGAGGTAGCCGTCGAACCACCCGAGGAGCTTCATCTTGGCCTCTTCGCCGCTCTTGCCGCTCGGGCTGAGGAGGAAGAGCCGGGTCGAGTTCACGCTCTTGTCCGCCTTGATGTCGCTCGCAAGATGCCAGCCGTCGATGCCCGGCATGAGGAGGTCGATGAAGCACAGGTCGTAGGCGCGGCCCGAATCGGAGGCCTTCTTCAGGGCCGCGAGCGCCTCAGGCCCCCCCTCGGCCTGCGCCACCTCGCAGCCCCAGCCTGAGAGGTAGCGGGAAAGCACGATGCGCGCCGACTCGTTGTCGTCGACGACGAGCGAGCGAAGGCCCGAGAGCGCGCCGAGGCGGTCCCACGCGAGCTTCGGCGCCTCGGCGCTCTTCTCGAAATCGATGATGAACCAGAACGTGGAGCCCACCCCCTCCTTGCTCTCCACCCCGATCTCGCCGTTCATCATCTGGACGAGGCTCTTGGAAATCGAGAGGCCGAGGCCCGAGCCGCCGTACTTGCGGGTCGTCGAGGAGTCGACCTGCGAGAAGACCTGGAAGAGCTTGCGCTGCTTGTCCTCGGGAATTCCGATCCCCGTGTCCTTCACGAAAATGTGGAGCTTCACTCGATCGTCGGAGCTCTGGATGGGCATGATCGAGACCACGATCTCCCCGCGGGAGGTGAACTTGACCGCGTTGTTGAAAAGGTTGACGACGATCTGCCGGAGGCGGACCGGATCGCCCCGCAGGGAGGCGGGAACGTCGTTGTCGATGAAGAGAATGACCTCGATACCCTTCTTGTGCGCCTCGAGGGCGACGAGGTCGACCGCCTCCTCCGCCACCCGGTAGAGGTCGAAGTCGATCGTCTCGAGGGCGAGCTTCCCCGCCTCGATCTTCGAGAAGTCGAGAATGTCGTTCACGAGGCTCAGGAGCACTTCGGCGGAGAACTCCACCTGCTCGGCGTACTCGAGTTGCTCCGGATCGAGCTTCGTCCCGGAGAGAAGCTCGCTCATCCCGATGATCGTGTGGATCGGCGTGCGGATCTCGTGGCTCATGTTGGCGAGAAAGGCGGTCTTCTCCTGCGCCGCGCTCAGCGAGGCCGCGCGCGCCTTCTCGGCGTTTCGAAGCGCCTCCTCGGAGGTGATCCGCGCGCGCTCCGCCGCGTTGCGCGTCGCGATGAGGCGCTCCTCGTTGCGCTTCTGCCGCGTGACGTCCTCGACGAGCGCGACGATGTACGCCCCCTTCGTGCCCGGGACCACCGAAAGGTTCAGCCGGCACCAGGCATCGCGGCCCTCCGCCGCCAGATAGCGCGCCTCCATCGTGACGCTCCGTTCCTTGCCGTCGGCGAGCCGCTTCAGGTGCGTGTCGCAGTAGTCGCGATCGTTCGGGTGGATCAGGCTCGAAAGCGTCCGCTCCGCGACGTCGTCCTCGGCGAGCCCCGTCATAGCGCAGAGAGCGGGATTGGCCGCCTGGATCCTCGAACCCTTCGCGAGCATCGCGACCGCGACCGGCGAGTCGAGGAAAAGGGACCGAAAGGCGTCGAAATTCAGTTTCACCGGGGAGAAGCTCCTTTGCGGGCGGCTCAGAAGTTGGTGCTCAAGATCTCGGCCGCCTTCATGAGGAGCCGCTCGGGCCTGATGGGCTTGATCATGTAGCTGCTGACTCCATAGCCGACCGCCTTGACCACCGTTTCCTTGCGCGTCAGGGCCGAAAAAATAATGACCGGAAGGCTGTGTCCGGTCCGCTTGAGGTGCTCGAGCACCTGGAACCCGTCCATCTCGGGCATCATGAGGTCGAGAAAGATCAGGTCGAACTGGACCTTGTCGACGTCGGCGACGAATTGTTTGCCGTTCTCGTAGGTATGCACGTTCCACGCCGTCTGCGAGAAGACGGTCTTCACGAGCTCGCGGATGACTTCGTCGTCGTCGACCACCCCGATCACGACGTCGTTGCCGAGCTGCTCGAGGGTCTTCTCGACGGGAAGGCGCCGGTCGTCCTCGAAGCGCATGTCGAGCGCCTCCGTGCCCCGAGGGGAGGCGCTCCGCAAGAGCTTCTCGTGGGTCCCGACGCCCCCGGCGCCCTCGGACTTTCCGGCGAGGAGCGCGTCCATCGCGGATTCGAGGGTGTTGGTGACCTCGATGCCGGCGAAGTCGGGCGTCCGCGCGACGTACTGCTTGATGTAGGGATCGTTCGTGAGGATCTTGATGTTCTTCGGTTGCGCCTTTCCGTAATCGAGCACCGCCCGCAGGAGCGCTCGGATCTTGCCCGCGTCGGTCTCGCTCAGGGAGACGTTCGACAGCATCACGAGCACCTTGAGGGAGGGCGCCTGGTAGAGCTCGAGGAGCTCGGTGATCTTATACGGCAGGAGCTCGATCTTGTCGATGTTGAGGCCGAGCGCGATCTCGATGAAGAGGATCTCGTCGTTGAAGTGCGCCTCGATGATGCACGGCGAATCGTCCATCTCGATCTTCTCGCCGAGGAGCTCCGCCACGGTCTTCAGGAGCGCGTCGACCTTCAAGGGCTTCATGAAGATTTTGCGGATGTTGAAAGGCTTCAGCTCGACGAGCTTCTCCTTGTCGATCTTCGAGGAGACGATGACGACCGGGTGGCTCGAGACGTTCGGGTTCTCCTTGCGCTCCTGCAGCACCTCGATGCTCGATTTCCGGGTGAGGTAGGAGTCCATGATAATGAGATCGGGAAGCTCCCGACGCATCTTGATCGCGCCGTCGAGACCGTTCACCCCCTGGACGACCTCGAATTTTTTGTCGGCGAGCTTTTTCGACAGATACTCCCGAAAGAGCGGGGACTCGTCGATCACGAGAATCTTTTTCACGAGAACCTCCAGCCCGGGCATCGCCCTGGGACCGCTCCGGTCCCGGGGGCCGCTTCGCTCCCGAAGCCCGTTCCGCCTGAGAAAGCGGAGCGGGGAGCGCGGCCCGATCGCGGAGCGGATCCGGTCTTCCCTTCCATGCCGGCCTCACACCGAGTACTTGTAGCCGAATCTCCGCAGGAGCTCCGAGCGCGAGCGCTTCTCGGCGGGGCCCTCCACGCCCTCAGGCGGGCCCCCGTCGATGACGCCGAGGATCCCCCGGCCTTGGCCGGTCGCGCCGACGAGGACCTGGAGGGGATTGCCCGTCGCGGCGAAGATGCAAGCGACCTCCGGGCAGGCCTTCAGCTCGTTCAGCATGTTGATCGGATAGGCGTTCCCGATCACGAGGTAGAAGGAATGGCCCGCCGCGACGGCCCGCGCGCACTCCGCGGCGTCGGCGACGAGGCGCTCGTCGTTGCCCTCGGTCCGGATGAGACGGGGAGGCGACGCTTCGCAAAAGGCGAGGCCGAAACGGACGCCGGGCACCGAGCCGACCGCGACCTCGGCGATGTCCTCGACGCTCTTGATGAAATGAGCTTGCCCGACGATGATGTTGCAGTCCTCCTGCCAGCGCAGCTGGACCGCCTCGATCCTCACGTCCATCAGGGCTTCCCTCCTCCCGGACCCCCGGCCGACTACAGCAGAGCCCCGAGGTCGATCTCCGCGGCGGCGCACGGCGCCTGGATTCCCCAGTTGTCGAGAACCTGGGGATGGATCTCCCCGAGCAGCCCGATCCGGCGGCCGCCGAGCAGGATCCCGGCGCAGCGGCCGGCTATGAAGCGCGGATCCGACGTCCGCTCTATTATACACTCCCTGCCGAGGTAATAAAAAACCGCCGCGAGGTGGGCCCGTACCTCGTTGAACCCGGCTTCCCTGTCCGCGATCAGGAGCGCAAGGTTGTCCCGCGTGACCGTTCCGGTGAGGTCGGAATCGTCGAGAAGGGCGACCTTGCCGATCTCGAAGATGAGGTGCGGATACTGCGCGCGGGAGGAGACCGCCTCGGAGGCGAGAAGCGCCGGCAGAATCGAGGAGCGGACGAGCTCGTAGCTCTCCGACATGGGGTTGGCGACGCTCACCATGCCGTCGGGCGGCAGGCCCATCCTGTCGCAGTAGTCGCGGCGGGAGCCCAGGTAATTGAAGATCATCTCCTGGTAGCCGAGGCCGACCATGAGGTCGCGCGCGCGCCGGGACAGGCTTTCGATCGGCGAGAGCCTTCCGACCGTGAAATCCGCCGGGGACAGGGGCGGGAAGGCGTCCACGCCGCGCGCCATCATGATGTCTTCCACGACGTCGACGGCGTGAAGGAAGTCGTTCCGGTACTCCGGGACGGTCACCGTGATCCGCCCGCCCTCGGCCGCCGCGACGCACCCCATCCTCCCGACCGCGCGGACCGCCTCCTCCGCCGTGAGCTCCACGCCGAGGAGGCGGCCGGCGTAGGCGCTCTCGGCGGCGACCGGCTCTTGAAAGTAGAAGGGCGTGACGATCTCGCGGCCGAGCTCGGTGTCGTAGGGGTAGCGAACGGCGACCGGAAGGATCGTAAAGCCCTGATCGCAGAGGTCGCACGCGACGATCGACGCCGCGACGAGGAGGCTGCGGAGATCGGTTCCCGTGAGCTCCACGAAGAGCTCCCGGTCGCCCGCCTTCACCGCGCCGAGGCCGGCGCTGTTGATGATCGGCGGAAAGCTCAACGCCGCGCCGCCGTCGTCGGCGAGGTAGGGAAAGCGCGCGAAGCGCTCCACGAGATGGCCGAACTCCCGGCCCTTGGGGTGGTCCCGGAGAATCCGGCGCAGGCTCAAGGGGGAGTCGAGGCCGAGGGGGACGAAGCGCGTGGCGTCGGGATCCGCGGCGAGGTAGCGCACCGGCCAGGCGATCCGCGCGGAGCTGTAGACCCCCATCGCGATCGAGCTTCGCTTCCGACCGAAGTTCCAGCAGAGCTTCTCCTGCGTCTGGATGAGGTCCTTCAGGCCCGCCTCGTCGAGCGAGCGGCCCGCGACGGCGAAGGCCGCGATGTACGGCCGGATCGACTCGAGCGCGGCATCGACGACGATCGAGCGGCCGCCGGTCTCCTGGGGCGCGCCCCGCCGCGAAAAGAACCGGTAGCTCGGGATCGCTCCGCCGAGGTAGACGCGAAGCGCTCGGGCGAGCCCGGCGGTCGACCACAGGTCCGGCCGGTTGGTGTCGTTGAGCTCGATCTTGAGGAGGCCCGGCTCGCGGCCGTCGAGCTCCGCCTTCGCGACCGCGAGGAGCGGCTCGAGCTCCTCCTCGCCGATCGCTCGTCCCGCGAGGCGGTAGAAGGCCTGCTCGTCGACTTCGATCTTCGGCATCCGCTACCCCCTCCGCCTCAAGCGGACGCCCTCGAGATCGCCGGTGAAAAGCTCGCGAAGGTCGCTCAAGCCGAGCTGCATGAGCGCCATCCGGTCGATGCCGAGTCCCCAGGCGAGAACGGGCACGTCCACCCCGAGCGGCTTGGTGACCTCGGGACGGAAGATCCCGCTTCCGCCGAGCTCGAACCAGCCGAGCTTGGGATGTCTGATGTGAACCTCGATCGAAGGCTCGGTGAAGGGGAAATAGCCCGGTACGTACTTGATCTCCTTCGCGCCGGCGACCTCCTCGGCGAACATCTTCAGGAGCCCGAGGAGCGTGCGGAGGTTGACGTGCTCGCCGAGCACGATCCCTTCGGTCTGGTAGAAGTCGGCGCCGTGCGTGGCGTCGACCTGGTCGTAGCGGAAGCAGCGGACGATGCCGAAGTACTTCCCGGGGATCCTCGCCTTGGGCAGCTGCTTCGCCGAGAGGACCGTGCCCTGGCTCCGGAGAATGAGCTTGCGGGTGAAGTCGCGGTCGAAGCGGTAGCCCCACCCGCGGCTCCCCGTCGCGCCGCCGCTCTCGTGGACCTCGGCGACGCGGTCGAGCCACGGCTGCTCGATCGCCTTGGCGTGGGAGGGCTCCTTCACGTAGTAGACGTCGTGGATGTCGCGCGCGGCGTGGAACTGCGGCATGAACAGCGCGTCGCCGTTCCAGAACTCGGTCTCGACGAGCGGTCCGTCGAACTCCTCGAAGCCGAGGGAGACGAGCTTGTCCTTGACCCACTGGAGGAACTCCGCGTAGGGGTTGCGCCGCCCCACCAAGATCCGCGCGGGCGGAACCGCGATGTTGTACTCGCGAAAGCTCTTCCCCCGCCAGGAGCCGCTTGCGAGGAGATCGGGCGTGAGGCGCCCGATCTCCTCGCCGCTTGAGCCCGCCTCGGCGAGCTGGCGGCGCGCGGCCTCCCCCTCGCTCGTCAGGCGGTAGACGACCTCCTCGCGCTCGGCGATCTTGAACGCGGCGGAGCCCGCTCCGCGCTTCCTGCTGATCCCCGCGATGACGGCGAGCTCCTCGGCCGAGAGCGCAGCCTCCTCGAGCGCGCCGGATGCCGCCCGATCGAGGAGCGCGCGCGTCGTCTCCATCCGCTTCGAGCGAGTCGTGCCCGCGACCACGACCCGCTTGCGGTCGTCGAGCGCGAGGAGCCCCTCCCGCGAAAGCTGCCCGAAGGCCGACCCCGCCTCCCGGCTCTCGATTCCCGCCGAGGCGGCGATCTCCGGAAGGCTCATCGCGCCGCGCTCCTCCGCCGCACGCAGCATCCGCTCCTCGGGCGTGCCGCCCGTCCGCTGCGCCTCGCCGAGCTCGGTGAGCTCGTAGAAGACCCGAAGGAGGCGCTCCTTCTCCTCGAGCAGTCCCTTGCCGAGGAGCCAGCTCGTCGCCTGGTTCCACTGCCCGATGCCGAGACCGAGCTTGCCGAGGAGCTTTGCCGCGCTGAGCTCGCTCCCGTCGGCGCGCAGCACCTTGATCTCGAGGGGATGAAGGCTCTGGAGATCGGCGCTCATGAGCGGCTCTCCGCCTTCTCGGGCGCCCCGCGAAACACCTGGTCGCGGAGGGCGCGCAAGAAGAAGCCGACGTCGCTCACGATGCCGAGCGCCTGGCTCGAGCCGCGGTCGGCGAGCTTCGTGACGACCGCGGGATTGATGTCGACGCAGACGGTTCGTACCCACGACGGAAGCATGTTCCCGGTTCCGATCGAGTGAAGCATGGAGGAGAACATGAGGACCATCGTCGCTCCCTTGACGATCTCGGCGTAGCGCGCCTGCGCCTTGATCATGTCGGTCTCGGCTTCCGGAAGCGGGCCGTCGTCGCGGATCGACGCCGCGAGACAGTAGGGGATCCGCCGGCTGACGACCTCGTACATGATGCCGCGGGTGAGCGCGCCCGCCTCGATCGCCGCGGCGATCGAGCCGTAGGTCGCGACGGTGTTGATCGCGCGCAGGTGGTTGCGATGACCCTCGTGAGTGGGCCGCCCGGTCTTCATGTCGACGCCGAGGGAGGTTCCGAGGAGGACCGACTCGATGTCGTGGACCGCGAGGGCGTTGCCCGCGAGGAGGCCCTGGACGTAGCCGCCGCGGAAAAGATCGCCGAGCGCCCCGCCGCCGCCGGTGTGCACCACGACGGGGCCCGCGACGACGACGACTTTGCGCCCCGCGGCTCGGTGCTCCGCGAGATCCTCGGCGATCTCCGCGACCGCGACGTCGACGCTCCGCTCCGAGGAGACTTCGCCGGTCATGAAGCTGAAGATGTCGGACTGCCGGTCGCGCTCGGGCGGGAAGACCCGGACCGACTCCGACGAGCAGAGCACGCGGTCGCCCTTCCTCACGTCGCGCAGGAGCCGACATTCGGGCCCGCGGTCGGTTATGACGATCACGCCGTCCATCCGCTGATTGGCGACCTCCTGCCACCGTCCGTCGAGGTAGACCTCGGTGCGGTGGTTCGTCGTCGAGTAGAAGTCGTCGGGCACCGCCCCGTCGATCTCCGAGCGCCTGATGAGGCCCTCCGAGAGGGTTTTCTCGTAGCAACCGAGCTGAACGAGCTTCTTCGTGAGGGAAAACAGCTGCTCGTCGCTGTCGCACAGGAGCTCGAACTCGAGGTGGGAGGGCTGGAGGTTCGTCTGGCCGATCTTGAACGCGACGATGCGGTACTCGGCCCCTTCCTGTATGATAACGTTCAGGATCTTGGGGAGAATACCGGAATCCACGAGGTGTCCGTCCGAAACGAACCGTCTGTTCACCGCCGTCCCCTCGCGCCCATTGGCCGCATGGCGGGCATTGTAGCCGATTGTCCGGGGAAGTTGAAGCGCGGCCGGGCCGAACCGATCCCGCCTCCAAGACGACACATGGGGACGACGGCGTCCGAAGGCGGCGTCCGAAGGACGCCGCAAGGAGAGCCTCATCATGAGACCGCTCGCGCTTGTCTGCCTCCTCGCGCTCCTCCCGGCCGACGCTTCGGCCGCGGGGGTGAGCACGGTCAGGATCGCCCACCTCGCGAGGGGCATCAACCTGAGCGCCCGCTTCACCGAGGGCGCGAGCCCGCTCCGCTCCGGGGCGAGCCCGCGCGCGCTCGCCGAGCTTCGCGCCGCGGGGTTCACGTTTTGCCGCCTGCCGCTCGATCCCGCCGCGCTTTTCAACGAGGCCGACCCCGGAGCGCTGCTCAACGTCGCTCCCGTGGATCGGGTTGTGGACGCGATCCTCGGAGCCGGCCTCGCCGTGGTGATCGATCCGATCCACCCGAGCTCCGCGAACGTCGCCTTCGAGGCGAGGCTCGCCCGGGACCCCCGCTTCGCGAGGAAGGTGGCGGTCTTCTGGGCGGCGCTCGCCCGACACTATGCGAGCCGCGACCCGGACTTCGTCTTCTTCGAGATCATGAACGAGCCGCACGCCTCCAAGCTCGCGGGGGTCCGGGAGGGGTGGTGGCCGCCGGTCCAGGCGAGGCTCGCGCGCGCCATACGGAGCGCGGCGCCGAGGAACACGATCATCGCGACGGGAGAGGACTGGGGCGGAATCGACGGACTTCTCGCCCTCGCGCCGCTCGCCGACCCGGACGTCGTCTACAGCTTCCACTTCTACGAGCCGTTCACCTTCACCCACCAGGGCGCGCGCTGGGCGGGACCGGTTCAAGCGGAGCTCCGCGACGTTCCGTATCCCTCGGATCCCGAGTCGGTGGAACGCGCGCTGTCCGCAACGGGCCCGGAGCGCGCGCGCCGGGCGATCGAGGCGTACGGGCGGGAGCGCTGGGGACCGGCCCGCCTTCGGTTCCGCATCCGGGAGGCGGCGCGATGGGGCGCGCTCCACCGGGTTCTGCTCCTTTGCGGCGAGTTCGGAGTCTACAAAACGATCGCCCCCGCCTCCGACAGGTACCGCTGGATACGGGACGCGAGGCGCGCGCTCGAGGAGAGCGGTATCGGCTGGGCTATGTGGGACTTCGACGGCGGCTTCGGCCTCCTGAGCTACGAGTACCCGAGCGTCCGCTCGGGGCCGACCGTGGACAACCGGTGCCTCGCCGCGCTCGGCATGAGGACGCTCCAACACCCGACGGAACGCTCCCCGCTCGACGCGTTCGAGCGACCGAGAGCCTCGAGGCTCTCGATCCCGCTCGAGTGGCTCGGAAGCCTCTGGACCCGCGACCGGCGCTCCGGCTCGCTCGGCGTTCGCCGGGGCTCGAAAGGGAGCGTGCTCACGATCGTCGAGCGCGGAAGGCGCGACTGGTCCCTTTTCGCCGCCGTTGCGCTCCCGGTCAAGCGCGGAGAGGTCTACGCGCTCTCCTCGCGCGCGGAGGTCGAGGGAGCCGGGAGGTGCCGCCTCGTCGCCGCGGCTTTCGCGCCGGACGGAAGGATCGTGAGCTGGTCGCTCGCTTCCGCCGAATCGGGGCCGCGGGACCGGTGGAACGACCTCGGCGTCCGCTTCGCGATTCCGGAAGGGGTGGCGAGCATCGTGCCGGGCTGGCTCGGAACGGGTCCCGCTACGATCCAAGTCGTCGGCATGGCGATCGCGAAGTCGCCGCCCGGGATAGGCTCACCTTTCCGAGCGGTTCGAGGTACACTGGCGCATGCGCGATGACCGTTCGTACGCCCTCGTTCTCGGGGGCGGGGGCGCGAAGGGCGCCTACCAGATCGGCGCCTGGAAGGCCTTTCGGGAGACCGGCATCCGGTTCCACGCGATCGTCGGCGCTTCGGTCGGCGCCCTGAACGGGGCGCTCGTCGCGCAGGACGACTTCGATCGAGCGGTCGCGCTCTGGCGGAACATCACGATCGACAAGATCGTCGACCTCCCGCGCGGCCTGAAGCGCCGCTCGGCGGCGTCGTTCGCCGAGCTCAACCGCGCCGTGATCCGCAACCACGGGCTCCACCTGCAGCCGCTGCGGGAGCTCCTTCGCCGGACCGTCGACGAAGCCGGCATCAGGCGCTCCGGCGTCGATTTCGGCATCACGACCTACGAGGTCACCGCCATGAAGCCGCTCGCGGTCTTTCTCGAGGCGGTCCCCGAGGGTCTCCTCGCCGACTACCTCCTCGCGAGCGCCTCCTTCCCCGCCTTCCGCCCGACGGAGATTCAGGGCCGCCGCTTCTTCGACGGCGGTCTCGTCGACAACGTCCCCTACCGGATGGTCCGCGGCCGCGGCTACCGGCGAATCGCGGTGGTGGACGTCTCGGGGCTCGGCGTGAACCGGCGGGCGAACGTCGTCGGAACCGAGACGATCTACGTCAAGAACTCCATCGAGATGGGAGGCGTGCTCGATTTCGATCCGGATTTCATCGAGACCTTCATGGAGCTCGGGTACCTCGACACGATGAAGGTCCTCGAGCGGCTCGACGGCGAGCGCTATTTCCTCGCCCGAGACCGGGGCGTCGAGGAGCGGCTGAGCGCGCTCCTTCGCGGCTCGGCCGCCCGGGCCGGGATCCTGCGCCTGCTCTCCAAGCGAGCCCCCGAGGCGCGCGCGGAGCTCGACCCTTCGATTCGCGCGACCCTTCCGCGGGAGCTCCGCGAGCGGAAGGAGCTCGTCGTCCCCCTCCTCGAGTGCGCGGCGCTCAGCCTCGACATCGACCGGGTACGGCGCTACCGCCTCGCCGAGCTTCTCGCCGAGGTGCGCGCCCGCAGGGAGCGGATCGAGGCGACGGCGGCGCAGGAACGGAAGCGGCCGGGCCGAGCGCTCCTCCGCCTCGCACGAGCGCTCTTCCGGCCGAAGGAGAGCCTCGGCGACGCGCTCGCGAAGCCTCCGTACGCCCACTACCTCGCGGTCGAGGCGATGAAGGCGGGACCTCTACGCGCCGCCGGCCGTCTCGCCCTCTCAAGGCTGTATCCCTTCCTCGTCCCCGCGAGGATCCTCTTCACTCTGCTCGACTCCCGTTCGGAACCTCGGCCGGAGGGATCCTCCGCGTCGTCGCAAGCTCCCGGTACCAGCGGCCGCTCGCCTTGACGGTGCGCTTCTGGGTCGCGTGGTCGACGTAGACGAGCCCGAAGCGCTTGCTGAAGCCGAAGGCCCACTCGAAGTTGTCGAGGAGCGTCCATACGAAGTACCCTCTCACGTCGGCGCCGTCGCTTCTCGCCCGATGCACCATCTCCAGGTAGTCGTGGAGGTAGCGAATCCTCGCGAGATCGCGGATCTCCCCGTCGCGCACCGCGTCGTGGAAAGCCGCGCCGTTCTCGGTCACGTAGACCGGAGGGTTGCCGCAGCGCTCCTTCACCTTCATGAGCGCCTCGTAGATGCCCCGGGGGAAGACCTCCCAGCCCATGCTCGTGAACTGGACGCCGTTCTCGACGCGCTCCTTTCCGTCGGGGTAGCGGCCGGTCATCCACGCGCCGAGGAAGGGGACCAAGGGGGCCGCGTAGGCGCGCTCGCGGGTGTAGGTGTTCACGCCGAGGAAGTCGTATTTCCCTCGCACGGTCTCCATGTCGCCCGGTCGGATACGGGGCCAGATGACCCTCATGCGCGCGGCGAGCTCCGCGGGATAGGCTCCCCTGCAGAGCGCGTCGAGGACGAGGTCGTTCACGAACTGGTCGACCAAACGGGCCGCCTCGCGGTCGCGCGCTCCGGCCGTGCGGGGATAGATCGGGATGACGCTCAGCGAGAGACCGACCCGCGCGGATGCCCGGACGCTCTTCAGCGCTCCGTAGCCCGCCGCGTTCGCGAGGAGCAGGTTATGGAGCACCCGAAGGGTCGCCCACGGGTTATGCCGGCCGGGGGCGTGGTCGCCGAGAAGGTAGCCGCTCACGGCGTTTACCCAGGGCTCGTTCAGCGTGATCCATTCGCCGACGCGGTCGCCGAGCGCCCGCGCCATCGCCTCCGCGTAGTCGGCGAATCGGAGCGGGAAGTCGCGGCTCTCGAGGCCTCCGAGATCCTGAAGTCGCTGCGGGAGGTCCCAATGATAGAGCGTGACGAGCGGCGCGATCCCGGCGCCGAGGAGCGAGTCGACGAGCCGGGAATAGAAGTCCAAGCCGGCCGCGTTGATCCTTCCCCGTCCGTCGGGCATGACCCTCGGCCAGGAGACCGAGAAGCGGTAGGCGTTCGTTCCGAGCGCCTTCATGAGCGCGACGTCCTCGAGGTAGCGGTGGTAGTGGTCGACCGCAGTCTCGCCGGTCTGGCCCATCCAGATCTTGCCGCGCCGCCGCACGAAGCCGTCCCAGACCGAGGGCGCTTTGCCGTCCTCGTTCCACGCCCCCTCGACCTGGTAGGCGGCCGTTGCCGTTCCGAAGAGGAAGCCCTCCGGGAACTCCAGGGTTCTCATGCCGGTACCCCCGACCCCTTGGCGGCGGTCGCGAGCATGATAGCCGTATTCGTCCGTTTCGTCGCGGCCGTTTCTCGCCGTCCGTCTTGACGGCGGACTCGGAGGCGCGTAGCGTCTCGCGCATGAGCGCTTCCGCCGTCGTTCCCTCCGCCGCGGCTCTCGCGATCGTGCTTGCCTTCGTTGTCGTCCAGGAGGCGCTGCGGGCGGACGCCGCCTCGAGAACCTTGCGCGAGTCGGCTCACGACCGGGGCACGACGAGGTTGATCGGCGTCTCCTTCGTCGTCTGCTGCGCCGGGCTTCTCGCGGCCGCGCCCCTCAATCAATTCGAGATCGGGACGATCGAGCCGCGCGTCGCCCTCAACATCGCGGGCTTGGCGCTCATGCTCGGCGGCCTCGCCGTCCGCGTCGCCGCCGCCCGAGCGCTCGGCCGATTCTACACGCGGACGCTGCGCACGAGCCGGGATCAGCGCGTGGTCTCCTCGGGACCGTACCGCCGCATCCGCCATCCCGGCTACCTAGGGGACATCGTGCTTTTCCTCGCCGCGGGAGTCGCGGTGAGCAACCTCGTCGCGATCGCGCTCGTCGCGGCCTCGACCGTTCCGGCCTATCTCAGGAGAATCGCCGTCGAGGAACGGATGCTCAAGGAGACGCTCGGCCGGGAGTGGGACGACTACGCCGCGCGGACGAAGCGCCTGATCCCGTTCATCTATTGACGGTTTTGCCCGAGACGGGGCCTCGGACTCCAGCCGAGCTCAGACGACGAAGGGGATGAACATCTTCGTCTTTTCCCGGTAGTCGACGAAGGGCTGGCCGAGGCGGCGGAGGTTCTCGCCTTCCTCCACCCGAGCCGTGACGACGAGCGCTAGGGTCGCGACGGCGGCGAGAGCGGCGCCGATCCAGGAGGGGCGCTTGAGGAGCAGGCACCAGTCCAGGAAAAAGAGGGAGGTATAGAGAGGATAGCGAACGTAGCGGTAGAAGCCGTTCGTTCGCGGCGCGTCGAGCTTCCGCTCGCGGCGGATCCTCGCGAGGCGCGGGGAGTCCGGGAGGGCGAAGGCGATCGCGAGGGCGAGCAAGATCCAGGAGACGATCTGCGCCGCCGAGAGCGGGTTCGCGACGAGCGCCTCGAGGTTCAGGAAGAAGAGCGTCACGAGGAGCTCGAGGGCAAA
The DNA here is from genome assembly GCA_030041455.1 of Spirochaetia bacterium. Classification (GTDB taxonomy): domain Bacteria; phylum Spirochaetota; class Spirochaetia; order DAHUYW01; family DAHUYW01; genus DAHUYW01. The sequence goes on from JASHNV010000114.1 coordinate 13,736, forward strand.
GAAGCGGTAGAAGCCGTGCGTGCGGGGACGCTGCAAGGCCTCGCCCGACAGAAACGCGACCACCATGAAAACGACGAGAAACGCGATGTACGTGGACACGGTCCGTCTCCTTGCCGCCCGATCTCCGGCCCCGGCCAGGCTCGGAGTGTACGTTCCCCCTCCGCAGGCCGTCAAGTGCGCGGAGGGCGTCGAAACCGCAAAAGGGCAAAAAAAGCCGTTCTCGCGCGCGGCGAAAATATCCATGTCCCGGCAAAGCCGTGGTATACTTTTCGTCCGAGCCTCGACGAGAAAGATCGACCGGTACAAGGGTCGGTTCGGCCCATTCGGTCGACGCAACCGCGCTCGGAGCGCGCGACGTGCGCGGCATGATCGTCCAGGCGGCGGAGGAGGGAGAGATGAAGTACTCGATCGCTCACCAGGACAAGTACTCTCGTGGACAGTTAGTGTTACGGCTCCTTTTCGGTGCCATCTACATTGGCATTCCCCACTTGGTCTTGCTGTTGTTCTTGAACATTTGGTCAGCGATTCTCGGCTTTGTCACTTTCTGGGTCGTTCTCTTTACCGCGCATTTCCCGAAGAGCATCTTTGAGTATCAGGTCGACCTGATCCGTTGGACAACGCGCGTTCAGGCCACCCTCGCGAACCTCATCGACGGGTATCCTGCCTTCGGCCTCAAGGCGGTAAGCGCCAGCGTCACCGTCGACGTCGATTTCCCTGACCGCGTGAGCAGGGGGCTCGTGATCCTTCGGGTGCTCTTCGGCTCGATCTACGTCGGAATCCCGCACGGCATCTGCCTCCTGATCCGCTACGTGGGCACGATCGTCGTGATGTTCATCGCGTGGTGGGCCGTGCTCTTCACGGGGAAGTATCCCGAGCGCTGGCACGGATTCGTGGTCGGCACCTACCGGTGGGCCCTGCGAATCACGCTGTACCTCGGCTACTTCACCGACCAGTATCCGCCGTTCTCGGGCAAGGAGTAGCCGCCGTCGCGGGTTTCGGGGGCCCGGAGGCCCCCGAAACCGCCTTCCTCCGCCTCTCAAGGGAGCCGCCCATGCCCGATCAGATCGCTCTTCCGCAGCCCGATGAAGTGACCGACGTCGAAAAGGACGACGCGATGGGCGCCTATCTCATGATGTTCGCGGCGCTCGCGATGGGCCTTCCGCTCCCGCTCATTAACCTCGCCGCCGCGATCATCTATTTCTCGGTCAATCGGCGCAGCTCGCGCTTCGTCGCGTTCCACGCCTACCAGTCGCTCCTCTTTCACATTCCCGTGAGCGTCGTGAACATCGGAGCGATGGTCTGGTTCGTGGTTCTCGTCGTGACCGACTTCGTCTATTTCGTGCCGTTCCTCGTGTATCTCGGCTTCGCCGTCGCCTGTAATGTCGTCTTCGTGATCTATTCGATCGTCGCCATGGTGAGATCGCGACGGGGCGAGATCTACTACCTGCCGTTCGCGGGCGCGACCGCCTTCGCGCGCTACTTCGGGCCGAGCGCGGTCCCGCTCTCCGGGCCGGCGCGGGCGAACGTGCCGCCTCCGGACTACCGTCCGGACTGACGCGGCGCGCTATCTCGCCACGTCCACGATCATGAGGCCGAACAGCACGGGAAGGTAAAACACCGAGCCGAGGAGCACGAGCCGTGCGCTCCGGCGGTCCCTCCGCGCGAGCGCGACCGCTCCGCAGGCAAGGAAGCCGGAGCCGAGCGCGATCGCTCCGAAGAGGTAGACGGAGCCGAGAAAACCGGTCGCGACCGGAAGGACGCTCGCGGCGATGAGAAGCACGATCATCCCGTTGATCCCGACCGCGCTCGCCTTCCAGCTCGGATCGAGCACCGGCAGGACCCTGATCCCCGCCTTCGCGTAGTCGTCGCTGTACATCATCTCGATCGAGAGGAAGTGGGGAAACTGCCAGAAGAGGAGGATCGCGAAGAGGATCCAGGCGTCGAGATCGAGGCCTCCGCGCGCCGCGGCCCACCCGATCAGGGGGGGCATCGCGCCGGGAAGGGCTCCGAGGGCGGTATGGAGGACGGTGATGCGCTTGAGCGGCGTGTAGACGAGAACGTAGCTCGCGAACGTGAAGACCGCGATCGCGCCCGAGACCCAGCCGTAGAGGAGCGTGAGAAAGAGGATCGAAGCCAAGGTGAGCGCGCTTCCGAAGACGAGCGCCTCGCTCGCCTCGAGGCGTCCGCTCGGGAGCGGCCGGCTCTCGGTCCGCCGCATGAGACCGTCGGTATTCCGCTCGGCGTAGTGATTGAGCGCGAAGATCCCGCCTGCGAGCAGGCCGATGCCGAAGACGGCGCCGGCGAGCCGCAGCCAGTCGACCGCCCCGGGCGAGGAGATATAGAACGACGCCGCGGCGACCATGAGGATAAGGAGGGAGAGTCGAGGCTTCGCGAGATCCAGATAGGCGCGAAGCTTGTCGCCGAGCTGCCTTCGCGAGACCGCCGAAGCCGATTGTACCGCTCTCACCCGACTCTCCCCCGCGGCGTCCGAACTGGCGCCGCGACAGCGCTCACGCGGCCGGCGGGCCGGCCACGCTTCCGCCGGTTCTCCTCGCAGAAAGCCTCACGGAACTTGTTGCTGTCCCGCGAATGTAGCAAATCCCGACCGTCTCGTAAAGCCGCCGGAGGATGGGGTAGAGTCCTCATGTGAAAACGGCCTGGGCTATTCGGGTGGACCGGTATCGACAAAAAAGCCAGGAAGAAGGTTATGTATGACAAGGGTAAAGGCCATGAACTACCGAGCCAACTACAACAAAGAGCACGACATTCTTGATGTCCTGACAGAAAAGGTCAGGAAAAGCTATGTCGTGGAGAGAGGAAAGAGAGGAATCAGTTATTACCTCATGAAGGATCAGGAAACTAACCGCATCGTGGGCGTGGAAATACTGGATTTCTCAAGGGTTGAAAGGGGACTCCTCAAGAAGGCTTTGCCGCGCCTTTTTTCTCAGTTTGATTTCTCTACTGTTTCCTAATTTGCCGGCTCGACGACTTCTCGGGAGACCCAAAACCGATTCACGACTCCACGTGCCATAGCCAGGGAGACACGGAGCGCCGAATGAGTCCGCACGAAGTTGTAGTGCGCGAAAAGAAGCGCAACGGCCGCCCGAAAGTTCTCGACCTTCTTGGAGACGGCATTCGTCAACGGCGAAGCGGCGCATCGACATTCGCATGGTCAAGTTCTGCCGCTCGACCTAGGACCTGGAGACGTTACCCAAACGTTGCATGAGCTTGTGCTTTCAAGCGGCGACGGTGAGGGCACGCTGGTAGGCCAACATTTCGTCGCGGGTGATCGAGTTACCGCTGAGCGTACGGCGCAGGCGACCGTGGGGACGCGTCAGCCGGCCGTAGACTCTCCCGAGTCCGCGCGTCCGTTGCCGCTGAAAATCATCCGAAACACGCGGCCTAAAAGTCGCTTTCGAATTGGCACACTACCGAGGACTGACGCGCTCGTTCCCTAATTGCCTCAAAAAGGATTCTAGTCGTTCCCTTGTGCATTCCGTCAAAGACGACTACAGTTCCCCGCGAGAACGGGCCAAATCGAATCGGAGGGTACACGTGAAGGCGAGAACGGGTCTCATTGTCTGGGGAATCGCGGGCATCCTCGCGTCGCTACTCGGCGGCTGCACGGCGAAAGCGGCGGCAAGCCCGCCCGGACCGGCCGCGCCGGCCGTGGTCGATCCGGGTTACCGGCAGGCGAGCGCGGTCGGCGTCACCTTCGAGTGGAAAGTGGACGGGGGCAGCCTCGATTGCGTCCTGCGCTCGGCGACCACCGGCTGGGTCGGAGTCGGCTTCGGGACGAGCGGCCAGATGAAGGGCTCCGAGATCATCATCGGCTACGTCGCGAACGGACAGGCCGAGGTCGTCGACTCGTTCGGCGATCAGCTCAACCACCATGCCGCCGTGACCGATCTCGGAGGCGAGAGCATCGTCTCAAACGCGTCGGGCACCCAGGAAAACGGGGCCACCGAGCTACACTTCAGCGTTCAGCTGAACGCGACCGGTAAGTTTCATGTCCCGCTCGTACCGGGCCAGGACTACATCCTCCTGCTCGCCCACGGACCGAGCGGCGCCGACGACGACGTCACCTACCATGGACCCGGAAACCGCGGGACCGTGAAGATCACGCTGTAGCGACCGGGAAGGAGCGCGGCGCCACTCCCCGAGCGCCCGAGCTCGCCTCCCGCTCAAGCCCGACGTGAGCACCGCTCCTCCACGTCATCCGGTCGCGCCGACCCCGGGCATCGAGGGCGGCTTGAGGGAGACGCTCCTCCGGGGCTCCGTCAGCCGACTCCGTTCCCATAGACGATGTTTCCGCCGAAGAATCCGAGCCCTACCGCCGAGAGGAACGCGAGCAGGTAGAGTGCCCGCGAAAGAGGCGAGTCCCTTCCCGCGCGCCGGTTCGAGAGGAGGAGGCCGAGCAGGAGGAGGAACATCGCGAAGGACAGGATGAACTTCATCTCGATGTTGACCCCCCACGCGTGGAGGTACTCGGGCCGCTGCCAGTCGAGAAACCCGATCGCCGCGGTGAACAGGAACGAGACGAACGCGAGGACGCTCGTGTGGGCCGCCGTCGCGTAGAGCGCCGGTTTTTTGAAGAGCCAGGCGACGTAGGAGAAGATGAAAGCGGCGGTGACCGTCCCGATCGTCAGGTGCACGAAGACCGGATGCAGGGGATGCCCGTATCCGAGGGCCGAGAAGGGCTCGTAGAATAGCTTGGAAAGGCCGCCTGCGGCGGCAAAAAACCAGCCCATGCTCGCACCCCCTCGCGAAAGGACGCCGCCGGGGCCGGCAAGCGTCGGCATTTGCTCTCAAGTTTAGCGCCGCCCTGGCCGATGGTCTACCTGTGAGGGAGCAAGCATGGAAATAAACCCGATTTCTCCGTCCATTCAGTCCATGACCGACGTTCTCCGGAAGGCCTCGGGCGATCAGGGCGATATTTCCGAGTCGCTGATGAAGATGGGCGCCCAGAACACCATCGACATCAACCAGCTCGAGACGATCGGAAAGTTCATCGACACCTACGTCTGAGCTCGGCCGGTCCGAAGCGACTGGGCGCTCAGAACGCCCAGTCGCCGTTTTTAAGGACCGCCTCCTCCCGCCCGTCCTTCCCCACGCCGTAGACGCTCATCTCCCCCGAACCGATCATGAAGTCAATGTGAATCATGCTGCCGTTTCCGCCCGATGCGAGGAACTCCTCTTCGGATAGCTCCGCGCCGCGTTCGAGGCAGAACCGGTACGCGAGACCCATCGCGAGGTGGCAGGCGGCGTTCTCGTCGATGAGCGGATGGAAAAAGACGCGCCCGGACTGAGCGACCGGACAGCGGTGCGACACGAGCGCCACTTCCCCGAGACGCGCGGCGCCCTCGTCGGTGGCGACGATCTCCTCGAGCTGCCGCTCGCCGCGCTTCGCGCTCACGGATATGACCTTCCCCTTCCGAAAGGTCATCGTGAAGTCCTCGACGGCGAGGCCGCCGTAGTAGAGGGGCTTCGTGGCGGCGACCGTTCCTTCCACCTCGTCGCGATGCGGAAGCGTGAACACCTCCTCGGTCGGCATGTTCGGCGAGAACGCGACGCCTTCGGGCGTCTCGGCCTGCCCGCCCTGCCAGAGGTGCCCCGGCGGAAGCCCGACCGTGAGTCGAGTACCCGGCGCCGCGAAGCGCAGGGAGCGATAGCGGCGGGCGTTCAGATAGCGCTTGCGTTCGGCGATCTCCTCGACGTGCGAGCGCCAGGCGGCCGCGGGATCGTCCCGATCGACGCGGCAGAAAGAGAGCACCTCCCGCCACAGCCTCGCGAGCGCCTCGGAGGCCGGGAGCTCCGGAAAGACCTTGAGCGCCCACGGCTGCGAAGGCAGCGCGATCACCGTCCAGACGACTTTGTTCGCCTTCGCGAGATCGAGGTACCTTTGCATGTGGCGGCTCTCGGTCTTCACCGCCTGCGAGACGCGCCGCTCGTCCTCCCCGCGAAGGAGATCGGGGTTGGACGACGGGATGAGGAGGAACGAATCGCCCTGCAGCGCCGCTTCGTGGAGCGCCTGCGTGCTCCACGAAGCATACTCCCCGAAGGAGTCGGGCGGAGCGTTTCGAAAGCGCGCGAGGGTGACCGCGTCGGAGGACCACATCGGCACGACGAGGCGGGCGCCGGCGCGGTAGGCGTACTCGGCGACGGCGGCGACGAAGTCGGGAGCCTCCACCGGCGCCCGCCACACGATGAGGCGCCTGCCGGGCCGCAGGTTGAGACCTGACCGGACGACCTGCTCGGCGTAGGCGCGAACGGAGGAAGTCCCGCCGTCAATCGAGCTCATGATCCCTCCACATAATGCCTGATTCTACCAGCGCCGGACGCCTCCGCAAAGAGCGGGTCGCCCTCGTGTGTTCCGGCCGGGGCTCGTAGCGCGCCCCTTTGCCTAACGCGGAGAGGCGGCGTACAATGGGCGCAAAGAGGGCCCTCCGATGGACACTTTCGAGACGGGCGGCGTCGTCGAGCTCCTCCGGGCGACCGTCGCGATCAATTCGGTCAACAGCGCGATGGGCGGGGTGCCGGACTCGGAGGCTCGTCTCGGCGAGTACCTCGCGGCTTCCGCGTCGTCGTCCGGGTTCGACGTTCGATCCTTCCCCGTGACGGGCTTCGGAGCGAACGTCGTCGTCCTCTTCGAGCGCGGCCGCCCGCTGCCGTGGATCGTATTCGACAGCCACCTCGACACCGTCCCCGTCGCCGGCATGTCCATCGATCCCTTCGGCGCGGAGATCCGGGACGGGAGGCTCTGGGGCCGCGGCGCGTGCGACACGAAGGGAAGCGGGGCCGCCATGCTCGCCGCCTTGAGGCGCTATGCGAAGGAGAGCGAGGGCGCCAACAACGTCGCCCTCCTCTACTCCGTCGACGAAGAGTCCGGCATGCGAGGGATCCGCGCCTTCATCCGGGACGGCATCCCGGCGCTCGGGATCGGGATCCAGGGCATGATCGTCGGCGAGCCGACCCGGCTTCGCGCCGTCGTGGCGCACAACGGCGTCTCCCGATTCAGGATCAGAACGAAGGGCGTCGCGGCCCACGCCTCCGATCCGAGCCTCGGCAAGTCCGCGATCAGCGCGATGATCAAGATCGTCGACTCGCTCGAAAATCGCTACGCGCCCGGTCTGCGCTCGTCCCATCCCCTCACCGGGAAGTCGGTCTTGAGCGTCAACACGATCCAGGGAGGCAGCGCCTGGAACGTGATCCCCGACGGGTGCGAGGTGCAGGTCGATCGCCGCCTCATCCCCGGCCAGCGGCCGGCCCTCGCGAGGTCGGAGCTCGCCTCCGAGCTCGAGCGGATCCGCGGTGAACACCCGGAGGTCGATTTCGAGCTCGACTGCACGCACGAGAGCCCTCCGCTCGCTCCGGACGACAGCGCCGCTCTCCTGCCGGCGGTGGCGCGCGCGCTTCGGTCGGCGGACCTTCCCTCCGAGGGAGGAGGGGTCCCCTACGCCACCCACGCCGGCGAGCTCGCCGCGGCGGGGCTCCCCGCCATCGTGCTCGGCCCCGGCGATGCCGCGAAAGCGCACACGAAGGACGAATACATCGACCTCGCCGAGCTCGGGCGATCCGTCGAGGTCTATCTCGCGATCATGCGGGGGGCGAGCGGCTGACCCCCTCGGAAGGGCTGGACGGAACGGTTCGCCGGAGCGATAGTGTAACCACGGGCGCCCGCGGCGAGGCGAAGGCTCTCCTCCTACGCCGGGCGCATCGTCGAGCGGGCGCTTGGCGCGCCAAGGAGGCCGGGTGAAGACGCGACGCTTGGGAAGTCAGGGACCGGAGGTCTCGGCAGTCGGCCTCGGCTGCATGGCGCTCTCGGGCACGTACGGACCCGTCGACGACGCGGAGGGCGTCGCGACGATCCATGCCGCGCTCGACTCCGGAATAACGCTGCTCGACACCGGCGATTTCTACGGCATGGGCCACAACGAGCTCCTCGTGCGGGAAGCGCTCAAGGACGGCAAGCGCGCGAGCGCGTTCGTCCAGGTGAAGTTCGGGGGCCAGCGCGATCCGTCGGGGGCCTTCATCGGCTTCGACTCCCGTCCGTCGTCGGTGAAGAACTTCCTCTCCTACACGCTGACGCGCCTCGGCACGGACTACGTCGATCTCTACCAGCCCTCGCGGCTCGATCCCTCCGTGCCGATCGAAGAGACGGTGGGCGCCATCGCGGATCTCGTGAAGGCCGGCTACGTCCGATACGTCGGTCTCTCGGAGGTGGGGGCCGACACCATCAAACGCGCGAGCGCGGTCCACCCGATCGCCGCTCTCCAGATCGAGTACTCGCTCGTGAGCCGGGGCATCGAGTCGCTGATCCTTCCGACCGTGCGCGAGCTCGGAATCGGCGTTACCGCCTACGGAGTGCTTTCGCGCGGCCTCCTCTCAGGCAGCGGCGACTCCCTCGGCGCGCGCGATATCCGCCGGAGGTTCCCGCGGTTCCGAGCCGAGAACCTGAAGCGGAACGCCACGCTCGTGAAAGCGCTCCAGACGGCGGCGCGGGAGCGGGGAGCGACCGCGACGCAGCTCGCATTCGCCTGGGCGCTGTCGCGCGGAGCGGACATCCTCCCCTTGATCGGAGCGAGGAACCGCGAGCAGCTTCGCGACGCGCTCGGCGCGATCGACCTGACGCTCACGAGCGAGGAGCTCGGCCGCATCGAGCGGGCGGTGCCGGCGGAAAGCGTGGCGGGAAGCCGCTACGACGAGGCGCAGATGTCGCATCTCGACAGCGAGCGGGCGGCGGGGCCCCGCTGAGCGGGTCGGAGCGCGCCCCGGCGCCCGGTCGGCGGCGCGACCTTTACATTGCCCTCCCTTTGGGCTAACAATGAAGAGGAAGCTTCTCTTCGGGGGTTTGGTATGCCTATTTTCGAGTACAAGTGCAAGAATTGCGGCTCCGTGAGCGATATTCTCGTCGGAGTGACGGCGGAGCAACCGGAAGTCGCCTGCGTGGATTGCGGCGCCACCGATGTCGTGCGCATGATCTCTCACTTCTCCACCGGCGAGAGCCGCTCCCGCTTCCCGATCCTCGGCGATTGCGCCTGCGGACGAGAGAGCGGAAGCGCGGGGTGCGCCTGCGGCGCCGACGGCTGCGGCCAGGCGTAATCAGGCGTTCGTTGACCTCGCCACATCCATCACCTCTCCACGACAAAGGAATTGTATGCAACGGACACGAATTCTTGCGATCGCGGCGTTGAGCGCCGCGGCGCTCCTCCTCTCAAGCTGCGGCTACAACGCCATGCAGGCGAATCAAGAAGCGGTGAACAAGGCGTGGGGCGACCTGCAAGCGCAGCTCCAGCGCCGAGCCGACCTGATCCCGAACCTCGTCGCGACGGTCCAGGGCTACGCGACTCACGAGAAGGAAACTCTCGAGGCGGTCGTCGACGCCCGATCGAGAGTCGGCCAAATCCAGATCACGAGCGACTCGCTGAACGATCCGCAGAAACTGCGGGAATACGCGAACGCGCAGGGGGCCCTGGGCCAGGCGCTCTCGCGCCTGCTCGTGGTGACGGAGAACTACCCCAATTTGAAGGCCGATCAGAACTTCCGGGACCTCCAGAATCAGCTCGAAGGCACCGAGAACAGAATCAGCGTCGCGCGCCAGCGGTACAACAGCGCGGTTCAGGCCTACAACTACTCGATCCGGAGCTTCCCGGATTCGATCACGAACGGCATGTTCCTCCACCTCGAGCCCAAGGAGTATTTCCAGGCCGAGGCCGGCGCCGAAGCGGCGCCGAAGGTCAAGTTCCAGTGACGAAGCGCGGAGCCGGCGTCCTGTTCCTCGCCGGCCTTCTCGCGGCGCCGCTTGCGGCTCAGTCCCTCGCGGTGCCGCCGCTTGAGGGACGCGTCAACGACTACGCGAACATGATCTCCGCGCCGACGCGCGATTACCTCACGAACGAGCTCGCGGCGCTCGAGCAGTCCGACTCGACGCAGGTCGTGATCCTCACGATCCCGTCGCTCGAGGGCGACGCGTTGGAGGACTTTTCGATCAGGGTCGTCGAGAAATGGGGAATCGGACAGAAGGGCAAGGACAACGGAGTCCTTATCCTCGTCTCGAAGGCGGATCGAGCCGTCCGCATCGAGGTCGGCTACGGCCTTGAGGGAACCCTGACCGATCTCGTGTCGGGTCGCATCGTCGACAACATCATGGTGCCGGCCTTCAAGGCGGGGGACTTCGACCAGGGCTTCATCAAGGGAACCGAGGCGGTGATCGCGGTCGTGAAGGGCCAATACACCGGTACGGGCGCCCTGCCCGGAGAGCAGAGGACGGCCTCCGTCGGAGGCGGCGCGCTGCTCGTTCCGATCATCATCGCCTTCGTCGTCGTCGCGATGCTCGGCGCCCGCAGGCGGACGCTCGGCGGCATCGGGGGCGCGCTCGCGGTTCCGATTCTCGCCTGGATGTTCTTCTCGCCGAGCCTCCTCATCATGTTGCTCCTCGCTCCGGCCGGCTTTCTCCTCGGCTTCCTGCCTCCCTGGTCCCTGTTCTCGGCGGGAGGGGGCTACGGCGGGGGCTTTTGGGGCGGCGGGTACTACGGCGGCGGCTTCTCGGGAGGAAGCGGCGGGTTCGGGGGCGGTGGAGGAGGCTTCTCCGGCGGGGGCGGCGGATTCGGAGGCGGCGGCGCCTCGGGCGGATGGTGACCCATGCGAAGCATCGTTGACCGCTATCTCCCCGAGTCGGATCGCGAGCGGATTCGCTCCTGCGTCCGCGGGATCGAGACCACGACCTCCGGCCAGCTCGTGCCGATGGTGGTCGGTTCCAGCCACCACTATCCCGGAGCCGGGCTTCTCCTCGCCCAGGTCGCGGCCTTCGTCGTCGCGTTCGCCGCGAGCGCGATCGTCTTCTTTTCGCGCCTGTGGAAGGGCTTCCAGCCCGTGGACGTCTGGGTCTTTCCGGCCGTTTTCGGCGCGGTGTTTTTTGCCGTGGCGGCTCTCGAGCGGCGCTTTCCGCACCTCAGGCAGTTCTTCGTCCACAAGAGCGAGCGGGAAGAGGAGGTGGCGGAGGCCGCGTTCACCGCGTTCCATCGACACGGGCTCACGCACACCCGCGGGCGCAACGGCGTTCTCATCTTCATCTCGCTTTTCGAGCGGAAGGTTCACGTCGTGGCCGACGAAGGCATTCACCGGAAGGTGGGCGACGAAGCGTGGCGAAAAGCCGTCGACATCATGGTGAGCGGCTTCAAGAGCGGCAGCGCGGCGGACGCGATCTGCGAGGGGCTGCGCTACTGCGGAAGGCTCCTCGCGGAGCATTTTCCGCGGAAACCCGGCGACTCCGACGAGCTTGAAACGCTGATCGTGGAAAAATAGCTCTCAAGCCGGCGCAGTCCTGGCTTGAGCGCGAAGGCACGGTGCGTCGCGGCGTTGACGCTCATGTCTCCGATTCAGCTCGACCGAGCGCGGCTCCCGCTGGGCCGCACAATCGCGGCGTCCCCACGAGTCGAGGCACCCGGGGACCCGCGAACGGGAGCTTCGGGAGGAAGCCCCGTTCGGCGGCGCTGACGAGCTCCTCTTTGTCGTGCTATCGTCGCTCCCATGAGATTCACCGAGGACAAGACGCTCTCCGACGGGCAATGGACCGTATTCAAGGAGGCCCACTACGTGGACGACCACGGAGTGCCGCAGGTGTGGCAATACGTGGAGCGGCGGGCAGGTCGGGCGGCGGTCGCCGTGGTGCCGGTGACGGAGCGCACCGGCACGCTGATCCTTATCCGCCAATTCAGAATTCCCTTCAAGCGCGAGATCGTCGAGTTTCCGGCGGGGCTCATCGATCCGAACGAGCAGCCGGAGGAGACGGCGAAACGCGAGCTCCTCGAGGAGACCGGCTTTTCCGGACGGATCGAGGAAATCGGCCCGGAGGTCTGCACCTCCCCCGGGATCACGACGGAGATCGTGACGATGGTCCGGATGAGCGTCGGAGAGGAGCCGGTGAAGCCGCAGCAGCTTGAGGGCTCGGAGCGAATCAAGGTGATCCGCGTCCGGCGGGGAGAGGAGCGGGAGCTCGTCAGTCGCCTGACCTCGGAGGGCCTCGTCTTTGACGCGAAGGTCTATCTCTACCTCGCCGCGAGGGCGGCGGGTTGGTGACCGAGGACCCGGCCGCACGGACGCGCGCGGCGGAGGCCGCCCGAAGACGTTGCAAGGGAAACGGGACCCCACGCCGCGGCGTTCGGTCCGGCGCCGAATGGCCGGGAGATCGCGACGTTCCCGGAAAGAGCTCCGCGGGGGAACGGCGTCGATACTCCCTTCCCGGTTCCCCGCCGAGGCTCCCGAGGCTTCAAACGAGACGTCATAGGGGGCCGCTTGCCGACCGCGCGAGGCCGCGGGACACTGCGAGACGATCGGGAGAGGCAGGTACAAACGGTAGCGAAAGCGGCGAATCGGCAAGCTCGCCGAAGACATGTGTCGTTGTCACCTATCCTACTCGAGGGTAATGTGCTGGCGGACCGACGAAACTACCCGACAATCGAGGCGTACTATGCAGGCAGTCGTGAAAACGCCCCCTATGAAAGTCGAGGAACGTACGATCCCCGAAAAACTCATAGCCTTTCTCAAGACCGAGTATCAGGATGTGGAAATCATCCACAACAAGGTCGACGAGCTCGTCGACTTTACGGAGTCTCCCTGGTATCGACGGATCAAGAAGACCCTCACGTCGGGAGTGGACATGCGCATCTACCGGGAACGCGACGAACTCACCCAGGAACAACTTGGTAGAAAGCTTGGACGTTATACCCGACAGAATATATCGAATATGGAAACCGACTCCCGGCCTATTAGTAAGGAACTTGCCAAGAAGCTCGCGGCTTTCTTTAAGGTGTCTTTAGAGAAGTTCATATGACAGGCATCTCACGGCGCAGGGTCCTTCGGGCACAAAGAGCCAATTCCAGAGCGATCGCATGCTTCCCGATTACGGTATTGGCTCACTGGTCGGCCGGTGATCTGCTGCTACCACGAAAATAGGCGGAGCAGGGGCCTCCTGCCCGGCCAACCAGCCCGTCACCGCTCCGCCGGTGCTGTCCAGCCGCACTGTTCAGGAGACGGATCCGGGGCCGAAGTAGGCAAGGGAAGGAGGTCGTACGCCTAATTCGGATTCCGGGAGACGGGATTCTGTCGATCATCTGGGGTCGTCGCGTTTTCAGATGAAATAATTAGGCGATAGGGAGACGCTTAATCTGGTCAATCTCTGCTGCGATCTCCCGTTCTGCTTCCCAGAGATCCACGGCTCGTTGGGCGTTGAGCCAGAAATCGGCGGAGTTTCCGAACAACCGAGAGAGTCGGACGGCCATCGCCGGGCTCAGGGAGCGGTGCTCCCGCAGCAGCTCGTTCACGGTCTGACGTGAAACATGCAAGGCCGTTGCGAGAGTCGCGGTGGTGAGTCCGTAGTCGGGCAGGAACTCCTCGCGGAGCATCTCGCCAGGATGAACCGGCCGGACTTCGCGCTTGCCGGAATTGGGAATGCTCATGTGTTCGCTCCTTCTTCATTCGTGATAATCGGTGACGTCGAAGGCGTCTCCATCTTCGAAGCGGAAGCAGATCCGCCACTGATCGTTGACGGAAATGGAGAACTGTCCTCTGCGATTCCCGCGAAGTGGATGAAGACGGTTTCCCGGCGGAACCGCGAGGTCATCA
>JASHNV010000115.1 GCA_030041455.1 Spirochaetia bacterium
CTTCCGCTGTCTCCGTGGAAATACTCGTAGAACCAGATATAGTCGCGAAAGTGGGGATCGTCGCGCAGCTTCGGATACAGCCCATAGATCGGGCGCCTGCCCTGCGCGTCCGGGAGAAAGAGCGCGGTGAGCCTGCGCGTGAGCTCCTCCGCCACCTCGAGGATCGTAAGGAAGGTACCGGAGCCGGTGGGGCACTCGATGGTGAAATCGTCGCCGTAGTAGTGATGGAAGCGCTGGAGCGCCTCGATGATGAGGTAGTTCACGGGCATCCAGACGGGGCCGCGCCAGTTCGAGTTGCCTCCGAAGACGCCGGTTCGGGACTCTCCGGGCTCGTAGGCGACCGAGGTGGTCGTGCCGTCGGAGACGAAGGAGTAGGGCTCCTCGGCGTAGCGCCGGGAGAGCGCCCTCACGCCGTGCTCGGAGAGGAACTCGGATTCGTCGAGCATGCGCCGCAGGAGCTCCTTCATGCGGTGGCCCCTGAGGAGCGACAGAAGCCGCCGCTCGCCGACCCCGGGCACGTGCCAGCGCGACACGAGCTCGGCGAGGTCCGGCCGGTTGTCGAGGTACCACTGGAGCCGACGCTTGAAATCGGGGAAGCGATCGAGGAAGTCCGGCTCGAGGGTCTCGACCGCGAAGAGCGGGATGAGGCCGACCATGGACCGCAGCTTCATTGGCAGGATCTGGCCGTCGGGCAGGCTCACGACGTCGTAGTAGAAGCCGTCTTCCTCGTCCCAGAGCGCGATTCGCCGGCCGCCGATGTTCGACATCGATCGGGCGATCGCGAGAAAGTGCTCGAAAAACATGGTCGCGATGTCCTCGTAGGCGCGCTCGGTCTGGGCGAGCTCGAGCGCCATGCGCATGAGGTTCAGGCAGTACATCGCCATCCAGCTCGTCGCGTCGGCCTGCCTCATGACCCCGCCGGTCGGAAGGGGAGCGCTTCGGTCGAAGACCCCGATGTTGTCCAGGCCGAGGAAACCGCCCTGGAACACGTTGAGATCCTCGGGGTCCTTGCGGTTCACCCACCAGCTGAAGTTGAGGAGAAGCTTGTGAAAGACCCGCTTGAGAAAGAACAGATCTCCGGCGCCTCCGCGCGCCTTGCGGTCGATCTGAAACACCCGCAAGGCCGCCCACGCGTGGACCGGCGGATTCACGTCGTCGAACGACCACTCGTAGGCCGGGAGTTGGCCGTTCGGGTGCATGTACCACTCGTGGGTGAGGAGGACGAGCTGGCGCTTCGCGAAGGCGGGGTCCACGAGAGCGAAGGCGATGCAGTGAAAGGCGAGATCCCAGGAGGCGTACCACGGGTACTCCCAGGTGTCGGGCATCGAGACGACGTCGCTGTTGTCGAGATGGGTCCATCGGTGATTGCGGCCGCGAAGGCGATCGGCGGGCGGCTGAGGCTGTCCGGGGTCGCCTTCGAGCCAGTGGGAGACGTTGTAGTGATAGAACTGCTTCGACCACAGGAGCCCCGCCAGGGCCTGGCGCTGCACGCTGCGCCGCTCGGCGTCCGGTATGCCCGCCTGGAGCTCGCCGTAGAACGCGTCGGCGTCGGCCAAGCGCTCGGCGCGGATCTTCTCGAAGTCGGCGAAAGGCTCCCGGGCGTCCGACGCCGAGAGGCGCAGCCGCGCGACGGCCGACCGCCCCGCGGGAATCGTGAGATCGTAGTGGAGCGCGGCCTTCGTTCCGCTCATCGCCGGATTGACCGCGCCGTGGACTCCGCCCACGACGTAGTCGTTGATGCCGTCCTTGAAATAGCCCTCGCCGCCCACGCCGAAGAGCCGCCGGCCGTTCGTGTCGTTCTCGCAGAAAAGGAGCTCGGGGTCGCCGTCGGCGTACAGGAGGTAGCGTCCGAGCTCGCCGTGGACCGCCTCGACCACGCCCGCTTCGGGCGTCGACAGACGCGGCCGCTCCCCCGCGTTCCGCCCCCACGACCAGGTGTTGCGAAACCAGATCTGCGGCAGGAGGTGCAGCCGATGCGCGTCGGGCCCACGGTTCCAGGCGGTAATCTCGACGAGGAGATCTTCGGGACCCGCCTTCGCGTACTCGACGAAGACGTCGAAGTACCGGTCCTCGTCGAAGACTCCGGTGTCGATGAGCTCGAACTCGAGGTCCGCTTTCGTGCGTCTGCGGTTCTCCTCCACGAGCCTCGCGTAGGGGTAGGCGGCCTGCGGATACTTGTAGAGCATCTTCATGTAGGAGTGGGTCGGCGTATTGTCGAGGTAGTAGTAGTGCTCCTTGACGTCCTCGCCGTGGTTGCCTTCGTTGCCGGTGAGGCCGAAGTACCGCTCCTTGAGAATGGGATCGTGGCCGTTCCAGAGCGCGATCGCGAAGCACAGGCGCTGGTCGGCGTCGCAGACGCCCGCGATGCCGTCCTCGCCCCATCGATAGGCGCGGCTCCGCGCCGCGTCGTGCGGCAGGTATTCCCACGCGCTTCCCCCCGCGCTGTAGTCCTCGCGCACCGTGCCCCACTGCCGGCCGCTCACGTAGGGGCCCCAGAGCCGCCAGCGGCCCGTCCCGTCGCCGGTCTCGTCCAGTCGTCTCTTCTCCGCGTTCACGCCTTCGCGCTCCCTTCGCGCCCGCCCGCCGCGCCGAGGACCTCAAGCTTCAGCCTGAGGAGCTCTCCGAGCGACCACGCCTGGAAGGGACAGCCCCGCAGCGTGTAGGGCGTCTCGGCGTCCGCGATCTCGGCGAGATGGCCGATGCCGCCGCTTGAGAGGTTGCCGTTCTCGATCGGCGCCACGAAGCGCCGGTAGGCCTCGCTCTTCGCCTCAGGCGTATCGCCTCGCACCCGGACCCACGCCTCGACGAAGGCGCCGAGAAGCCAGGGCCACGCGGTGCCCTGGTGATAGGCGCCGTCGCGCTCGCGGGGGCCTCCCGCGTAGCGGCGCGCGTAGCCGGGCTCGAAGGGCGCGAGGGACCTCACGCCGTTCGGGGTGAGGAGGAAGCGCTCGCAGCTCTCGACCACGAGGCGCGCCCGCTCGCCTGAGAGGAGCGGCTCGGGGAGCCCGCCGACGGCGAAGATCTGGTTCGGGCGCACCGACGCGTCGACCTCGCCCGGGACGCCCCCGACGTCGACGACGTCGAACAGGCACTCTTTCTCCTCGTTCCAGAAACGCCGCTCGAAGGAGCCCCGACCCGCATCGAGAAGCGCCTTCCACTTCGTCGAGCGCGCCGCGCCGAGCGAGAGCGCGTTCAGCCAGAGCGCCTGGATCTCCACCGGCTTCCCGATCCGCGGGGTCACGACCCGGCCGTCCACCTTCGCGTCCATCCAGGTGAGCTGCACGCCCTCCTCACCCGCGCGGAGCAGACCGTCGTCCGGGTCCGCCGCGATGCCGTAGCGCGTTCCGGCGGCATAGCCCGAGAGGATCTCGTCGACGGCAAGCCAGACGAGCGCCTCCTCCGCGCCTTCAAGCGGCGCGCCGGTCCGATCGAGCCTTCCCATGAGCTCGACCGCCGCGACGACGTACCAGAGCGAGGCGTCGACCGAGTTGTACTCGGGCGACTGGGCCGCGTCGGGAAAGAAGTTCGGGAGCATGCCCCGGTCGACGAGGCCCGCCCATTGCGCGACGATGCTTTTCGCCTCGTCGTGCCGTCCGCCCGCCGTGCACAGTCCGCGCAGGGAAACGAAGGTGTCCCTGCCCCAGTCGGTGAACCAGGGGTAGCCCGCGATGATCGTGCTCCCCGCGCCGCGCCGGACGAGATAGGCGTCGGCCGATCGGTGAAGGCTCGACGGGAAGTCGGCGCGGCGCGCCCGTTCCGCCGCGACGAGCCGTTCGCCGCATGCGGCGGCGGCGCCCTTTAGGACGCCGAGGTCGGACAGCGACGAGGCGACGATGAGGAAAGCCGCCCCCGAGGCGAGGCTCAAGCGGAAGACGCCGGGCGCGGCGAGATCCTCGATGAAATCGAGCCCCCGCTCGCGCTCCTCGTCGTAGAGGAACGACCGGTACCAGAAAGGCTCGTGGCGATAGGAGCCGTTCGAGAGGAAGACGATCTCGGGGATCTCGCTGTAGGGGGCGAAGCGCACCCATTCGCCCTCGACGCGGGGATCGAATCGAAACGCAGGATTTTCGTGATGCGTCGCGTGGTAGTCGCGTCCCGAGAGGAACGGCCGGACCTCGACCCAGACGTCCGGCGCGGGCTCGACGAGGCTGAAGCGGATGACGGTGAGCGCGGCTCCCCGGACGGCGAAGAGCTCCTCGCGAATCCGGACCCCGTCCTCCGCGCGAAAGCGCCAGGTCGGCCAGGGGTCGAGGCCGAACGCCTCGATCCTCCGCGCGCCGTCGGGGGACACGACGTCCGGCGCGTAGTGCTGGGACGAAAGGGCGAAGGTCCCGCTTCGCGTCTCGATTTGGACGTCGAAGCCGTTCACGAGCGCGAGGCGGTCGGTCGGCGGGCGGGCCGCCGAGAGGAGCGCCGCGTGGTAGCGGCGCGTGCGCACGCCGCAGGCGGTGCCGGAGGCGTAGCCGCCGAGACCGTCGGCTTCGAGCCACTCCGCGAGCGGATCGAAGCTTCGGCCGTTCGGCGAGTCGTCGCCCAGGCGCGGGATCGACCGGCCGCCTGCGGGAAGCGGGACCACTCAGCCTCCCGTCGCGAAGCCGGGATAGAGCGTCATGCCCCCATCGATGACTAGGCTGGTTCCGGTCACGTAGTCCGCGGCGTCGGAGGCGAGCCAGACCGCGGCGCGCCCGATGTCTTCCGGCTCTCCGATGCGGTTGTAGGGCACGAGGGTCATGAGCTTCTCGTAGGCCTCAGGCGAGCTCCAGACCTTCGTGTTGATCGGCGTGCGGATCGCGCCGGGGTCGATGCTGTTCACGCGGATGCGGAAGCGAGCCACCTCCTGCGCGATGCTTTTCATCATCATCATGATGCCGCCCTTCGAGGCGGCGTAGTTCACGTGGCCCGCCCACGGGATGATCTCGTGGACCGAGCTCATGCAGATGATCTTGCCCGCCGCGCAGGAGACCGCCTCCACCACGCCGCGGCGCTTGAACTCCCGGACCGCCTCGCGCGCGCAGAGAAACTGGCCGGTGAGGTTGATCCCGATCACGGTATTCCACTGATCGAGGGTCATCTGCTCGATCGGGGCGTCGCGCTGGAGACCGGCGTTGTTCACGAGAATATCGATCGTGCCGAACTCCGCGATCATCTTTTGAAACATCGCGACGACCTGACTCTCGTTCGAGACGTCGGCCTTGTGCGCGTACGCCTTGGCGCCGCCCGAGCGGATCTCGCTCACGACGGCTTCGGCGGCTTCGTCTCCGGCGACGTAGTTGACCACCACGTCCGCCCCCGCTTTGCCGAGGGCGAGGGCGACGCTCCGTCCGATCCCGGAGTTCGCCCCCGTGACGAGAGCCTTCTGTCCGGAGAGCACCCGGTGGATGGGCGGATTGGGCATCACCACCGCGGGAGCCTTCGTCGGCACGTTGCTTGTTGGACTCATGGCTTCTTACATCCTCTTCCATTCGATGATAATCTCAATCCATCGCCAATGTACAGCCTGAGGCGCCATGACAACGCATGAGTACCCCTTCTCGTACCTCCTCGCGGAGTTTCTCGGGACCGCGCTGTTGCTCGCGATCGGCCTCTCGGTGGTCATCCTCGCTTCGGGCGAGGGGAGTCCGATCGTGCGCTTCCTCCCGAGCGACGGCGCGAGGAGGATCATCGCGGGCTTTCTCTTCGGCACGACCGGCGCGCTCATCGCCTGCTCGCCGCTCGGCAAGACGAGCGGCGCCCATATCAATCCGATCGTGACCCTCGCCTTCCTCGTCGAGGGAAAGATGCGCGCGCGCCACGCCGCGGGCTACGTCGTCGCGCAGCTCGCCGGCTGCGTCGTCGGGTGCCTCCCCCTGTTCTTCTGGGGCCGCATGGGTCGGAGCGTTTCCTACGGCGCGACCGCCCCGGGACCGGACTATACGGCGTGGATCGCGCTCGGAGGCGAGGTCGTGACGACCTTCGCGCTCGTCATCCTGCTTCTCGTCTTCCTCGGCCACCGGAGGATTCGTTCCTTCACCCCGCTCCTCCTTCCCTTCCTCTACGCGGTCATGGTCTACCTCGAGGCGCCTCTCTCGGGGACCAGCACCAATCCGGCGAGGAGCCTCGGCCCGGCGCTCATCGCCTCCGATTGGCGCTCCTGGTGGGTGTACTGGGTCGGTCCGATCGCGGGCTCCCTCGCCGCCGTCGCCTTTCACCGGGGCACCTGGCTCAGGACGCTCGAGCTCGACGTCGCGAAGCTCTACCATTTCAAGCACGATCCCCTCGGCGTCTTTCGCTTCTCCGAGCGGTAGGGCGGCCGCCTCGCGCTCGGTGTCGCGAAGAGGGCGGCGGCTTCCCGCCGACGTGCGGTATAATGGGGCAGGCACGGGGGAGCGGCGAATGGCGCACGACGAGGAAACGCAGGAACGACGGGCGAAGGCCGATCGGCTTCTCGACGAGATCGAGGGGGCATCGCCGGGCCGCCCGAGGATGCTCTCAGGCGACGGCTCCGTCCGGGTCGGCGCCGGGGGCCCCGGCGAGCTCTTCGAGCGCGCCGAGCGGATCGAGATCGCGGAGAATCCGCTCGAGGCGGCGCCGTGACCGCGTCCTCGGCCCTCGTGCTCGTCGTCGAAGACGACCCGGCGATCCAAAACTTCCTGAAGGCGTCGCTATCCACCCAGGGCTACCGCATCATCCAAGCGGGCCTCGGGAAGGAGGGGCTCGCCCTTGCCGCCTCGCACGTGCCGGACCTTGTCGTTCTTGACCTCGGCCTGCCCGACATCGACGGGCTCGCGTTCATCGCGGGCCTGCGCGCGTGGAGCCCGGCGCCGATCGTGGTCGTCTCGGCGCGGGGCAGGGAGCAGGAGAAGGTGGCGGCGCTCGACGCAGGGGCCGACGACTTCCTGACGAAGCCCTTCGGCGTCGGCGAGCTTCTCGCGCGCCTTCGCGCCGCGCTGCGCCGCGCGGTTGCCGCTCCTTCCGACGGCGGGGAGGCCGGACGCTACGAGGTCGGCGACCTCTCGGTCGACCTCGATCTGAGACGGGTGACCTTGAGCGGCTCGGAGCTCCACCTCACCCCGATCGAGTATCGGCTTCTCGGGGTCCTCGTCCGGAATCCAGGCAAGGTTCTCACCCACAACTTCCTGCTCAAGGCGGTGTGGGGCCCGATGAACGCCGACCAGACGCAGTACCTTCGCGTCTACATGGCGAACTTGCGCCGCAAGATCGAGCGGGACCCGGCGCGGCCGCGCTACCTGCTCACCGAGCTCGGCGTGGGCTACCGCCTAGTGTCCGAGTAGGGCGGCGATCAGGTCGCTCATTCCCCCGCGGCGCTCTCCTTCCTGGGGGCGCCCGCGCGCTTTCGCTCGAAGATGTAGAACGCCGCCGGGACGACGAAAAAGGTGAGGACCGCCGAGAAGATGATTCCCCCGAACATGACGACGCCGAGCCGTTGGCCGAACTCCGAGCCCTCGCCGTGCCCGAAGACGAGCGGGCCGGAGATCACGAGGACCGTGAGGGTGGTCATGACGATGGGCCTGAAGCGGAGCCGCGCGGAGTCGATGAGCGCCTCGGCAAGCGGCATCTTCCCGATCCGCTCCACCACGAAGTCGAGGTACAGGATCGCGTTTTTCGCCGAGAGACCGATGAGGAGGAGGAGCCCGAGGACGCCGAACACGTCGAGTCCCCCGCCGATGACCGCGACGAAGAGGAGCGCCCCGATGATGGCGAGCGGCACCGGGAGGAGCAGGTAGACCGGGTAGCGCCAGGAGTTGAATTGCGCGGCCATCACGAGGTAAGCGAGGAAGACGGCAAGGAGGAACGCGAGGGGCCCGGCCGTCGAGAGTTGCTTGGCGAGCGCCGCCGGACCGAAGGAGGACCCCGGGCTCAACGCCACGCCGTCCTTGAGGAGCCCCGCGGAGGCGAGATCCCCCTCGAGGGTGGACTGCAGCGCGAGCGCCGGCGGCGCGCCCTTCTTGAGATCGATCGAGAGCGTCGCGGTGTAGAGGCGGTCGAAACGCGTGAGGGAGACCGGCGTGCGGTTGACCTTCAGGGAGCCGAGCTGCCCGACCTCGACGATCGACTGGAGCGTCGGCGAGTAGACCGGGAGCGTGAGGAGCGACTGTCCGCCGCTCAGATAGGTGGGATCGATTTGAACCTCGATCGGATAGCTTAGCCCTCCGATCTCGGCGGTTCCCGCCTGGGTGCCCGAGGCGTAGGTCTGCAGCACGTCCGCGACGGCGCTCGGGGTTATCCCGGTCCCCTCGATCCGCGCGTCGTCGGGAACGAAGTCGTTCTCCGTCGTCGCGTCGGAGAGGCTCGACACGACGTCCCGGACGTACGGGTTTCGCTCGATGGTGTGGACGATCTCGGCGTTGCGCGTCGCGAGGAGATCCTTGTTCGCGGAAACGATGTTGAGGGTGACCGCCGAGCCCTGGCCCTGAAAGCCTCCGCTCGCGCTCACGATGAGCTGCGCCGAGGGCTCGTCGGCGACGAGCCGGGTCATCGGCCCGCGGTAGTCGTCGATGAGGTCGTAGACGTTCCTTCGTCGGTCGATCGCCACGAGCTGCACGTCGATCGTCGCGTTTTGGGTCTGCGAGACGCCGGTCGTGAAGACGCCGGTGCTTCCGACGACGGCCTGGACCGTCCTCACCTCCGGCCGGGCGAGGAGGAAGCGCTCGATCTTCGCGGTCTCCACGTTCGTGACCGAGAGGGGCGTTCCGGGGGCGAGGCTGAGGTTGATGACCATGGTCCCGTCGTCGCTCTGCGGAGCGAAGCTGAACGAGATCCTCGGGAAAAGGACCACCGCGAGGATCACGATCATGGCGACCGAGCCGACGAGCACCCACGGTCCGTGGCGAAGCACCCGGCCGAGGGACCGGGCGTAGGCGTCGCGCAGGACCTCGAGGCCGGCCTCGGTCAGGCCGTGGAGCGTCGTCGTGAGCGCCTGGAGGAAGCCGAAGACGAGGCGGAGGAGATAGCGGCCGAGCCCGAGCGCGAGCGGGTAGAGAACGAGGAGAGGGAGGAGGACCGGGTGCCGCGTCAGGGCGAGCGCGCCGAGCACGGCGAGCCCTAGGATCACGCCGAAGGCCTTCCTCCACGCCGAGAGCCCCCAACGGATCGATTCCCGGAAACGCGCGGCGTTCCGCCCGACGTCCGCCCACGTGAGATTTCCCGCGGGCTCGGGCGTATAGGCGAGCCTCACGGTGAGGAAGAGCACCGCCTCGAGGAGCGAGAAGGCGACCGCCGCCGCGAGGCCGAGCGCGAACTGCCTGAGAAAGAGGCCGACGATCCCCGGAAGGAAGCTGACCGGGATGAGAACCGAGAGGAGCGAGAGCGAAGCGGCGACGACCGCGCTGAAGACCTCGCTCGCGCCGCGCAGGACCGCCTCGGTGAGCTTGAATCCCATCGCGCGATAGCGGGCGACGTTCTCAGCGACGACGATCGAGTCGTCGACGACGATGCCGATCGCGACGATGAGGGCGAGGAGCGAGATGAGATTGAAGGTGAAGCCGAGGAGGTTGTAGAGGACCGGCGCGGCCGACAGCGCGATCGGGATCGCGAGCACCACCGAAAGGACCGTGTTGAGCCTTCCGAGGAACAGCAGCACGATGAGCGACACCACGAGGGCGGTGACGGCGAGCTGGCGCACCGTAGCGGCTATGGTCGCGCGGATCGCGCCGGTCGAGTCGTCGCTCACGAGGATCCGGTAGCCGTCGGGGAGCTGGGTGCTCTGGAGGAGCGCGCGGACGCCCGCGACGACCGCCACCGAGTTCGCCCCGGTCGCCTTCTGCACCGAGACGAGCACGACGGGAACGCCGTTCACCCGGGCGATGTTGGTCGCCGCCGCTTCGTCGCGCACCGAGCCGACGTCGGCCACGGTGATGCCCCGCGTCGTGTCGACGACGATGCGGCTGATCTCGGCGACGTCGGCGGGCATCTTCTCGGTCGAGAAGCTCAAGGTGTCCCGGTTCACGACGATGGAGCCGATGGGCTGGTCGATCGCGGAGCTCTCGATCGCGGTCACGACCTGCTGGGGATTGAGCCGGTAGTATTGCAGGAGGTTCGGATTGAGGAGCACCTCGAAGGTCCGAGCCGGCGCGCCGTCGGTCTGGACGTTCGCCACGCCGCCCACGCGCAGGAGCAGCGGCGTGAGGTTGTTCTGGACGTAGTCGGCGACGTCGGCGAGACTCCTCGTCCCGCCCGCAAGGCCGAACTGGATGATCGGAATCGCCGAGGGATCGAACGTTTGCACGACGGGCGCCTGCGCGCCGCTCGGGAGCTTGCGCACTTCCGCCGACACCTGCGAGGCGACCTCGTTCGCGGCGCTGCTCTGGTTGACGCCGAGGTCGAAGGAGACGACGACCTGGCTCGTGCCGGTGAAGCTCGTGGAGTCGATCTCGGTGATTCCGTTCAGCGACGAGACCGCGTCCTCGATCTCCTGGGTGATCTGCTGGTCGATCACGCTCGGCGTCGCTCCGGGATAGGTGGTGGTGACGACGACGAAGGGGAAGTTGATCTGCGGAAACTGATCCACGCCGAGGCTCAGCGTGCTGATGAGGCCGAAGGCCACCACCGCGACGAACAGGCCTATCGCGAGGACGTACCGCGTGACCGAGAAGCGCACGAGCGGATTGATCCGGTCGAAGATCCTCGCCTCGAAGTCGCGGAGGGAGCTCATGTGCCGCCCCGCGCCCGCACGGGCGATCCGTCGATGAGCCCGGCGGGCGGATTGACGACGAGGCTCGCCCCGCCGCCGATCCCGGAGACTGCGGCCTCGGTGCCGCTCTCCGCCATGATGGTGATCGGCGTCTGCCTCGCCGTGTCGTTCTCGATGAGATAGACGTAATTCGTGTTGTCGGTCGCCTCGATCGCCGCGATCGGAACGAGGACCCCGTAGGCGAGATCGACCGAATACTCGACGCCGCCGACCGCGCCGTAGGGGAGGCTCTCGATCGCGGGACCCGAGGCGATGACCGGCACCGCGCCCGAAACGGGGGCGGCCGGGGACTGCGTCACGCGCAGAGGGTAGTCGGCGCCCCGGTAGGAGAAACGGACCTCGCTTCCGACGACGAGGCTCGCGGCGTCGCCGGGCGCGACGCTGAAGTCCACCTGCCGGTCTCGGCTTGCGAGCACGAAGGCGGGCCCGTCGGCGCCGATGAACTCGCCCATCTGGGCGGTGAGCGAGACGATCTGGCCCGCGAACGGCGCTCGAACCGAGGCGCCCCGAAGGTTGTACGCAGCCTCGTCGAGCTGCGCCTGCGCCTCGCCGACGGCGAGCTTCAGCCGCGCGATGTCTCGCGTGCCCGCCTTCCGGTTCTCGTCGAGCGCGGTATCCGCTGCCTGCAGGTTCGCCTTCGCCTGGTCGAGCTGGCTTTTCGCGCTCTCGAGGCTCGACTCGGTCGTTCCGCCGAGCTTGTAGAGGGCGGTTTGGGCTTGGTAGCTCCGCTCGGCGGCCGAGAGCGCGGCCTGCGCCGATTGCAGCTGGAGCGCAAGCTTCGGGTTCGCCTGGCTGCTCGAGTCCTCCTCCATCTGGAGGTTGATCTGCGAGCTTTCGAGCGCGGCCCGTGCGTTGACGGCCGCGAGGCGGAGGAGCGTGTCGTCGAGCTCGATAACCTCCTCGCCCGCGTCCACCCAGTCGCCGGCCTTCTTGAGGGTACGGACGACGACGCCGCCAACCTCCGCCGCGACGCTGCTCTGGACGACCGGCTGGACCGTGCCGGCGGTCTGATGTCGGACGTCGAGGGAGCCGAGCGACACGGTGACCGCCTGGACCGGGAGCGCGAGCGGCGCGTCGGCGCCCTTCGGCGTCGTGCCCTGCGCGGGCACGGTCTGCGCGCCGTGAGCGGGCGCTCCGGCGCCGCAGGCGCCGAGCAGGAGCGAAGCCGCCGCCGCGGCGGCGCACGCGAGGAGACCCTGATACTTCATTCGCCTCACCTCACTCCCCCATGACGTTGAGCAGATCGAGGACCCCGAGCTGGGCGTTGCGCTCCGCCTGCGCGAGGTCCGACTGCGCGTTCGCGTTGTCCACGGAAGCGTCCAGGAGGTCCTGGTTGGTCGCCGTGCCGTAGGTCACCTGCGACTCTTTCAGCTTGAAGAGAAGACCGAACTTCTCGGCCGCGAGCCGGGCGAGCTCCAGCCGCTCGAACTGGATCTGGACCGCGTCGTAGGCTTGTTCAATATCGGCCGCGATATTCCGCTCGACCTGCGCCTCCTGCAGCCGGTAGACTTCCTGCTGCTGGAGGTTCGCTTCGACCTTGCTCTTTGCCGCTCCGCCGTCGAGGATCGGCAGCGACAGGTCGACGCCGAGATTCGCGACTTCGGCGTTGTCGCCCTGGCCCTGCCAGTCGAGGAGGACGCTCGCGCCGCCGCTCACGGAAACCGTGGGAGTCTGCGCGCCGCGGACGAGGTCGAGATCGATGTCGGCGGACTCCCTGCTGAGCTCGATCTCGCTCGCGTCGCTCCTGCGCTTGAGGCCTTCCGCGATCGCCTCCTCCACGCTCCCCACCGGCATCGCCGGCGGCGCCTCCTCCTTCACGAGGAATCGCGCGCCAGACGGGTAGCCCATGAGGTCGGCGAGCCTCACCCGCGCGATCTGGAAATCGTACACCGCGCTCTGGTAGTCGATGACGGCGCTCCTCGCGTTGATCTCGGCGCTCTTCAGGTCGACCTCCGTCGCCTGTTTCAGCGCCGCGATGGCGCGGATCTGGTCGTAGACGTCGCGTTGCTGCTTGACGATCGTCTCCTTGACGTCGAGCGCGCGCTGCGCTCCGAGCATCGAGTAGAACGCCTGCTTCACCTTGTAGACGAGGTTGAGCCGCGAGGCCGCGGTCGAGAGCTTTTGACTCTCGAGGCCGAGCAGGCTCTTCTTCACCGCCGCGAGCCCGGTGCCTCCCGGGTAACCGTTCCAGATCGTTTGGTTGACGCTCACGCTGAGGGAGCCGGTGTTGTCGTTGATGGTCGGAATGATTTCGCCGGGCAGATTCGGCAGGAGGCTAAAAAGCGACGACTGGCTCGCGATGGAGGGCATGTAGGGGTTGGCCGTCACCGAAAGGCTCGTGAGGGGCCCGTTCACGGTGAGCCCGGCCTGCGGGCCGTCCCAGTTTCCGGCGCCGGAACCGGTCACCGAGGAGTGAAGCTCGTAGAGCGTCGGGTCCCCGAAAGTCCCGGAATCCCCGTAGCCGAGCGATCCGCTCACGGTCACGGCGTTCGTCGCCTCGGTCGCCTCGAACTGCTCGGTCGCGACGTCGAGGTTGCCCTGGAGGATCTTGTTGTCCGGACCGTCGGCGAGCGCGGCCTCGATGCACGTCGATAGCGAGAGGACCTCGGGAGCCTGCGACGGGGCGCCGAGCGCCTTCGCGGACGGGATGAGGAGGACAGCGATCGAAACGAGCGCGGCCGGGGCGCGCGCGCAACGGATGCGCGAGCGCCCCGCGGGGGTTGCTCTGAGCGCCATGACAGCTTCCTTATTTAACCTACGCGTCGAAGGCCTACCGCTGTCGCGGGAGCGCGCTCATCGGCGGTGTACCGCAGCGCCTTCCGGCGGCTCCCCGGACGACGATCGAGCGAGCTCGAGGCCTGTCGCGACGAACGGGACGAGGAAACCCGCGCCGGCGGGCGACCCGTTCCCACCGACGGACCGGGCCGCCTCGCGCACGGTTCCCATGGCAGAGACGGTACGAAACGGATATAAACGAATCATAAACGGCGTCGCTCCTCGGGCCTTCTCGCGAGAGGTCGGCCTCCCGGAGTCGTTCTCAGGTCTCACCAAGAATAATAAAAAGCTCCGCGGAAATCAATATAATCAATAAGAAAATGAATGATATTTATTTTCCTGTGTGTTCGCTAGAGATTATTCGCTCCTCGATGGACCTCAGGCGACCTGGGGATGGGTTCCACCAGGGATCCGCCTCGGCTCAGGCTGCACGGACAGTACACGCGATCGCGTCCCGGCTTGAAGCGTCCCTCTTCCCCGCGCCCTCGACCTCGCCACGCATGCTCCGCGCCCGGCGCGAGCTGTCGCCTGAGGAGGCCTCCGCCACGCCGCCTCGGGCGCGCGGCGGCTCCGCGCGACCGAGCCAGGGAGGCCGCTCGACCGCGTTCCGCCGTAAGCCCTCCGGCCCATGAGTCCGGGGCCTTCGCGCTCCCCGCGGACCCGTGTTGACAACGCGGCGAGGCTCGGTACCATCGTGGTATGACGACGCTCCTTGTTCTCGCGATAGCGGGTCTCGCGTGCTACCTGCTTCTCGTGCTCTTCTCTCCGATGGGGCGGGGGGCGATCTACGAGCCGAGCGATCGGGCGCAGACCGCGCTCATCGCCGAGATGGCGCGAGTCGAGCCCGGCGACCTCGCGGCCGATCTCGGCTCGGGCGACGGAAGGGTCGTCATCGCGCTCGCGCGCGCCGGCGCTCAAGCGCACGGCTACGAGGTGAACCTCTACCTCGTGCTCCTTTCTCGACTCAACATTCGGCGGGCCGGGCTCGCGGGACGCGCCTTCATCCATTGGAAAAGCTTCTGGCGCGCGAGTTTCGAGGACTTTCAAGTGGTGACGACCTTCCAGGTCGGCGTCATCATGGCTCGCCTCGAGGCGAAGCTCGCCGGCGAGCTTGCCCCCGGCGCTCGCATTGTCTCCCATCACTGGCGGTTCCCGACGCTTCCGATCGTCGAGTACCGGCAGGACGTCTACCTGTACCGCCCGCGCTAGGCCTGGCCTTTCGCCGGGCGCCGACACTTGATTTTTCCGGATGCTCGGCTATGATTGCACGACATGCACCCCGAGGACTACCGGCTCGCGGCCATCATGTACAGCGACATAGAGGGCTTCGGTCGGATGATGGAGCAGGAGGCGAGAAACGCGCTCGACCTGCTCGATTATCAGCACAGCCTCATCCGCGACCTCGCAGAAACCTCCAAGGGTCGGGTCATCAAGACCGTCGGCGACGACACGCTCGTGGAGTTTCCCACGACGCTCGACGCGGTGAGCTGCGCGGTCGCGATCCAAGAGACCATCGCCGACTACAACGCGAGGAGCGGCAAGCCCCCGCTTCGGCTGCGGATCGGAATCCACCTCGGCGACATCCATTTCCTCGAGAACGACGCTCTCGGCGAGGGCATCAACGTGGCCTCCCGGCTTCAATCGATCGCCCGCCCCGGCTGCGTTTGCGTCTCCGAGGACGTGTACAACAACGTCGTCAACCGCTTTCACGGCGACTTTCGCAGGTTCGGCGTCGTGAAGGCGAAGAACGCGGACAAGGAGATCAACGCCTACGAGATCGGAACGCCAAGCTCCCCCGCCCAGTCGGGGCGCCCCGAGCGCGGAGAGCCCGAGCGAGAGTCCCGGGAGCCGAAGGCGTCGGCGGGCGAGGACGCCGAGTTCGACGAGCTCAAGGCGTTCGTCGTCCAGCAAATCAAACGCCTCGGCCGGCGGCTCTCGGTCGACCGGTTGAAAGCGATCTTTCCCAATCCCGGCCCGGACTTCGATCGCGAAGTCGAACGCCTCGCCGACATGGGCTTTCTCTCCCGGGGGGGCGACGCTTCCGGGGAGGGGGAAGGCGCCGCGAGATCCGAAGGAAGACCGCACGACTGGTATCGAGGCTACGAGCGCATCGCCTGGGAGAAGGCGGCCTGGAAGGCGCAGAGGCACGCATTGCATCACGCCGAGCACGTCCGACGCCATCTCGAGCGCCACGGCTACCGCGGCGATCCGTCGGCGGGGGCCCATTGGGGCCGCCCGGCCACCTACGCCGAATACCGCACGCAGGTGATCGAGCATGCGAAGCGGGCGCAGGCCGGGCTTCTCGGCAACCTGATTCCCTTCTTCGCCGTGAACGGCTTCCTTTTCTTCATCAACCTCACCACCGGATTCGCCTTCCCGTGGTTTCTCTTTCCCCTCGGGGGCTGGAGCATCGGCGCCGTGAGCCACCTCGTGTCCGCCGCCAACCACAAGCGCGAGCGCGACGAGGTCGAGGCGCTGCCCGAGACGCTGAGCGACAAGGATTACGACGAGCTCTATAGGTACCATCACGCGCGCGCCGCGGCGCGAACCACCGCGGGTTCGCTCCTCGCGGTGTCGGTTTTTCTCGCGGTCATCAACGCGGTGGTCTCTCCCCACTACCCTTGGGCGCTCTTTCCCATCGGCGGCATGATGATCGCCGTCGTGAGCACCATGTCGTCCTACCTTGCGAAACGGGGAGGATTCCTCAAGCGGCTGAAGCGCCTCATGTCGGGGACGACGAAGGCGGCGGGGGAGCGCATCGAAGGCGAGGAGGGAGACGAGGGACTCACGAAGCAGGCGCGCGCCCTCGCCGAGGCGATTCTCGCCCAGGCGAGGACGCTCGGCGACGACAAGGCGCACGTCGTGGGGGACCTCAAACCCCTCCTCGACGCCTATATCTCCCAGATTCGGAAGCTTTCGCGGAGAAGCTCCGAGGTCGACGAGATCATGGCCGCGCTTCCGCGCGCCGAGCTCGAGCGCGACCTCAGCGTGCTGCGCTCGCGGCTTGGCTCCGCGGCGAGCGAGAAGCTGAAGAGCGAGTATCGTCGGTCGATCGAGCAGATCGAGCGCCAGAAGAGCTCCTTCGACGATCTCAAGGGTCAGAAGGAGCTGCTCGATCTCAGGATCGGGAGCTCGATCAACTCGCTGAAGCAGATGCAGATCGACATGGCGCGCATGGCCGGGCTCGACTCGAGCGCCGACTCAGGCTCCTACGCCGGCTTTCGCAAGAAGACCGAGGAGCTCGCCGAGTACCTCCAGGACCTCGAGGCGGGCTACCGGGAGCTCGACGAGATGCCGGCGCTCGGCAAGAGGGAGCGGTTGGAGGCCGATCGGCTCCTCCAGGAGTTCAAGACGAACGAGGAGCGGCGAAAGAAGGGCGGCGCGTAGAGGCGGCGGAAGCTTCCGTCAGGCTCGACGCCGCGTCGAGCGCATCGGTTGGGCATGTGCGATCGCGGCCTTCGGAGAGGGGTGGGATGGGGTCTGCCGAGAAGAAGCGACGCAGGGAGGCCAACCGGGCTCTTGCGGGCTACTCCTTCGTTTTCAACGGGCAGCGGAGGCCGCTCAAGGCGAGCCGGGCGGCGTCCGACATGCTCTTGGAGTATGCCTCCCCGCTCGTCGAACCGGTCCGAAGCTGGATGCTCGCGGTGGCAATCGCGGTCTTCTCGTGGAACGTCACGCTCATGGAGCCGCCCAACCGTCCGAAGCTCATCGACGAGTTGGTTTCCTCGCTTTTCGGCGGGAAACCGGGTCTCCAGACGAGAGTCCGAACGTACGTGGCGCACATGATCGAGCGCAAGCTCCGATTGTACCCCGACGAGCCGATCTACTTTGCCGTCGACGCTCTGAGCGCTCCTCCCGCCGAAGGGGAGGCGCCGAGCTCCGTGGTCGAGGGGAGCTGACCCGCCCGTATCGCTTCGCCCGCCCCGGGCGCTCGCATGCCGCCCGCGGATGGGGGCCGCTCCGCCGGAGCGGCCCCCCCGCTCGCGCCAGGCGGTCGAACCCATCGATTCCCGCCCTTCCGGCTCCGGTCGGCACTTCATCATTCCATGCAAATCTGGTAGACTGCGGCGGCTCTCGTGAGCAACCGACCCCATGAAGAAGCTAGAAATCGTACGGCAATGGATGGCTGAGGGGGTAATTCTCCATCCCCTCGAGCGCACCCCCAACAGCATCGACCTCATCAGGACGCTCGCGACGCTGTGCGGCTACAAGGAGTTCAAGGAGACGCACTGGGTGAAGTCCTTGAAGCGGGATCTCCTCGAAGGATACGCGCGCGGCCGGAAGCCCGAGCACTATCTTTTTGTTCTTGTCGACGGCATGGGGATGAATCTGTCGCCTCACTTTCCGGCCGGAGGCTTCTTCGAGTCGTGCTTCTCGCGCGAGCTCCGCGCGGTCTTCCCCTCCACGACGGCCTGCGCGGTCACCTCCCTCGTTACCGGCGAGTGGCCGGGAACGCACGGTCTGACCGGCTGGTTCACCTACCTTCCCGACCGCCGCCGGACGATTCTCGTCCTTCCGTTCGTCGAGCGAATCACGCAGGTCCCCCTCGAAAAGCTCGAGATCGGGATGTCCTCCGTGGTCTCCTCGAGGAGCCTCTTCTCGCAGCTCGAGTACGACACCGCGACCTTTCTCCCCCAGAACTTGAAGAAAGGGGAGTACAGCAAGTGGGCGCACGGGGATAGCGAGATGATCGGCTACCGGGGCGTCTCGAGCGGCTTTTCCGCGGTCGCCGATTACCTTAACAAGAAGGGGAAGCCGACGTTTACCTTCTTCTACGTGCCCGACCTCGATACGGCCCAGCACGAGTCCGGGACCTCCGGATCGAAGGTGAAGAAGCTCGTCAAAGGCATAGACTCCCTGCTCATGGAGCTTCGGCGCTCTCTGCAGGGCGAAGTCCGGATCATCGTGAGCGCGGATCACGGGCTCGTCGACGTGCCGACGACCAGGCAGTTCGTCCTCGCCGACGGCGACCCCATGCTCAAGTACCTCGAAGTCCCGCCCTCAGGAGAGCCGGCGATGCCGGTCTTTCACGTGCGACCCGGCCAGGAGCGAAAGTTCGAGGAGTTCTTCAGCTCCTCCTACGGCGCGTTCATGGAGCTGCTCTCGGTGTCCGACGCGGAGGCGCTTGGCCTCTTCGGTTCCGACGGAATCTCGGTCACGATGCGCT
This sequence comes from Spirochaetia bacterium, assembly GCA_030041455.1. Lineage (GTDB taxonomy): Bacteria > Spirochaetota > Spirochaetia > DAHUYW01 > DAHUYW01 > DAHUYW01. The sequence goes on from JASHNV010000115.1 coordinate 18,633, forward strand.
CGCGCCTCGGCGACTTCATCGGGATCGCGGCCGAGCCGATGGTCTTTCTCTACGAGGCTCCCGGCCAGAAGCCGAGCGGCCTCGTGGCGTACCACGGCGGGCTGCAGCCGGAGGTCATGCGGGTGCCGCTCTTCCTCGCCTGAACAGCTTCCCGATCGCTCGGGAAATAGGGTCGGCGCGACGGGACAGCGGAGCCGGATCCTGGGCGCTGGCCGATCCACGGGACGCAGGCGGACCCGTGACGCGGCGGAGTGAGAATGTCGCTTGCAAGGAGGCGCCGTCCGGCGGGGAGGGAGCGGTGACCGAGCGGTATGCCGTCACGACGATCGAGGAAAATCCCGCGCTTGCGACCGAGGTCGCTGAGGTCGTCCGGTCGGCTTGGCCGACCTTCATGCGGCTTGACGCGATCGCCGGCAAGTACTGGAGCGAGCTCGATCATGCCTTCCCGGAGCTCCAGATCGCCGTCACGGACGCGCAGTCCGGCGAGGTCGTGGCTTCGGCACACGCGGTGCCCCTCTCATGGAACGCTCCGCTCGCCGACCTTCCGGAAAACGGATGGGACTGGGCGCTTGCGAAGGCATTCGGCGATCTCGAGGACGGATTGCCCCCGAATCTCGTGTGCGGACTTGAGGTCTCGATCGCTCAGGGCTGTCGCGGGAAGGGGCTCGGCGCTCTCGTCATGCAAACGATGAAAAGCGCGGCGAAAAATCGCCGCGCGGCCGGGCTCGTCGTGCCCGCGCGTCCGTCCCTGAAGAGCCGCTACCCGCTCGCCGCGATGGCATCCTACGTCCGGTGGCGGAACGCGGACGGCTTGCCGTTCGACCCGTGGCTCCGCGTCCACGCGCGGCAGAACGGGAGCATCGCCCACGTTTGCGATCACGCGATGCGGATCGAGGGAACGGTCGCGCAGTGGGAAGAATGGACCGCCATGCGCTTCCCGGAGAGCGGCGACTACGTCGTTCCCGACGCGTTGGTTCCGGTCACGATCGACTGCGACTCCGACCGGGGTGTCTACGTCGAGCCAGGGGTTTGGGTGATCTACCCGAGCCCGTAGCGATCAAGGCGGATCTCCGCGTTCGGAGGCCTGCTCCGGCGGGCTCTCAAGCTCACGGGTCAGGCGGGAGGCGGGCGATAGCGGCCGTCACCTCTTCGTGAACCATCTGGCGTCCGCCTGGCTGCTTCGGCGTCTTCCTTGGTGTAAGACTCCGAAGGCGGGAGATCCTCGCTTCCGGAGAACGAGAGCTCGCGATCGCTGCGAGGCGAGCGAGAGGCGCGCACGAAATCCGCAAGGTGCCCGCAGCGCAGGACGGGAGGAGATCTCGGTTTGTTCGAGGAGAGCGCTCGCCTCATGGATCCTTGCGAACGACCAGTTCGCGGAGATCGGCCTCCGCCCCGGCTTCAACGATTCGGGAAAACTTGCGAATGAAGGGATCGGATTGGCCGCGGATATTCCATACCAAGGCAACGCGTCCCCGTGGTCGAAGTATCCGATGGAACTCTTCGAACGCCTCGGAACTATGAAACCAATGGAACGCTGTCACCGCGTCCGAGCAAGCGTCCGGCGAACCGTTGCGTTCCGCCGTCGCGACGCAGACGACGACGTCCTTCGTCCGTTGAGCGTCCAACGCGGCGCGGATCGCGGCACTCGGTTCGACCGCCATGACGCTCCGTCCGGCGGACGCGCCAGCGGCCGTGACGAGATACCGGTGCCAGCCCCGACGTCCACGACGGTCATGCGGCCGAAGGCGAACTCCGAGCCCCTTGCGATTTCAGCGGCTACGGAATGCGGATAATCCGGTCTGTACGTGCGGTAGTCTTCCGCGCGATTCGAGAATCGTTCTTCCGGCGCTTGAGCCATGGGGATTTCCATACCATAAGGCCTCTTCAGTCAACCTCAGATCGCGAAGTTTCACAATACCGTATACCTTCTCGCCGGCCGCTTTCGGAGTAACAGCCGTTGAGAGACGAATCGGAGCGAAAAGGCGAGGGCTGGAGCCCCCGGATAGAAGGCGGAACGGCGTCGAGCCCAGGTCGCCCCAGCGGGCTTAACCGCGGCTTTCGGCCGGCGCTACGCGGTGGCTGTCACCCGGTTCGGCAGGGCAGCGGTAACTCGAAGGATCGTCACCGCGACGACGGAGGCCATCGAGGCCGGAAGGCTGGAACGGGACCGTTCCGGCGCCGCTCGCCGGAATCGCGCCGCGCGGCACAGTCCTGGCTTAATGCCCTTCTGTCGAGTCACGGCGTCATCGGCTCCGCCTCCGCGATGCGAAGCGTGGTGCTGCGGGTCCGCAGCTCCGGCGCGAAGAGCACGCCCGTTACGGGAAGGGTGGGTTTTTCGATGCGGCTGACTAGCTGCCGGCAAGCATGGCGCGCCAATTCCAAGATGGGACTTCGCAACGTCGTAAGGGGCGGGTCGTTGTGGGCGGCGATCGCGATATCGTCGAATCCAACGATGCTGACCTCATCCGGAACCCGCTTCAGGCCTTGAAGCCCGCGTATGGCTCCTATCGCGACCGTGTCGTTCGGGCAGAAAATCGCGGTGAGATCCGGCGCTCGTTCGACGAGCTTGCGCGCCGCCGCCAAACCGTCCTCGGTGGTCCAACTGGGGACCGCCTCGACACGTTGGGGAATCAGCGGGATGTCGGAACCGGCAAGGGCTCGCCGGTATCCTTCGAACCGGTCCCTTGCCGGCATGCTGTCCATGGGTCCTTGAATGCATCCGATGCGCCGATGTCCTAAATCTATGAGGTGTTTGACGGCTTTGTAGCTTCCGGCGACGTTGTCAATCGACACGGTGTCCAGATCCAAGCCCTGGTGATCGACGCTTGGGTTGATCAGCACAGTCGGCACGCCGAGTTCGAGTACGATGCGAATAAACTCATTCGAACGCGCCTCCGCAAGAAGGATTCCGTCGACCTTTCCGTTCAAGTCGGCCACTGCGGACCTGTCCTCTTCGCTGCCTTCCAACCGGCAGAACAGCAGATAGCTCTTGCCGCGCGACCGGAGCTCGTCCTGTATGCCTTCCATTACTTCCCAGTAGAAATAATCCTCCCGCAGATTCCATACCGGGTAGTGGTGCGCGCAGAGTAGAAACCCGATCGTACCGGTCCAGTTGCCGCTTTTGCGGTCCGTCAACTCCTTCGAGCGCACGAAGGTCCCGCTCCCCACGGCACGCGTCACGTACCCCTTGTATTCGAGGTCAACAAGAGCGTTCCGAGCCGTTGTCCTACTCACACCGTAGGTCGCGCACAGCTCCCGTTCGGAAGGGATGCGCTGGCCCGGCATGAGGTCGCCGGTTCTGATTTGACCGACGATGACGGCTTTCAGGTACTCTACCAGAGACTGTCCATCCCTCTTATCGATCGTTTCCATTACTTCTCCTTGATCGTGAGTGGATATAACCATTTTGAAGATCAATGTCAAGTAGGGTAGTCGCGCAAGGACTTCATAAAGACTATTATGGCTCGCGCGATGCGGAATCGGACTCGCCGTTCGCTCTTTGGCGTGCTTCTTTGAACGTATGCCGTACATCGGCACGGAATTCGGCCGGACAGTTCTCCTCGGCAGATATTGGATATTATCACTTGACATATATGGTAATGTCCTTTAGACTGGGTGCCGTAAGCTTTAGGAGGAAGCGTGCTATGAAACCTACCGTCATCACAAGACTTTTCCTGGTAGTCGCGATCACAGTCGGGCCGCTTTTGTGTGCTTACGCCGGCGGGAACTCCGAGGTCACATCGGCGAAGACAATAACGGTCGGCGCCGAGGCAGGGAGCCCGTACATGCAGTTCTTCAAGGATCTCGTCGTGAAGAACTTCACGCCTCAAACCGGAATCACGGTGAACTGGATCGACGTGCCGCACAATGATATGCACCAGAAATTTCTGACCGAGGCTGCTTCCGGAGCGGGCGCAATCGACGTCTTCAATGCGGATCAACCCTGGGTACCGGAGTTTGCGGCGGCGGGTTACCTTGTCGACATGGACAAATACATCACTGCCGACGACAAGAACGATTTCCTGAAGATAGCGCTGGACACCGTCTCATACAACGGCAAGATCTACGGCCTACCCTACTTCATTCATGACTGCGTTCTTTACTATCGAACGGATTTGTTCAAACAGGCGGGCATCGCCTCGCCGCCGACCACCTGGTCCGATTACATCGCCGACGCGCAGAAGCTCACTACCGGGGACGTCTATGGAACGATCGTCGAAGGCAAGCAGTCGGGTGCCGCTTCCGCCAAGTTTCTCGACATCGTGTATCAGGCGGGCGGGAGAGTATTTGATGATCAAGGAAACGTCGCCATAGACGATTCGTGGATCGACGCGTTCAACCTCTATCTCGATTTGATCTACAAGTATAAGGTCGCGCCTCCGGGCTCACCCACCTTTGACAACGCCGATACGCACAACCTTCTCATTCAAGGAAAGCTAGCCATGGCCCCCGGGTGGCCGTACATGTTTTCAATGACGAGGGATCCAAAGATTTCCAAAGTCGTGGGACTCGTCGCAGTCGCCGAACAACCGGGCAAGGTCAAACAGACCGCTGCGGTGTTCTGCTGGGGATTCGGAATCAACAGCGCTTCCAAGGCGCAGGACGCCGCCGCGCGTTTCATCAAGTTTGCGACGAGCACCGATTCCATCTATGCCCTCGCGAAGACCTTCATTAACCCGGCAGTTCGAAAGTCGGCGCTCGAAAAGCTGAAGGCCGACCCTAGCGTCTCGGACGCGGATCGCAGCGTGATCGCGACGATGTCGAAAGCCGTCGACGACGGCAGGACCATTCCGATGATCCCGCAATGGCCGAAGATCGACGACAGGATTCAGTACGCGCTTTCGGCCGTTACCAGCCGGCAAATAACCCCCGAACAGGCCGTCGCGCAGCTCAAGGCCGATATCACAGATATAATGAAGTAGCTTCCTTAGTCGAGGCCTAGCAGGTCTTCCCGTTCGAAACACGGGGAGACCTCGCCTCTTTCGTAGCGAGCCGAGCAGACCATGACCAGTTTTCGGAAGATGTCAACCGCCGTCGCCGCCTATGTCGTCCTGTTCGCCGTCGTCTTTGTGGTTTTGGCCCCTCTCGCGTGGCTCTATCTGTCGTCCGTCAAGAACGGCGTGGAGATGTACAGCGTCCCCCCGACGATCGTTCCCCGACAGCCCACGGCCGACAATTACCGGCTCGTCTTCTCCGACCCGAGCTTCAGGAGCGGCTTCCTCAATAGCGTCATCGTGTCCTTTTCAAGCACGTTGGTCGGAATACTGCTGTCGTGTCCGGCGGCCTATGCGCTTTCGAGGTACCTGAAGCGCGGCGCGCCCTTCATACTGTTTTTCGTGCTCATAACGAGAATGTTTCCGCCGGTCACCTTCAGCCTTCCATTCTTTCTCCTGTTGCAGCACTTTCATCTGATCAACACGAGGCTCGGACTTGCGGTCGTGTATCTGTCGTTTCAGATGCCGCTCGTAATCTGGCTGCTCGACTCCTTCTTCCGGGAGGTTCCAATCGAAATTGAGGACGCCGGGCGGGTCGATGGACTCAGCCGTACTCAGATTCTGACGAGACTCGTGCTCCCATTGGCATTGCCCGGGCTCGCGGTTGCGACCATTTTCTCCTTCTTGCTCGCCTGGAACGAGTTCATCTACGCGCTCATCCTGACCAGGAGCAATTCCGCTCAGACCATTCCCGTCGTGGTCTCGGGATGGATCAGCATTTTTCAGATTCTCTGGGGCAAGATGACGGCCGCCGCCGGGCTATACGTTCTTCCTGCGCTGGTTTTCATCTCCCTTGTGCAGAAGGGCATGCTCAGGGGTTTGATGCACGGCGCGGTCAAACAGTGACGGTAACGTATGAAGCTTCCAACGGTCAATGATCGAAGCTATGGGCTGCTGCTCGCCGCCCCGGCGACCGTGGTTCTGTCGCTCATTGTCGTCTTTCCTCTCCTCTATTCGCTCTGTCTCAGTTTCGTCCGACTCAATCTGTTGGAACCCAAGATCCCGCTGCGCTTCGCCGGCTTCGCCAATTATCTATCCGTTCTCACCGACCCCAGGTTTCTCCAGGCGCTTCTTCACACGATCCTCTTCGTGCTGACTACGATGACCGTCGAGTTCGTGCTCGGTTTGGGGATCGCCTTCCTGCTTAATCGGCGGGGCATGCGGGGCGTGGGCACGCTGCGAACGCTTCTCATCGTTCCCCTTATGGTGGCGCCGATCGTATCCGGTCTTCAGTGGCGGTGGATATTCTCTGACCAGTACGGAATCTTCAATCGCCTGCTGTCGTTCGTTCATCTCCGAGGACCGGTGTGGTTCGCCTCGCCGGTCACCGCGATGACCGCGATCGTCGTCGCCAACCTGTGGGTCGCTACCCCCTTCGATCTCCTGGTCCTGCTGGCGGGGCTTCAGGGACTGCCGGAGGAGCCCATCGAGTCGGCCATAGTCGACGGCGCCGGTTGGTTCAAGCGGCTATGGTACGTGGTACTGCCGCTGTTGAGACCGGCGATCTTGGCGGTGTTGCTCATTCGTCTCGCCGACGCCGTTCGCATATTTGACATTGTGTACGTATTGACCGGCGGCGGACCGGGCGACAGTACCCAGGTGTTCAGCAGTTATATCTTCACGGTGAGCTTCAATAACCTCGACCTTTCTCGCGGCGCCGCGGGATCATTCATCATGGTTCTGATCACCGCGGTCTCAAGTCTGATCATGGTCAGACGGTTCAGGTAGTACCACGGGAGGAGACATGGCGGTGCAACTGGCATTCGCGGGCGATCCAGCTTCGGGATTCGTCCCTCAAATTGCTCTTGGAGATACCGAGCGCTCGGACCGGCTGATGGAGCTGAACCCGCCGGTCCGCCTGGCTTTTCTTCGAGGCAATGATCCTTATTCGACCGAAAGCCGCAAGTACACGAGCGTAACGGAAAACGCCGTCGGCGCGATTTGCGCCGGTTCCGTTGAAGCGGCCGGAGGACTATTCCTGATAAGCGACCGGTTCGTCCGCGCTTCAGCGTCCGACATCGTACTGACCCGCGAAGTGACAGTCGAGAGACCGGGAGACAATCAAGGCGTGCGCGTCGATCTGCTGCTGTCGACGCTTCGAGATTCGGGGGTGCTGCCTTACGAGCTTGAGTACTTCGCGGGAAGCGCCTTCTATCGGCACCTCGACGCCGACGGCGACGGGGTCCCGGACACCCACTCGACGTACAATGTAGCCTGGTGCGAGGACAAGCTGACGCTTCCGGCGGTCGCCGCGTACGACCCTCAAAAGGGCTACTGCGTCGCCCTTTGCCGGGCCGATCTGCCGCGGGTTGACCGCACCATCATGCCCAACATCGATCGCGGGGAACGTTTCTTCGTCCAGGATACCGAAATAGGTTCGCTTGGGTTTGCCCCATGCCGCGGAGAACCTCGGCAGATGGCGTTGAGGGCTCACTACCCCGGCTTTGAGGGGCCCCAGAGCTTCTCGATCGACCGGTCGGGGAGCCCGTGGGGACGCTTTCGGGCCGCCGCGGCCGGCACGCGGATGACCGTTTCCTACCTCATCCGGCTGGAGCAGGCGGGTTCGTTCACCGACGCGGTGTGGAGTCTTTACAAACGGCTTCTCGCCTACTACGGGACGGTTCCTCCACGGCTGGGCTACACCTTCGAAACGGCACATCGCGCGCGCATTCGATTGGTCAACACCTTCTACAAGGAATGGACTCGGAAGAACGGCGCTCGCGGCGCGGCGTACATTCTGAATTTCCATCCGGAGGAAGGGAAAACGCTCTCCGAGGTCGTCGAGTACGGCTTCACGGGAAGAACGCTTACCAACGCGTATGCGAATCTACGATACGGCAAAGACTCAGGCGACGAAACCCTGTGCGAGCGAGCGCGAAAGATAGTGGATTTTTACGTTTCGGAAGTGGTTCAACCAAACGGCTTCGTTTACGGCGTGTACACGCTCGCCGACGATCAGTTCGTTCCGTGGTGGAGCGGAATTACGCTCCCGTGCGCCTTTTCGAAAAACAAGGAAGAGCTCGCCGTCCACCTCAGCCAGGAAATGGCCGACGAACTGTGGCCGCTTGCCTCGGAAATGCGCGGAAGCAAAGGAAATTTCACCCGTTCAATCTCCGAGTCCGCCTTCGGCCTCCTGCAGTGCTACGAAACGGAGCTGGCCGCCGGACGAGCGCCGGCACGCTGGCTGGAAACCGCGAAACGAATCGCGAGCTTCTTTCTCAAAGCTCAGAACCCGGATGGTTCGTGGTACCGGGCCGTCGACGTGGACGGGAAACCGGTGAGGATGCCCGAGCATTGGTTCGGCAGAACCGAAGAGATGAGAAAGTCGGGAACCTACACGATACCCGTGTTTCTGCTCAAGCTGTACGAGCTCACCAGCGAGCGCACCTATCTTCGCGCTGCAAGCGACGGAGCGCGGTTTCTGCGCGATACGTTCGGGAGGCACTCCTACTACTACGGGTCGCTCCTCGACGCTCCGCACGGAAACATGCTGAAGGGGATGGGCCCGATATTCGACAACACAACGCCGCTAGTCGCGATGGAGCTTCATCTGAAGCTCTACCAATTGACCTCGGCTATCGAGCATATGGATGCCGCCGTCGAGGCCTCCAAGATCGCGTGCACGTGGATCAATATCTGGAACGTGCCGTATCCGGAGGGGAGCACCCTAGGCCGATATGGGTTTCAGAGCACCGGCTTCAGCGCGGTGGATATTGCCGTCAGCTCTTTTCAGAACGACATGATGCCCCTGTATTGGGTGCGGGACTGGCTGAAGCTGGCGGAAATAACGCAGGACGAGACCTATTTTACGATAGCGAGAATCGTCCAATTCGGGGAAAATCAAATGCTTTCGACTGAAGGCGAAAGCTACGGCTTCGCCTTTCCAGGCGTACAGAACGAGGGCAGACACCTTTCGTGGTTTCTTGCGAAAGAATGGACGCGCCCCTTCGGATTCGGAAAACGCGGCAAAGGCGAAGAGAACAAGACCTACTACGGCTGGGTGGCGGCCGTTCCGCTAGCCGGGTACTACCGAGTGGTCGACGAGTACGGGACAATCGACTTCGATGCCATCTACCGGAAAATCTTTCGGAAATGATGGCGCCGCCTGCCGGGTTAAATTTCCGATTTTCCCACAAAATCGCCGGTCTCGTTTGCCGCCTCTTCGTCGACATGGAGAATGTATCGTGGTGCCCTTCGTCGTCCCTTTGATCTGGAAAGCGACACGGCACGCCTATTTGCCTGCGGTCCCGTCTCGTTTCCCGCCCATAGGAGGCACGACCTGATTCGACGGGCTTTGGCGAACTTCGGAAATGGGTTCTGGCGAATGCCAGGAGGCCAACCTGGCAGGCGACGGCCCGAACGTTTTTCATCCGGGAAAGAACCCTATCGTATCCGCATCCCGGCTCATTTCCTCGACCTCATTTGGGGAACTCTCGTAGGGCTTTGCGTCGCGCCCTCAAGCGCGAACCTTGTAGCTTTATCGGAAGACCTCCCTTCCGGCAGGAGTTCCGATGAAATCGCGCATCGTGCCGGCGGCGACCGCGGATTCAATCCTTGAGAAAATCAAACGACTTTCTCAAGCTATCTCTGAGACGGAACACGAGCAACAAGAGGTGATCTGTCATTGAGACGCGTGAGCGGCTCTTCCTTCGGCCGAGGAACCTAAGCGATTCGGCGAAGCTCGTAAAGGAGGCCCTCGCCAAGAAGGCGGCTCCGCGAAGGCTAGAACAATCGAAGCTGGCCGTCCCGGTTGAAGAGCTCCTCGAGATCCATGTGAAGCACCTCCGAGAGCGTGCCGGCGATCGGACGGAGCTGCTTCTGGAGGTAGTGCTCGTAGTCGATCGGCGCGGTGCGGGCGTCGACAGGCTGCGGACCCTCGGTCGTCCACACGTAGTTGATGAGGCCGAGCTGGTCCGTCGGGTCAAGCCTCAGGGCCGCCTTCACGTGCGCTGGCTGCGATCCCGAGTACTCGTCGACCGATTTCCTCAAGGCCTTCGTGTAGACGAGCTCCCGGTCCCGCCTGCCTGAGGTGATTTCGCGGATGTAGCCCCTCACAAAGTCGGCGATCTCCTCGGCCGTGCGGCGCTCGAAGACCCGCTCGATGAGAGCGAGCTGAAGCCCCTTCGCCGCCTGCGTCCAGTCCCGCCTCACCGCTTCCATCCCTTTCACCTCGATCGTGAGGCGCTCCCCGGGCGCCCGCGATCCGCTCTCCCCGAGGAGCGCGCCCGCGTAGCCTTTCGCGCGGCCCGGTTGAGTCTCCCCGTCGCTTCGGTGGGCGAAGCCGCGGGGCGCCCGGAGCGGCGGAACGAAGAAACGGCTGTAGATCTTCTCGAACTGAAGCACGAGCTTGCTTTCCACGCCGTAGACCTCCGCGACGTGGCGCGCGAGCTCGCGGTTGACGGTGTCGCAGAGCTCGCCTCCCTTCGCGCGCAGGCCGGCCGTGTCGTCGAGGTTGGATTGGACGAAGAGCGAGTCGGTGTCGCCGTAGAGTGTCCTGAAGCCCCGCGCTTCGAGGAAATCGCGGCACCAGTAGAGGATGTGGTGGCCGAAACCGGTGATCGAGCCTGCAATGTCCGATCCGGCGAAGCGGCAACCCGCGGCGCCCAGGACTCCATAGAAGGAATTGGAAAGAATTTTATAAATATGGGAGGCGACGGCGTCCCCGGACGCCTTCGCCTCCTCGCGCTTCGCGAAGAAGCGCTCGAGGAGGCGGGGGAGGATCGCTTCCTCCCGGCTGAAGCCGGCGCCGCCGGGAGCCCTGATGAGCTCCCCGGCGGCGTAATCGCCGGCTCGGTATTCGGGAACAAAGGTCACCGGATCGATGTTGAAGGTACGGATGATGGACGGGTAGAGGCTGCGAAAGTCGAACACGAAGACGTTGTCGAAGACGCCCGACATGGGGCTGATGATCGCTCCGCCGGGCGCCTCGTTGAGCGGAAGCGCGTCGACGCCCAGGGTAGGCGCGACGAGACCCCGCTCGTGCATCGCCTCGATGTAGATGAAGTCGAAGGCGGCGATGCTCGTCCACGCCCGGCTCAACGGGACGCCGATGAGCTCGCAGCGCTTCAGCGTGAGCTTCATCATGCCGGTCTTCGCGAGGATCTCCCGCGCAAGGCGGGCGTCCGCGAGGCAGTAGCCGCACAGCCTCTCGGGCTCCTCGCGGTACATCCGTTCGATCTCTTCAAGTTTCGCGCGGCCGCTCGGCGCCGCGATCTCCTTTCCGTACCCGAGCACCTCCTCGGCGACCGTCTGGAGGCTCTGGTCGAGGAAGCGCTGCGGAGCCGAGCGCATGATCCTGATCCCGTCGAGCGCCTGGCGGCCGGGAACGACGAGCGCGCTCGGCTTGCGGCCCGAGCCCGGGAGGTACTTCATCGGCTCGTCGCTCCGTCCGACCGTCGGGGCGATGCCGTGCGTTTCCATCCGCTTCAGGATCCTCGCGCAGTCGAAATCGATGACGTTCCAACCGGTGATCAGGTCCGGGTCGAGCTCGACGAGGCGCGCCTTGAACGCTTCAAGGAGCTCCGCCTCCGACGCGTAGCGCCGGATCGGCGTCGCGAGGTCGCCCTGCCCCCTGCCGTCCGGAGCGAAGAGGAGAACCTCCTCCGTGCCGACCTCGCCCGAGGGATCGACGAACGACAGCCCGACGGCGTAGATTTCCTCGCCGTACGGATTCGTCTCGATGTCGATCGAAAGGAGCGAGAGGCGCGGCTCCCATTCGCTCGGTCCGAGCTCCGGGTCGACGAACACCTTGTCGACCCGTTTCCCGGGCCGGGAGGCTCCGCGGATGGAGAGGGATCCGTGGATGTGCCGATCCATCAGGAAGGACTCCTGCGGTCGCATATCCGCCTCGTAGGTGCGAAGCCCGAGCGAGTCGAGGAGGCCCTGGGCGCGCGCGAGGCCGCCAGGCGTCGAAAAGCGCGCCTCGAAGCACGGCTCGCCGTCCATCGTCCGCATGCCGCTCGGCGCGAGGTCCGCGCCGAGCGGGAGCGCCCGCGCTCGGTCGCCTTCGGACTCTCGAATGAACAGCCTGGGTCGGGCGGACGTGACGATCGCGGCGAAGGTGTCGCCTGAGGCGAGGCGCCCGACAAGACAGATCTGGGTCGCCCCCCGAACGGTTCGGGTGAAGGAATGGACGATGAATCCTCTTTCTTCGGACGCTGCCGCGGCGGACATGATGGCTCGGACAGTGTAGCACGTCGGTCGGTGTCGGAGGAGCCGCCCGAGGCGATCGAGAGCTGTCCCTTGATTTCCAGCAAGATATTGTTTATTATATATTTAGCTTGTAATATTATTTACGGGGAGGGCGCCATGAGCGAGAAGCTTTCCAAACAGACCTTCCAGGACAAGGTCTTCGATTTCGAGAAGAACAGCGAGTGGGTGTACAGCGGGGAGCTTCCCTGCGTGATCGATTTCTATGCCGATTGGTGTCCGCCGTGCAAGATGGTCGCCCCGATCATCGAGGAGCTCGCGACGGAGTACTCGGGAAAGGTGGCCTTCTATAAGGTAAACACCGACGAAGAGCAGGAGCTTGCGAGCATGTTCGGGATCCAGAGCATTCCGAGCCTCCTTTTTGTCCCCAAGAACGGGAAGCCGCAGATGTCCGTCGGCGCGCTGCCCAAGGAGAGCATGAAGAAGATCATCGAGAAGGAGTTGATCGGCGCGCAGCTGAGCGCGTGAACCGCCGCGCTTCCGGACGCTATCGATAGCTTCCCTGGAGGTGGTAGAGCCTCGCCTCGCCGCGAGTGGCTCCGGATTGCGAGCCGCTTCGCGGCAAGAACCGTACGACCTTCGCGCGGCCGGGGATGAGCGTAAAGCAGTTGTCGTCGAAACGGCCGGGCGTCGCCCCGGCGTCGAGCGCGACGTAGAACGCCGGCCGCTCCGCCGAGAGCTCCACGGTGAACGCCGTCCCGTCGGGCTCCCCTTCCGCCCCCCTGATCTCCATGCGAATCCCCGGGTCGAGGAGCTCGCATTCCTTCGGATAGGCGAGGAAGAGCTCGTTGTCGACCGCGAGGTCGCCCGAGTGAAAGCCGACCCGGAGAAAACGCTCCCGCGGCGCAAAGGAGAGCGTAGAAAGCTCGATGGACGCGAGCCGTGTCGCCGCCTCGGCCTTCAGCGTCGCCGCCTGCGTCTGGGATTCCTTCAGTGCGCCTGAGAAGGAGAGAAAGTCCAACGCGAAGCGCCCCCTGAGCGTCGTGGCGGTATCGTTGCACCCCCACACCTCGATCCGTCCGTCCACGACGAACGGACAGAGATGAACGGGTCGAAAGAAGCGCCGCGCGGCATAGTGCAGGAGCTTCCACTTCCCGCCGTACTCGATGGACGACCAGGAGGCGACCGGCCAGAGATCGTTCAGCTGCCAGTAGAGCGCGCCCATGCAGTCGGGGCGGCGGCTTCGCCAGTACTCGACCGCCGTTCTCACCGCGAGCGCCTGCTGAACCTGGCTGAGGTAGAGAAAGTTCTCGATGCCCTCGGGAAAGCGAAAGTAGCGGCTTAAGCTTTCGATGATCACCGAGTTGCCGCGGGGATGGCGCTGGTGGTGCTCCATGACCGGGGAGGTCAGGTTCCTTTGCCCTGGGGGAACGAAGGAGTCCAGGGCGGCGACCGACGGAAAGGACTGGAAGCCGAACTCCGAGCAGAAGCGCGGCGTTACGTCGTAATAGGCGGTGAAGGGCCTTCCCTCGTGCCACACGCTCCAATAGTGCATGTCTCCCCGCGAGTCGTCGTGCCAGCCGTCGGAGTAGTCGCCGCGGCCCCCGGAAGGGGAGCTCGGCCAGAAGGTGCGCTCCGGATCGAGCGCTTCGACGGTGGCGCCGATCGTCCCCTCGTAGAGTCGGTCGTAGTCGACGAGGTAGCGGTCGCGATCCTTGCGCGTTTCGGGGTACAGGCCGAGGGCCCCGAGGTTCTCGTTGTTGCCGCACCACAGGGCGATCGAGGGATGGTCCTTCAGGCGCTTCACCTGGTGGACGACCTCGGCCCGGACGTTCGCGAGGAAGTCGGGGCTCGCCGGGTAGGTCGAGCAGGCGAACATGAAGTCCTGCCAGACAAGCAGGCCCTTCTCGTCGCACAATTCGTAGAACTCGTCGGCCTCGTACTGGCCGCCGCCCCATACACGGAGCATGTTCATGTTGGCGTCGACGGCGCTTTGCAGGAGCTCTTCGTAGGCTTCGCGGGTCTGGCGCGACGGCAGCGCGTCGGTCGGTATCCAATTCGCGCCCTTGCAGAAGAGGTCGCGGCCGTTCACTCGGAAGGTCATGCTGCGGCCGCGCTCGTCGTCGATCGCCGCCACTTCGAGCCTCCGAAACGCGATCCGCTTTCGCAGCTCGTCCTCCTCGGTGGACACCGTGAGCTCGTAGAGCGGCTGCTCGCCCGAGCCTGCCGGCCACCAGAGCTCGGGATTGTCGATCGGAAGCACGAGAGCGACCGCCTGCTCCCCCGGCTTCAGCACCACCTCCCGCTTCGCCGATTTCCCGCTGAGCGCCGCGACGATCGTCGCGGCCTGCTCGCGCCGCGCGACGATCTCCACGGTAACCTCCACCTCCCAGAGCCTGTCGCTCTTGCGCCGCTGGCGGGTGTGGACGTACTCGATGCGGTGGCTGCTCGAGGCGCCGAGATGGACCCGGCCGTACAGACCGCTCACCATGAGGCAAGGGCCCCAGTCCCAGCCGGAATGGCATTGCACCTTCCGGATCAGGTTGCGGTGAGGCGACTGGACCGGGAACTCGTTGTGGGGGATCGGGTAGGGGAGCTTCTCGCTCTCGGCCTCGGCCTCCCGCTCCGGGGAGCTCAGGTGGACCTCGATGCGGTTCTCGCCTGAGCGCGCCGCGCCCGCGACATCGAAACGGCGCCGGACGAACATGTTTCGGCTCACGCCGACGCTCTTGTCGTTGAGCCTCACTTCGGCGCAGGTGTCGATGCTCTCAAAGTGGAGAAAGAGGCACGCCTTCCTC
>JASHNV010000016.1 GCA_030041455.1 Spirochaetia bacterium
CCGTCAATTGGGTAAGAAGGAGAACGTCATGATGCGAAAACCGCTCGCTACTCTCGCGCTCGCGGCTCTCGTTTCGGCGATGGTCTTTGCCGGGGGGACTCAGGAGTCGCCCGGAACGACAGGGTCCGCAACGGTTCAGTTCGTTTTTTGGGCGACCGGCCCGGATGCGCTGAAGGGCTGGCAGAAGACCTTGAGCGACTTCCAGAAGGAACATCCCTCGATCACCCTCAACTACGTCGGCGTCGAGGCGCCCGACTGGGGTCAATATATCGACAAGGTGGCGACGATGATCGCCGGAGGCCAGAATCCCGACGTGATGTGGGTGGCGACCGAAGGCGTGAGGCTGCTCGCCTCCAAAAGCCTCGCCTATCCGATCGACGACCTCGTCAATCGAGACAAGGCGGAGCTGAGCGATTATCTCAGCGACATTCCGCAGTCGCTCCTCGACAGCTTCAGGATCGACGGCAAGCTCTACGAGCTGCCCTACAGCTACAACGACATGGTCATGTGGTACAACACCGACATGTTCCAGAAAGCGGGCATCGCGCGGCCGGCGGCCGACTGGACCGTGCAGGACTTCGTGAAGATCGCCCAACAGTTGACGACGAGCGGCGGAGGGCAACCCCAGTATGGGTTCGCCGTCGACGACGGATATTTCACAGGTATCGTCCCGTGGCTCTACGCGAACGGCACCACGCTGTACAAGAACAACTTTTCCCAAGGCAACCTCGACGATCCGCGCGTCATTGAAGCGGTTCAGTTTATGTACGACCTCATTTACAAGTACAAGGTGTCGCCGCTTCCGGGAGCCCAGGGCTACAATCCCACCAACGCCTTCATGGCCGGCAATCTGGCCATGTTCGGCGCCGGCCGCTGGCCCATTCTCTCCTTCGTGCCGGAGGGCTTTACGAGCGCCGATATTCAGCTTTGGCCTCGATGGAGGACGCAAACGGCGGAGTTTGGGGTGGACGGTTTCGCGATACTCAGGGCGACGAAGAACAAGGACGTCGACTGGACGCTCGTCAAGTACATGACGAGAAAAAACGTCATGAGCCGGCTCGTAGGAGGAAAGGACACGCCGATCAGCAACATTCCCGCGCGAATATCGCTCGCGACCACGGGGAGCATCGCCGACCTCGTCCCCAGTCACTTCACCGTCTTTTCCGACGCGCTCAAGGACTCGCGCTCGCTGCCGAATCCTCCCGATTTCCCGCGCGCCTCGGCGATCGTCGGCAGGTATCTCAGCCTCATTCTCTCGAACCAGGTCGGTGTCAAAGACGGGCTGAGCAAAGCCAATCAGGAGCTGAACGCGATTCTCCAACAGTAAGGAAATGAGGACACGCCATGAGGCGGGAGAGGCCCACGCCCCGCCTCTGCGCGTCATCGAAGCTCGATCGTGACGCGCGTGGACGGCTCGGAGGTTGATCGGAATGCGACGAGCGAAGTTGAGCAACGAGCGGCGGCGGGATATTCGCGATGCGTACCTGTTCATCGCTCCCACCTTCGTCGGCTTTTTCCTGTTCGTGATCGGACCCCTTGCGGCATCGATCGCGATCAGCTTTTCCCACTGGAATCTGCTCCTCCCGAACGAGCGCCGTTTCGCCGGCATGGCGAACTACGTCCAGCTGTTCTCGGGGGTCGCTTCCGAGCAGTTCTTTACGGTCTACGTGAATACGGCCATCTTCGTGGCGGCGGAGACCGTTCTCTTTTTGATCATCGGCTTCGCAGTCGCATCGATATTGAATCGCCCGTTCAGTCCTTTCCTTCGCTATCTCATCCGTCTCGGATACTTTCTTCCGTTCGTGACGGCGACGGCGATCGTAGCCGGAGTATGGGCGTTCCTGTTCAATACCGACATCGGCGTGATCAACTACTATCTCGGCGTTCTCGGGGTGGGGAAAGTTCCGTGGTTGAACAGCACAAGCTGGGCGAAGGCCGCCGTTATCGTTTTCGACGTATGGAAAAACTTCGGATTCTACGCCTTGGTGTTCCTCGCGGGACTGCAAAGCATTCCCCGCGAGCTCTACGAGGCGGCGGAAATGGATGGAGCCCGGCCGTTCGCGAAGCTGTTCAGAATCACGTTGCCGCTCCTCTCGCCCACGACCTTTTTTCTCTTGGTCATAGGATTCATCAACACCATTCAGATCTTCGATTCTCCGTTCGTGCTCACCGGAGGACAACCGGGTGACTCGACGCGGAGCGTCGTCATGTATATCTACGACAACGGTTTCCGATATTTCAACCTGGGGTATGCGTCGGCGGTCGCGGTCACGCTGTTCGTCGTTATCGTGGCCGCCACCGCCGCCCAATTCGGCGCGCAAAAGCTGTGGGTTCGCTACGAATGAAGAAGCGTATCGCGAGGCGAGCGCTGGCACCGGTCTTCGAGGCCGTTAGGTACCTCCTCATTTTCGCGCTCATGCTCGTGATCTTGGCGCCCTTCCTCTGGATGCTCAGCACCTCGCTTGGCACGATCAAGGACGCCTATTCGTTGCCGCCCCACTGGATCCCGTCGAGGATCAGCCTGCGTCACTACGCTTCCGTCGTCGACGCGCAGAATATCTTTCAGTACTTCCTCAACAGCCTCAAGATCGCCGGGCTTACCACCGTGGGTCAGCTCGTCTTCTGCTCGCTTGCGGCCTACGCATTCGCGAGGCTCGAGTTTCCCCTCAAGCGAGCGCTCTTTGCCCTTCTCCTCGCCTCGATGATGATCCCGGTGCAGGTCACCATCGTCCCGTTGTTCATCCTGATGAAGCTTTGGGGCTTGATCGACACGCAGGCCGCTCTGATCCTTCCGAGTCTTACAAGCGCGTTCGGCGTCTTTTTCCTCCGCCAGTTCTTCCTGACGATACCGCGAGACCTTGCGGAGTCGGCGAAGATCGACGGAGCCGGCAACTTCACGATCTACCGGCGCATTTTTCTCCCCAACGCTACGGCCGCGCTTTCGGCGCTGTCGGTGTTCAGCTTTCTGTATTTCTGGAACGAGTTGCTCCGCCCCTTGATCTTTCTGAATACTCAGGCGAAAAAGACGCTTCCCCTGCTTATTCTTCTCCTGCAGGGTACCTACAATCAGGGGAACGTCGGAGAGATCATGGCCGGCGCAACGCTCGGCATTCTTCCGATCGTCGCCGTTTTCCTTCTGGCGCAGCGCTATGTGGTCGAGGGCATCGTCATGACGGGCCTCAAGGGCTGAAGGCTCGTCGAACGCCCTCTTCAGGCGCGTCCCCAGGTCTTCCTATCGACCGCCTCCGGCCCAGGAGGTCCCAGGAGGCCGTCGAGGAAGCAGGGCCCGGCGCTCGGAGGCCGGGCTCCGCGGGCGCCGTTCGGCCGGAGGCTCTACGGCGCGCAAGGGCGAGGGGCTCGGGCACATTCCAGCAAGGGAGGATATTCATGGTCCAGGAACGGAGTCGAGAGCCCTTTTCCTACGACGGAAACCGAACCCGCGCGATCTCCTTTCCGCTCGGGGGCATCGGCGCGGGCTGCATCGGGCTCTCAGGCACCGGCCGGCTGATCGACTGGGAGATCTTCAACAGGCCGAACAAGAACAGCTACAACGGGTTCTCCTTCTTCGCCGTCCGCGCCGAGCGCGCCGGGAGCGTCCTCTTCGCGCGGGTACTCCACGGCGACGCCCAGCCGCCCTTCATGGGAGAGGGGTTCGACAAGTTCATCGGGTTCGGGTTCGGCGTCAGGCGGGAGACGATGGCGGGGCTCCCCCATTTCTCGAAGGTGCGCTTCACCGGCCGATTTCCCTTCGCCGACATCGACTTTCTCGATCCCGCCTCTCCGTGCGGGATCAAGCTCACGGCGTTCAGTCCCTTCATCCCGATGAACGACAGGGACTCTTCGCTTCCGGCGGCGCTGCTCACCTACGACGTCACCAACCGGACCGACGAGCCCCTCGACATCACGCTCGCGGGGAACTTGACGAATCCCCTTTCGCCGGGCTCGGCGAACGACTTCGTCCGACTCGGCGAGGCGAGCGGCATCAAGCTCTATTCGACGAGCCGGCGCGAGAGCGACGCCGACTACGGCGACCTCACGCTCAGCACGACGGGCTCGGCGGTGAGCTACCAGAAGTACTGGTATCGCGGCGAATGGTTCGACAACCTCACGGTGTTCTGGAGGGAGTTCACGACCCCCGGGCCGTTCAAGGACCGCGACTACCGCCAACTGCGCGGCGGCGGGGCGATCACGACCTACAACTCCCAGGATGTGTGTCTCCTCGCCTCCCACCAGACGGTGGCTCCCGGGAAGACCGCCCGGTTTCGCTTCGCGATCACCTGGAGCTTTCCGAACTTCGTCAATTACTGGAATCCGGGGCCTAGGGCAGAGGGGGAGGGGCTTCCCCAGTGGAAGAACTACTACGCGACGCTGTTCCGCGACTCCACCGAGAGCGCCCGGTACGTCTGGTCGAGCTACGAACGACTCTATCGGGAGACGAGCGCTTTCCAGGAAGCGCTCTTCGACTCGACCGTCCCTTCTGCGGTGCTCGACGCGGTGTCCGGCAACCTCGCGACGATGAAGTCTCCGACCTGCCTGAGACTGACCGACGGCACGCTCTACGGCTTCGAGGGCTGCCACGCGAAGGAGGGTTCGTGCGAGGGCTCCTGCACCCACGTGTGGAACTACGAGCAGGCGTTCGCGTTCCTCTTTCCCGCTCTCGCCCGCTCCATGCGGGACGCCGAGTACCGCTACAACCTGTTTCCGAGCGGGAAGATGGCGTTCCGGATGCTGCTGCCGCCCGAGCGGACGCTCACCGGCACCTCGCCGCACGCGGGCCCCCGGCGCGCCGCCGCCGACGGCCAGATGGGCGGGATCTTGAAGGTCTACCGGGAATGGAAGGTCTCAGGCGACACCGCGTGGCTGCGGGCGATCTGGCCGAGGGTCAAGCGGTCCCTCGAATACGCGTGGAGCCCCGACAACGAGGACGCGTGGGACCGCGATCGCGACGGAGTGATGGAAGGCGAGCAGCACCACACCCTCGACGTCGAGATGTACGGCCCGAACAGCTACATCTCGAGCCTCTACCAGGCCGGGCTCCTCGCGGCGAGCAGGATCGCCGAGGCGCTCGGCGACGCCGACGCCGAGCGCTACCGCGCGCTCTCCGAGGCCGGGCGGACCTGGGTGGAGGAGAATCTCTACGACGGCGAGTATTTTTTCCAGAAGCTGGACGTGAAGGACCCCCGCTTTCCGATCGACCCCGAGCTCGGGGAGATCAAATACCAGATCGGACACGGATGCCATATCGACCAGATCGTCGGGCAGTGGCACGCGCACCTGCTCGGCCTCGGATACCTTTTCGATCCGCTGAAGGTGAAGTCGGCGATGCGCGCGATCTACAGCCACAATTTCCGCTCGATGCGCGACCACGAGAACGCCAACCGTATCTTCGCCCTCAACGACGAGCGGGGGCTCGTCATCTGTTCATGGCCGAAAGGCGGCGCGCCGAAGGTGCCGGTGCCGTACGCCGACGAGTGCATGAACGGCTTCGAGTACCAGGCGGCCTGCCACATGATCTACGAGGGCTACGTCGAGGAGGCGATCGAGGTGGTCGAGGCGGTCCGGGAACGGTACGACGGGGAGAAGCGGAACCCCTGGAGCGAGATCGAGTGCGGAAGCAACTACGTCCGCTCCCTGGCCTCCTTCGCCCTTCTCGTCGCGCTTGCGGGGTTCGAATACGATCTCACCTGCGGGATGATCGGATTCAGCCCGAGGATCCGCCGACGCGACTTTCGCTCGGTGTGGGCGGTCGGCACCGCGTGGGGCGTCTTCGCCCGCGAGGGGCGGGAGCGCATCGAGGTGCGGATCGGCGGCGGAGAGATCACGCTGGAGCGCTTCAAGTCGGACCTGCTTGCAGGCGAGCGGGTCTCGCGGGTCGAGATCCGGGGCACTCCGGTCGAGTTCAGTCGCGAGCGGGAGCTCCTTCGCTTCGCGCCCCAGCGCCTCCTCGCAGGCGACCGCCTCGCCGTTTTCCTCTCAGACGCTTGATCCTCCCGATCCGGCGTCCTAAGGTGTGCCATGCATGTTCCTCACGCGCTCGCGCCGTACGCCCGGACATTGGTCGTGTCCGGCGTACGGCTTTTCGCCTACGACACCGGAGGACCGTCGGATCCCCTCCTTCTCGTCCACGGGCTCGGCGACGAGGCCGACACCTGGCGGCGGGTCATCGGGCCCCTGAGCCGCCGCTACCGGGTCGTCGCCCCCGACCTTCCGGGGTTCGGCCGGAGCGGGTTTCCGTCCCGGGGCGGCTTCGCGCCTGAGCGCGTCGCGACCCTTCTCGCCGGGCTGCTCGAGTCCCTCGGAATCAGGCGCGCGACGCTCCTCGGGAGCTCCCTCGGCGCCTCCCTCGCGCAGCTTGCCGCCCTCGCGAGACCGGGCCTCGCCGAGCGGCTCATTCTCGTCGACGGCGCTCTCGCGGCCAGGCCCCGCTTCCGCGCTCGCGCTCTCGCGATGCTCGTGCCCGGCGCGGTCAAGGTCCGCTTTCGGCGCCTGAGCAGGCATCCCGACGCCGCCTACGAGTCGCTCAGGCCCTACTACGCCGATCTCGACGGGCTTCCTCCCGAGGAGCGCGACTTCCTCCGCGCGAGAGTCTCCGAGCGGGTGGCGAGCGCGACCCAAACCGCCGCCTACGCCGCCACGGTGAGGAGCCTCGCGCGGTGGCGGCTTGTCTCGGGAAGAAGGCACGCGGAGCGCGCGGCCGGAATCAGGGCGCCGTCGCTCTATCTCTGGGGAGCGCAGGACCGGATCATCCCCCCTGCGGCCGGCGAAGAGGCCGCACGCGCGCAGCCGGGCGCCCGCTTCGAGGTCGTGGCCGGAGCCGGCCACCTGCCTCACCAGGAGCGCCCCGCGGAGTTTGTCCGGATCGTGCTCGGCGCGGGCTCGTAGCGGCCTTTAGCCTGCTCGCCGCGCGAGCCCGAGAAGGCGCGCGAGCGCCCGGTCGACGAGACCCTTGGGGAGGAGCCCCGCGGCGGCGAGCCGCGCGAAGAGCGAGGAGGTCGGCGCGCTGTAGCGGAGGCGGGGATGCCTCGCCTCGAGCGCGGCGAGAATGATCCTCCCGATACGCTCGGGCTCCGCGCCCTTCCGGCCGGAGGCCACCATGAAGTCCCGTAAGCGCGTCATCGCCTGGAGATAGTCCGACTTCGCGAAGGGGGAGAGGTCGACGCTGTCGGCTTTGTCCCAGATCGCGGTCGCGACCGTTCCCGGGTCGATCACCACCACTCGGATGCCGTAGATCGCAAGCTCGCGGCGAAGGCCGTCTGAGACCCCCTCGAGGGCGT
>JASHNV010000116.1 GCA_030041455.1 Spirochaetia bacterium
GGCTCGGCAAATCGAGGCTCACGTAGGCGTACGCGGGGAAGATTTTTCGCGCGAGGGTAGTCTTGCCCGCTTGACGTCCGCCCGTGATGATCACCGAAGGAAACGCCGCCGCGAGCGCGCGGGCTTTGGACTCGATCCCCCGAGCAATGAACATGTGTCAAAAATATCCTCGTAAGTAGGAATTGTCATCCTCGTGACGATTTTTGATTGCGTCCGGCCAGGGTTCGGGAGCCGCGCTTCCCGGTTCCGAGCACTTGGTCCAAGCGCGGCCGGCTCCCGACTACCCCCGAAGGCGGACGCTCTCCTGATGCCCTCCGGATTTCGTTCCGGCGATCCGCGTACCTGTTTGACGACCTCGTTATCGCTGCGATGGTTCCTCGAGCTCCGTGTTCGTTGCGAGGACGGCGGCGACAGCCGGCTTTCCGTCGCCCGGGCACGAGCCATTGTCATGGAGGTCGAGCACGGGCCTGGTTTCGATCCGATCGACCCGGGAGAAGCTCCGGTATGACGCGAAGCCCGCATTCCCGGGACGGGAGGCCCCTGGATTATTTGAGGTCAAAGGCCGAGCGGCGGAGCTGCGACGATCACCGTTCCACGAAACGGGATTCTTTACTCCTTTGGACAAAGCGGTAGGCAACCTTCTCCTGCACCTCCCGAATGCAGTCTAACAGCGCGCTGTCGTGGGTTCTCCCTGCCGCATCCACTCGTAATAGGCCTGCCCGTGAGTTCCCGAGCGTCCCGCCATCTTCTCAACGCGGTAGTTCCCGTGCTGCTCGGAAATGAAGCGGTACTTCATTTCTTGGGTCCCGAGAAGATCGCGATTGCTTTTCGCAAGATATCCCGCTCTTCGCGCAACTCACGATTCTCCTTGCTAAGCTCCGTGAGCTCCCGGTCCTGCGGCTTGCCGTTGCCCGAAAACGCCAACCCAATCGGCAAAACAGCGTTCGCCTATGCCCAACAAAACCCAAAGCCAAAGGACACGGCAGCATACTGGGGACCTAACAACGCGCGGTTTTGAGCGACATTCCACTTTCGGATTTCTTGGCTACGTGAGCGAAGGTACGTTTCCGAGACTTGTACGTCAGCGTGCCCAAGCGCTTTTGACACTGGGGGAAGATATCCCGCGTTTCGTTGTAGAGCTTCACTGCCTGATAGTGACGCGAATCGTGACCGGAGTAGGGCGCGCGTAGCTCACCCCTGTCGTGGAGCTTGTCGACTACGTAGCGGATGCGGTCCCTAATTCGATCTAGTGCTGTGGCTGTTGGATAGGTTGAGGAAAGACCGCTGTCTGCAAGGTTAGCGGCCAGAACACTGGCTGTACTTTCCACTCGCTACTTGAGTTCTCACGTAGCGCTATTTTGACCCGAAAATTGCCGGGTTTAGGTGGCAGCTGAAGTCCTATTGAACTGACGCGGTTGTAACGCGATCGAAAGTAAAGGTCTCTAGGCGACTCGGTCTCAACAGGGTCTTGATCATCGCTCTCAATGATGAACTTGACGCGATAAGCTTTCTCGGTACTCTGTTCCGGTCCCGCAAGCCAGCAAGACAGCATCTCAATCGGCCACACGGCGCCGAGGAAGGGGACTTGGATCGTCTCAAAGAGGTTTACCAGACTGAAATTGCTAGTTCTCTGGTCGAGGAGCACCGTTTGACACAAAACCAACGAAAAGCAATCAGGCATATCTCAATTCCACGTTTTCTGTGAGCTCCGACGAAAATCGGTATCCGGTTAGTTGCGAAGGACGATTCGTCCCGCTGTCGTCAGCGTTATACATCAAAGGTGAACTAGACAAAACCGATTCGTCGTTGCGGAAACTCCCTTCGTTGTAGTACAAATCAGTGTAGAACTTGATTGCGGCTACCTCCTCGTCGGTAGCTTCACACCAGATATCGTCCATCTGCGCCATAAGTTCCTCTAGCCGATCGTCATCCAAGCGTCCCTTTCCTGTCCGGTATGCAATCATCAGTTCAATATGTTTGCTAACTCTAAGCGTCAATGATATCCCAAAGGGTCCTTGTGCCATGAAGTTGTTGTTGGTAGAAGTCAAAAAGGCACCTGTCTCTTGGTTGTATTTCATAGTGATTGACTCTTGGTCCCCGTTGCCTGGAGGCCACGGTGTGCGGTAAAGAGTCTTCTTCAATTCCAAAAATGCAGACTCTCCCATTGTCTTTTTCCTCCAGATATTCCCGATACCTCGCTCGTGGCAGTTTTCCCACGTCGTTGAAGACGGACATACCACCCGTCTCGGGCTCCACGATTCCATCCGGTCCTACCGGGATATCGCCCTTCTCTCCGGGCACCGCCCCTAAGGTGCTCCTTGAAACGTTACTTACAGGCTTGCCATCATAGGCTCTCTTCATGATTCGGTAGAATCTCATGATGCGACCTCAATGATAGCGTTGAAACCTACTTGTTGCAAGGAATCGCATGACCTCCAGCAGTTCTCAAGTAGGCATGCAGGGAGCGTTGGCACGGGAGAGGCGAGTGAGGCGCAAGGGTGGCGGAACGACGGGGGGCACGGGGAGGGCGGATCCGGAAGGCGCTGCCGGCTGTAGCCGTGGCGGCCAGCGGTCTGGGTGTGGCCAGTAGCAGGGTGAGGGGACATTCCGGGAGAAGACCAGAGGAGAGATCAGGTGACGATCTGTGCAGGGTCGGGAGGCGGCGCGGGGCCATTCTCCAGGGCGTTGAGCATGAAGCGCAGAAGGCCAAGGGTCGAAGACCTGGCGGAAAGAGACAATGACAGGCTTGCCGTGGTCTGTCCTGCGTGTCCTAAGGCGGGAGAGCCTGAACGGGGCCGTGCTGTCTCACGAAGCACCGGCGAGCTCATCTCCGTCAACAGCGAAAGCAGTCGGTCGCGGTCCTCGGCGTTCATGCCTTTTCCCGACGCCCCGTGCTCCGATCTCGCTGGCGCGCCCGTTTCTCCCCTCACGAGCTCGTTGCCCCTCAGCTATTTTGGGTTGGAGGTGGCGGGAATTGAACCCGCGACCTCGTGAATGCCATTCACGCGCTCTAGCCAACTGAGCTACACCCCCGGAACTCAGTCCCCACGATAACGTGGCGCAGCTCGCGATGTCAAGGAGACCGGAAGACCGGACAGGGATATGAGGGTTCCGAACCGGCGCGCTGCGGGTCCCAGCTCAGGCGGCTCAATTGTCCGACATCTTCGGCCATGATTCGCCCCGACGGAAACACGGTCCCGGCATCGCGAGGCGCCGACCCGCCTCCCGACCGCCTCACGGACGGGATTTCACGGGACGGGGCGTCCTGCTACAATGCGGGATGCTTGAGCACTATGCAAAGAAAATCCTCCAAGCCCGACGGGTCTACGAGGTCGCCCGGGAGACGCCCCTCGACCCGGCGCCGCGCCTTTCGCTGCGTCTTGAGAATCGCGTCTTCCTCAAGCGCGAGGATCTCCAGCCGGTCTTTTCGTTCAAGATTCGAGGAGCCTACAACAAGATGGCGACCCTTGACGCGGCGTCGCGCTCGCGGGGCGTCATCGCCTCCTCGGCGGGCAACCACGCGCAGGGAGTGGCGCTTTCGGCGCGCCACCTCAAGATCGACGCGGTCATCGTCATGCCCGAGACCACGCCGCGCATCAAGGTCGACGCCGTGCGCTCGTTCGGAGCCGCGATCGAGCTCCGCGGAAGCACCTACGACGAGGCGTACGCCCACGCCTCCTCGCGCGCTGAGCGCGAGGGCCGCGCCTTCATTCATCCCTACGACGACGAGGAGGTGATCGCGGGTCAGGGTACCGTGGCCATGGAGATCCTTCGCCAGCATTCAGGCGACGACCTCCACGCCATTTTCGTCCCCGTAGGCGGAGGCGGGCTCGTCGCCGGGATCGGCGCGTACGTGAAGTACCTCTTCCCCGGGATCAAGGTCATCGGGGTCGAGCCCGACGACGCGGCGAGCATGCGCGCGGCGCTGGCCTCCGGGGAGCGCGTTCGGCTCGATCAGGTCGGCATTTTTGTGGACGGAGTCGCGGTGCGGCAGGTAGGCGCCGAGCCCTTCCGCATAGCCCGGCAATGCGTCGACGAGATCATCGTGGTCTCCACCGACGAGGTCTGCGCCGCGATCAAGGACATCTTCGAGGACACCCGTTCGATCGCGGAGCCCGCGGGCGCTCTCGCGCTCGCGGGGCTCAAGCGCTACGTCGAGCGCGAGGCTATCAAAGGCCGCGCGCTCGTCGCCATCGACAGCGGAGCGAACGTGAACTTCGACAGGCTCCGCCATGTCGCCGAGCGGGCCGAGCTCGGCGAACAGCGAGAGGCGCTGTTCGCCGCGACCATCCCCGAGCGGCCGGGAAGCTTCAGGACCTTCTGCGAGGCGCTCGGCAACCGCTCGATCACCGAGTTCAACTACCGGTATTCCGACCGGGAGGTCGCGCACGTGTTCGTGGGGATCGAGATGCACGGCGGAGCGCAAGCGCGCGGCGAGCTCGCGAGCCGGCTTCGCGCCGCCGGCTACCAGGTGGTCGACATGAGCGACAACGAGACCGCGAAGCTGCACGTCCGCTACATGGTCGGAGGGCACGCGGGCCGCCTTCCCGGCGAGCGGCTGTTCCGCTTCGAGTTCCCCGAGCGGCCGGGAGCTCTCCTGAACTTCCTGAATCGCATGAGCGGCGTGTGGAACATCAGCCTCTTCCACTACCGCAATCACGGCGCCGACTACGGGAGGGTTCTCTGCGGAATCCAGGTCCCGCCCGCCGACGAAGGGAGGTTCGCCCGCTTTCTCGCGGAGATCGGCTACCCCTCCTGGGAGGAGCGCGACAACGCCGCCTACGACCTCTTTCTCGCCTGAGCCGCCTCCGCGCAGCGCGGAGCCAAGCGCCCGCTCGCCCGCGCCCGCCTGAACGCGCGGCGCTCCGGTCTCCCGCCGCTCGAGGCGAGCGGTTCTCCCTGGCTCCTTGAACCCGGAAGCGGGCCTGCGAGGTATTCCTCCGGCGGGGCGAGGCTCC
This sequence comes from Spirochaetia bacterium, assembly GCA_030041455.1. Taxonomy (GTDB): domain Bacteria; phylum Spirochaetota; class Spirochaetia; order DAHUYW01; family DAHUYW01; genus DAHUYW01. The sequence continues at coordinate 4,959 of JASHNV010000116.1, forward strand.
GCCCCGGGAGAATCGATGCCCAACATTGCATGGTCGGCGGCCTGGCGGTACGCGGACCCCGAGACGCAGGTACACCTGCTCCTCGTCCAGATGAAGGGCCGGTGGACGCGCGGATACCTCCTCGCGCGCCGAGGTCCCTATTCCCGGCTTCTCGCGAAGTACCGGGGGGCGCGCCAGATCGAGCGCGCGCGGCAGGTGCTCGAGAGCATCGCCGAGACGGACAAAGACATGCTCGGCGACCTCGATCAGCTGTTCTACAACGTGCTTCTCGCCTGTATCGAGGAGCGCACCGTCAACTTCCGGAGAATCTACGGAGAGCTCGACCGCTGCCGGAGGCGCAAGCGCGGCGAGATAGGGAGGCTGCTCGCACATGGCACCGAACGAAGAAGAGAAACGCGCGGGAGGGCATGAGCCGCGGCGCTCCCCCGGACGGGTGCGCCCGTGAGGCTCGACGCGTACCTCCGGTTCGTCGGACGACCGGCGAGAGCGAGGCCTCCGGTCGTCCGGGGCCCTTCAAAGTCGCACCAATATTGGAAGCCTCCGGACGACCGGGCCCCGCGCCAGCGGGCGGTGGTGATCCTCCGCGAATCGCGTCCCGACCGCATGCGGGCGCACCTCGCCTACCTCGAACGAAGCGGCGCGGGCGAAGGGCTCGGAAGGCCCGCGCTTTTCACGGAGCCCGGGGACGACCCGCGGACGGGCGTCCTCGCGGGCGAGCGGCGCTTCTTCAAGATCATCCTTTCTCCCGAGAACGGCCACTCGCTCGACATGGAGGCGTACGCCCGGGAGTTCATGCGGTCGCTCGGACGCTCGACGGGCCAGGATCTCCTGTGGGCCGGGGTCGTCCACGGCGACACCGACAACCCGCACTGCCACCTCGTCGTCCGCGGCCTCGACCGGAGCGCGCGCGAGGTCGGCTTCGACCCCCAGTTCACGCGAAGCGGCATGCGCGCGATCGCAGGCGAGATCGCGACGAGGGAGCTCGGATACCGCATCCGCGACGAGGAGCAGAACCGGCTCGTGAAGGAGATCGGCCGGGAGCGCTTCACCGCGATCGATCGCGAAATCAGCGCGCGCTCCCGCCTTCCGGATCGCATCGTGCGCGCCGAGAGCGGGCTTGAGAAGGCCCGTCTCGATCGGCTCTGCGAGCTCGGCTACGCGCGCGGCCTCGGCGGAATCGATTACCGGCTCCCAGACGGCTGGGAGCCGCGGCTCCGCGCCGCGGAGCGCAGGCGCGACCGCGCGGAGGCCGCGTATCGGGAGCTCGGCGACCAAGGGCGCGGCTGGCGCTTCTACAGCGGGCGCTTCCTCCTCGAGGGCGTCGTCGTCCGGAAGGGCGCCGCGGGCGCTCCGATCGAGGAGCCGTTCATCCTCGTCGAGAGCCGCTCGGGGGAGCGCTACTACCGGGGCGGCTTCGATCTCCACGACCTTCGCGAGGGCGACCGCGTGCGGCTCCTGCGTTCGAGGATCTTGGCCCTGTGGCGGGCTCCCGGCGGCGCGGAGGGCGGCTCGCCGGGCAGGGAGCGGGCGCGTCGGCACGGTCGCGGGGCGCTCGAGCGGGACGGCGGAGGGATCGAGCGTTGAGAAAGCGGCTGCTTGCGGTCTACCTTGCCCTCTCGCTCCTCGCGAGCGCCGCGCTCGGCGCCAACGTCCTCGCGGCGCTTCTCCACCACGTCGACCTTCTCGGGCCCCCCCAGCTCGACGGGCTCTACGAGCCTTTCCACGTCCTCTACCGGTCGGTAGTCGACCGGGCGTACGGCTCGCAGTTCAGCGCCGGGCTCCTCGTCTTCGCCGGGTCGTTCGCGCTCCTGTCCGCTGCGGGCTTCAGGCTCTACGTCCGCGATCGACCCCGACGGTCGGAGGCGTGCGGGGGCGCCCGCTGGATGCGCGATCGCGAGCTTCGGGCCTCAGGCGCCCTCCGCGAGGGACCCTCGGGAGGCGCCATCCTCGGCCAGACGGCGCGGGCGCGCTTCGCCCGGGATCGGCGAGGCGGCGCGCTGCGAATGCTTCGGGCGGGCCGGCTGATCTTCAGCCCGGGCGAGGAGCACCTCCTCGTCGTCGCCCCCTCCGGCAGGGGGAAGGGCGTCTCGGTCATCGTCCCGACGCTCCTCGGCTGGCGCGGGTCCGTCGTGGTGTACGACATGAAGCAGGAGAACTTTCTCCTCACCTCGGGCTGGCGGCGGAGGTTCTCGCGGCTGCTTCGCTTCGACCCGACGAGCGCGAGCTCGGCGCGCTTTAACCCGCTCATGGAGATCGACACGGCGAGCGACGTGGCGCAGACGCAGAACCTCTGCGAGCTCCTCACCAACCCCGGCGGCCTCGACCAGGAGCACGACCACTGGCGCGCGACCGCGCGGCAGCTTCTCGTCGGGGCGGTGCTCCACGTCCTGTACGCCGAGCGGGACAAGAGCCTCTACGGAGTCTATCGGTTCCTGAATAATCCGGAATCGGACATCTGGACCACCTTGAACCGGATGCTCACGACTCGGCATCTCCGCGGCCGGCCTCATCCGCAGGTGGAGGAGGCCGCGAGGAACATGCTCAACAAGGAGAGCCGGGAGCTTTCGAGCGTCGTCTCGACCGCGAGCGCCTACCTGTCGCTCTACCAAGATCCGCTCGTCGCCCGCAACACCTCCGCCTCGGACTTCCGGCTCGCCGACCTCACCGGCGCGGACCGGCCCTGTTCCCTCTATCTGTGCGTGTCCCCCGAGAGCGCAGCGAGGCTGCGTCCCCTCATGCGCCTGATGCTCGAGATGATCGGCAACCGGCTCACGCGGACGCTCGATGCCAACAAGTTCCGGCTCCTGTTCCTCATGGACGAGTTCCCCTCCCTCGGGCGGCTGCCCTTCTTCGAGAGCCAGCTCGCCTTCTTCAGGCAGTACGGATTGCGCTGCATGATCGTCGCGCAGAGCTTCAGCCAGCTGTTCAGGCAGTACGGGCGCGACACGTCGATCATCGACAATTGCGCCTACAAGGCGATTCTCGGCGTGGGGGCGCCCGGCGACGCGGAGCTCCTGTGCGCCTTTCTCGGCAGCCGCTCGGCGGAAAGGCGGTCGGTCTCCCGTTCGGAAGGCGGCGGGCTCTTCGAGCGCGCTCGGCGCGGGGTCTCCGAGACCGAGTCGCCCCGGGAGCTCCTCACGA